>NZ_JBEYSU010000005.1:0-305206 GCF_040704235.1 Micromonospora sp. NPDC047707
CCGCCGCGATCTGGCACAACTGGCGCATAAACGCCGACGTCAAACGCTCCCTGACCGCGTACGACCACTGATCCATTCGGAATCACTCGTCTAGGGGGCCGCCGCGTGGAGCGCCATAGGTCGCGGAGCCCGCCAGCGCAATGGTTTTCGGCGTGTCTTTTCCGAACCCGTCCAAGTACGTCCGAATTTGCGCATAGAGTGCCGATATCGTGGGATGTCCTCACTGGAGGAAGACGGAAATGATCCTCGTGGAACGCAGTGCGCACGTGGTGGCGCCGATCGAAGCGGTCTGGGACGTCGTGCAGCGGGCCGAACAGTTGCCGGCGTGGCTGGCGGGGGTCCGCGCGGCCGAGGTGCTCTCGGGAGAGGGCTTCGGCCGGCGGCAGCTGGTCCAGGCGGGGCGCGGCGCGGCGCATGAGGCCGAGGTGATCGCCTACCAGGAGCCGGCCCTGATCGGCTGGCGGGAACGGGCCAAGGGCGCCGGTGCCCGGGCGGAGGCGCGCACCGAGATCTACGTCCAGCTCACCGCCGACGAGGAGGAGGGCGGGACGATCGTACGGCTCATCGTCGTACGCTGGCCGGCAGGTCCGGTCAAGGCCGCCCTGCTCCGGCTCGGTCTGCGTCGGGTCGGCGCCGACCTGGAGGACTCGCTCGCCCGGCTGACCGACCTGGCCGCCGTCGGCTGACCGGGGCCGTCCTGGCGCCACCCGCGACGGTGGCGGCCCCGGTGTCCCGTCCAGGCACACCCGGGCCGCCACCGCTTCAGCGTCCCCGCCCCGCCTACACGATCACGGTGAACGCGGCGACGTGCACCCGGTCGAGGTGCCGGAACTCGAAGAACAGCCGGTAGACGCCGGCGGAGGGCACGGTGACGCCGAAGGCCACGACCGAGCTGGGCCGGCTCGCCGCCGCCGGGTGGACGTGCAGGTACGCCAGGTCGCCCTGGCGCAGCGCCACCAGGTGCCCGTACGCGCCCAGGTGCCGTTGCAGGTCGCCCACCGGCTTGCCGTCGCGACCGAGCCACACCAGGACCTGGTTCGACTCGCCCGCCCGCAGGCCGCCGTCGAGGGTCACCGTGTAGCCGTCGACCAGGAGGGTCTCCTCCGGCGGGGCGAGCGGGCGCGACGCGTACCGTCCCGGGACCGGCACGTCGACGCCCAGAGCCACCGGCCCCGGGGCGCCCTGCGGACGGAAGTCGGCGATGACCCGCAGCGGGCCCGCCGCGGCCGGGACGACCCGGACCCGCCAGGTGCCGTCCGGTGCCATCTCGGGGTGGACGTGCTGGTAGCCGTCGAGGTCCCGGCCGATCACGATCAGGTGCATCCGTCGTTCGTGGACGACCTCGAAGGCGGTCACGGCGGTGCCGTCCGGGCCGATGATCCGGAAGGCCAGTTCGCCGGGGCGGCCGGCGGTCAGCGACGCCTCGGCCAGGGCGAGGGTCCAGCCGTCCCGGGACACCTCCAGACCACCGGGGCCGTGGCCGGCGTGTGCGGGGGGTGCCGCCGCCCGGACCGGAACCGGGTCGGGTCGGCCCGCCCGGCCGACGGCGAAACCGATCATGAGGACCAGGCCGAGCACGAGGCCGGCGGCGGCGTACCGGCCGGCCCGCCCGGTGCCGCGGGCCGACCGCTCGGGACCGGCCGGGTCCGACCCGGCCACGTCGGCGGCGCCGCCGCCGACGGCGACCACTGGCGCGGCGGCACCGGAGACCGTGCTCGCCGGTGCCGCCGCCCGGTCTCCGGTGGTGGTCACGACAACCGGGGCCGCAGGACGAACAGCCCCTGCTCGATCCCGCTGACCACGACGATCCCGCTCGGGAAGTACGGATAGGTGCTCCACGCCCCGTTCATCGAGCTGCTGTCGCTCGACGGGTAGACGTCGAAGTACCCGGCTTCGGTGGCCCGCCCGGCCGCCACCTCACGCAGGTCCAGGATCCGCAGCCCGGCCCGGTAGTTCGCCTGGTAGCTGTAGCGGCCCTTGACGTACTGGTTGTGGTCGGTGGCGCGGACCCCCGCCGGGGCGCTGTAGGTGCCGATGTGCCGGGGCGCGTCCAGGTCGGCGAGGTCCCAGATGTACGTCTGGGTGTTCACGCCGCGCCGGGACTCGTCGAGTTCGTCGTCGAGCAGGAAGTACCGCTGGTCCTCGGTGAACCAGCCCTGGTGGGTGTACGCCCGGCCGGTGTACCCGATCCGGGCCAGCTGCCGGGGCGCGGACCTGCTGGTCACGTCGACCACGGTCACCGTGTCCTCGTTCGAGCTGACGCAGATCTCCCGGCCCTGGTACGCGGCGTCCGGGCCACGGTAGACGACGCACTGGGTGTCGTGGGTGTACCCGTCGTTGCTGACGCAGCCGGCGTAGGCCGGGGATTTCGGCGTCCGGATGTCGATCATGTGCAGGCCGCCGCTGCACGTGTTGGACCCGACCGCGTACGCGTACCCGGTCTGCTCGTTGACGGCGATGTTGTGCGAGTTGCCGAACCGGTTGTAGTGCACGTCGGCCGACCACGTCCGGGCTGAGGTCACGCCGCGCAACCGGGTCAGGTCGAACACCTGCATGCCGTGCCCGGACACGTCGGCCACCACGTACGCGTGATCGCGATAGACCTTGATGTCCCGCCAGATCGCGGTGCGGTTCTGGTGGGCGGGCAGGTTGCCGAGGTAGACCGGCGCGGCCGGGTCGGAGACGTCGACGAAGGACGTGCCGTTGCGCCGGCCGACCAGCGCGTACTCCCGGCCGGTGGCGCTGTCGGTCCAACCCCAGATGTCGTTGCCCTGGCTGCCGCCCATGTTCGCCAACGGCAGGAACGACAGCAGGTCCACGTTGCGGCACGGGTACCCGGCGGCCTGGCCGTTGGTGCAGGTGGCGGCGGCGACCGCGGCGAGCCTGTGGGTGGGTTCCCGCTGCGCCATGAACTCCTGGGCGGACGCCCGCCCGGCGGGCGTGTCGGGTGAGTGGGCCACCGAGGGCGACCCGGGTCCGAGCATCGACACCGTCAGGGCGCCGACCGCCAGCACGGTCGCGATCCGGACGATTCGCATGGCGACTCCCTACCGCCGCGCCTCGATGGCGTCGGCACCCGAACCGTCCCGGGGTGGTGGACCGGCGCGACGGGGCATCCACCGGATCGGCGTGGGCTCCGGGGTTGCGACGGAGCCCGGAAGGGCGTCGAATGTATTGAGAATTGTGAATGTAAATGTGGGGTGGGGACAAGACGCGCGGCGGATACCGGCTACGTCATACCGCCCGCGGGGAGCGGTCCGGACGCGACGAAGGGCCCGGCGCGGGGTTCGCGCCGGGCCCTTTCGCGTACGTCAGGTCAGCTGTCGCCGCCGGTCTCGCCGACCGGGGCCGCGCTGATGTCCTCGATCGCGTACTTCTTGGCCGCCTCGGCGGGCACGTTCGCCGGCACCGCGCCGCGGAGGGCGAGCTGCCGCAGCGTGGCGACCACGACCGACTCGGCGTCGACGTGGAAGTGCCGGCGCAGCGCGTGGCGGGTGTCGGACATGCCGAACCCGTCGGTGCCGAGCGACGTCCAGTCGCCGGGCACCCAGCGGGAGATCAGGTCCGGTACCGCCCGCATCCAGTCGCTGACGGCCACCTTCGGGCCCTCGGCGTCGGCGAGCTTCCGCGCCACGTACGGCACCCGCTGGTCCCCGGTCGGGTTGAGCAGGTTGTGCTCCTCGGCCTCGACCGCGTCGCGCCGCAGCTCGGTCCAGGAGGTCACCGACCACACGTCGGCGGCCACCCCCCAGTCCTGGGCGAGCAACTGCTGGGCCTTGAGCGCCCACTGCATGCCGGTGCCCGAGGCGAGCAGCTGCGCCTTCGGACCGTCCACCTGGGGCGCCGCCGCGTAGCGGTACATGCCCTTGAGCAGGCCCTCGACGTCCACGCCCGCCGGCTCCGCCGGCTGCGCGATCGGCTCGTTGTAGACCGTCAGGTAGTAGAAGACGTTCTCCTGCGCCTCGCCGTACATGCGGTGCAGGCCGTTCTCCACGATGTGCGCGATCTCGAACGCGAACGCCGGGTCGTAGGCGACCACCGCCGGGTTGGTGGCGGCGATCAGGTGCGAGTGGCCGTCCTCGTGCTGGAGCCCCTCGCCGTTCAGCGTCGTCCGGCCGGCGGTGGCGCCGAGCAGGAAGCCCCGCGCCATCTGGTCGGCCGCCGCCCAGAGCCCGTCGGCGGTGCGCTGGAACCCGAACATCGAGTAGAAGATGTACATCGGGATCATCGGCTCGTTGTGCGTGGCGTACGAGGTGCCCGCGGCGGTGAACGACGCGACCGAGCCGACCTCGTTGATGCCCTCGTGCAGGATCTGCCCGACGGTCGACTCCTTGTACGACAGGAACAGCTCCCGGTCGACCGACGTGTACCGCTGGCCGTGCGGCGAGTAGATCTTCTGCGTCGGGAACAGCGAGTCCATGCCGAAGGTGCGCGCCTCGTCCGGGATGATCGGCACCCAGCGCTTGCCGAACTCCTTGTCCTTCATCACGTCCTTGAGCAGGCGGACGAAGGCCATGGTGGTGGCGACCTTCTGCTTGCCGGAGCCGCGCTTGACGTCCGAGAAGCGCTCCGGACCGGGAATCGTCAGCCGCTTGTGCTCGGTCCGCCGCGACGGCAGGTAGCCGCCGAGCTGGCGACGCCGCTCGTGCAGGTACGCGATCTCGTCCGACTTCTCGCCCGGGTGGTAGTACGGCGGCAGGTAGGGGTTCTCCTCCAGCGCCTTGTCCGGGATGTCCAGGTAGAGCCGGTCGCGGAAGGTCTTGAGGTCCTCCAGCGTCAGCTTCTTCATCTGGTGGGTGGCGTTACGGGCCTCGAAGTGCGAGCCGAGCGTCCAGCCCTTGATCGTCTTGGCCAGGATCACCGTCGGCTGGCCGGTGTGCTCCATCGCCGCCTTGTACGCCGCGTAGAGCTTCCGGTAGTCGTGGCCGCCCCGCTTGAGGTTCCAGATCTCGTCGTCGGTGAGGTGCTCGACCATCTTGCGGGTCCGCGGGTCACGGCCGAAGAAGTGCTCCCGCACGTACGCCCCGGACTCCGCCTTGTAGGTCTGGTAGTCGCCGTCGGGCGTCGTGTTCATGAGGTTGACCAGCGCGCCGTCGGTGTCGGCGGCGAGCAGCGGGTCCCACTCGCGGCCCCAGACCACCTTGACGACGTTCCAGCCGGCGCCCCGGAAGAACGCCTCCAGCTCCTGCATGACCTTGCCGTTGCCCCGGACCGGTCCGTCGAGGCGCTGGAGGTTGCAGTTGATGACGAAGGTCAGGTTGTCCAGTTCCTCGCGGGCGGCCACCCCGATGGCGCCGAGCGTCTCCGGCTCGTCCATCTCGCCGTCGCCGAGGTACGCCCACACGTGCTGGTCCGAGGTGTCCTTGATGCCCCGGTGGTGCAGGTAGCGGTTGAACCGGGCCTGGTAGATGGCGTTGACGCCGCCGAGACCCATGGAGACCGTCGGGAACTCCCAGAAGTCCGGCATCAGCCGCGGGTGCGGGTACGACGGCAGGCCGCCCCCGGGGTGCGACAGCTCCTGCCGGAACCCGTCGAGCTGGTGCTCGCTGAGCCGGCCCTCCAGGAACGCCCGCGCGTACATGCCGGGGGAGGCGTGGCCCTGGTAGAAGAGGTGGTCGCCGCCGCCCGGGTGGTCCTTGCCCCGGAAGAAGTGGTTGAAGCCGACCTCGTAGAGCGAGGCCGAGCTGGCGAAGGTGGAGATGTGCCCGCCGACGCCGATCTCCGGGCGCTGCGCCCGGTGCACCAGCATCGCGGCGTTCCACCGGACGTACGCCCGGATCCGCCGCTCGACGTGCTCGTCACCCGGGAACCACGGCTCGCGCTCCGGCGGGATGGTGTTGATGTAGTCCGTGGTGGTCAGGGACGGCACCCCGACCTGGCGCTCGCGGGCCCGCTCCAGCAGGCGCAGCATGACGTAGCGGGCGCGCTTGGTCCCGCGCTCGTCGATGACACCGTCGAGCGACTCGACCCATTCGCTGGTCTCTTCAGGGTCGATGTCCGGAAGCTGGCTCGGCAGACCGGCGGTGATCACCGGGCGCTTGCGTTCCGTAGCCACAGGCGTTCCCTCGGTTGTGTGTGGGATAGGTCTCTAGCGCCATCCTGCCCCCTCGTGCCGCCCGCCGTCACGTCCACCGCCGGGAGACGCGACGCTCGACACAGGTACCCGTCGGTAACTTTCCGCTGGTCGTGGGTTCACTCCGCCGTACGCCGGCCGCCCGCCCGTCCGGTGTCCGCCTTGCGGGCGGTCCCTACCGTGCGGGTCATGAACGGACGACTGGTGGCTCTGGGCGTACTGCTCGGGTTGGGCGGGCTGGCGTTGGCGCTCGCCGCGGGGACCGGTCTCCTCGCGGGGGACCTCGCCGCGCTGCCGGTCGTCGTCCTCGGCGCGGGACTCGCCGGCTTCGGCGCGGTCGTGGTGCGAGCCGGGGCGCGGGCCCCCGCACCCCGGACGGCGGGCGCCCGCCGTGGCGGCGCGTTCGGCGTGGTCCCGGGACCGGCGGGGGGCGTCGGCGCCGACTACCGGCACCGGGACCACGGCGACGGCGACGACCCGGGCGACTGGTCGTCCGGCGGCGGGTCGTCGGACGGGGACTCCGGCCGCGGGTCGTCGGGAGGGGACTCCGGAGGCGGCTGGTTCTTCGGTGGCGGCGACTCCGGGGGTGGCGGCTGGTCCTCCGGTGGCGGCGGGGACTCCGGCGGGGGCGGCAGCTGGTGACGCCGGCCGGTCGTCCGGGCGGGCACCCGGCGGCTCGGGCAGAATGCGGCGTATGCGTACCGAGGTGATCACGGTCCGGACGGGGTCGCGGCCGACGGTCCGGGACATCACCGCCGAGGCCGAACGGTTCGTCGCCGGGCAGGGCGACGGCCTGCTGCACGTCTTCGTCCCGCACGCCACCGCCGGGCTGGCGATCATCGAGACCGGTTCCGGCTCCGACGACGACCTGCTCACCGCGCTCGACGACCTGCTACCCGCCGACGACCGCTGGCGGCACCGGCACGGCTCGCCCGGCCACGGGCGGGATCACGTGCTGCCGGCGTTCGTCCCGCCGTACGCGACGCTGCCGGTGGTCGGCGGGCGGCTGGCGCTGGGCACCTGGCAGTCGGTGTGTCTGGTCGACCCCAACGGCGACAACCCGACCCGGAAGGTCCGCCTGTCGTTCCTGCCGGGCTGACCCGTTGCGCCGCGCGCCGTCCCCGGGGTCGGCGCGCGGCGGTGGGCTGTCAGGCGGCCAGGTCGCGCCGGGTGAAGGCGGCGGTGCCGGCCGCCACGAGCACGGCGGTGCCCGCGAGCAGCAGCAGCGCGCCGACCGGCTGCACGCCGTCGACCAGGGGCGAACCACCCAGGTACCAGTGGAACGGTGACGCCTCCTGCGCCCATGCGAGCCCGTCGACCTGCGGGAAGACGGAGTTCGCCAGGTAGCCGAGGACGGCCACGCCGGCACCCGCGCCGAGTGCGACCGCACGCCGGCCGGTGGCCGCGCCGACGGCGAAGGCGAGCGCGGCGAACGCCAACCCGAACAGCGCCAGGTGCAGCGTCATCGCGGCGAACCCGCCGAGGCTGATGCTCGTCAGCTGGGCCGGGCCGCGTAGCCCGACCATGGCCAGGCCGAGCAGCACGGTCACCACGACGACGCCGGCGGAGACCCCGGCGAACCGCAGCAGGGCGAGCCGGGCGCGGCTCACCGGGTGCGCGAGCACCAGGTCGAGGGTGCCGGCCTCCTCGTCACCCGCCACCGCCCGGGTCCCCGCCGCGATCGCGAACACCACCGTGAGCAGCGGCACCAGCAGGCCGTACACCGCGCTGCCGAGGTAGCCGGCGGCGGTGGTCAGGTCGCTGTAGTTGAACGCCTCCAGCACCCCCTCCGGGTACGCCTCGAGCGCCTTCGCCATCTCCGGCGTCTGCATGGTCGGCCAGAACGACGCGTACAACGCGCCGACGGCGACGATGGCGATCGACCAGCCCAGCAGGGACCGGCGGGCGTCGTACAGGAACTTGGTGAACGGGTCACGCAGCAGCACCGGTGACCTCCTCGCGCGAGTAGTAGCCGAAGAACAACTCCTCCAGGTCGGGCTCCTCGGAGAGCAGCCCGACGACGGTGTGCCCGGCCGCCGCCTTCACCAGCGCGTCGGCCCGGCCGTCGAGCCGGCAGCGCAGGGTGGTGCCGACGACGGCCACCTCGCTGACCCCGGGCAGGGCGGTGAACTCCGCCTCGGTCACCGGGTCCTCGAAGTGGATCTCGATCCGGCGCACCGCCTGCTCCCGCAGCTCATCGACGCGGGCGACGGTGACCAGGCGCCCGTCGCGGATGATGCCGACCCGGTCGGCGGTCTGCTGCACCTCGCTCATGACGTGCGAGGACATGAACACCGTCCGGCCGGCGGCCCGCGCCTCGCGCACCATGGCCAGGAACTCCTGCTGGAGGAAGGGATCCAGCCCGCTGGTCGGCTCGTCCAGGACGAGCAGTTCCGGGTCGTGCATGAACGCCTGGACGATGCCGACCTTCTGCCGGTTGCCCTTGCTCAACCCCTTGATCCGCCGACCCAGGTCCAGGTCGAGGCGGGCGGCCAGCTCCTCGACCCGGGTCCTGGACACCCCGCCGCGCAGGTTGCCCAGGTACGTGAGCAGCTCGCGCGCGGTCTGCCGGCCGTCGATGACGAAATCTCCGGCGAGGTAGCCGAGGCGTCGGCGCAGCGCCACGCCGTCTCGGCGCGGGTCGAGCCCGAGCACCTGGATCCGCCCGCCGGTCGGCCGGATCAGGTCGAGCAGCAGCCGGATGGTGGTGGTCTTGCCCGCCCCGTTCGGGCCGAGGAACCCGTAGACCTCGCCGGGTTCGACCCGCAGGTCCAGCCCGGCGAGGCCGCGGGTGCGGCCATAGGTCTTGACGAGGTTCTCGGTGCTGATGGCCGGGTCAGCCATCGTGGTCTCCCTTCCGGAGGTGTTCGGCTTTGAAGCGCTCGACGAGCCGTGGCATCTCGTGCTCGATGTAGGCGTAGAAGTCGCGGGTGATGCGCAGCCGGGCGGCTTCCGGCGCGTCCGGATCCCCGATCAGGGCCAGGCCCCGGTCCATCAGCTCGCGGAACATCCGGAACTTGGTCGGCTCGGCGACCGTTCGGATGATCGCGTCCGGGACGATCTCGTACGCGTGGCCGCGCTGGCCGGGGGCCGCCACCCGCCGGACGAAGCCGCTGCTCTCCAGCATCCGCATGCCGGTGCTGACGGACCCCTTGGAGAGCCCGAGGGCCTCGCCCAGCTGTCCGCTGGTCTGCTGGGGCGGATCGCAGATCAGCAGCCAGCCGAGCAACTTGCCGTACGCCGGCGACAGCCCCATGCCGCTCATGACGACGGCCGCCTCCTCGGCGTACCGGCGGTGGTCGGACAGCTCCGTCATCCCAACCTCGTTCCAAACGTTCAAGAAGTTCTGAACAAAGAGTACCTCAGCTGAGGGCGTCCCGAACGTAGGATGTGAGTCATGGCGCAGAGCACCGTTTCGCCGACCGGTCCCGAGCTGACCGGTCGCTCCGGGTTGGCCGGAGACGCGGTGCGCAGGATCATGCACATCGCCTCGGCCATCCGGCACTACCAGGACGTCGACATCGCCGAGCTGGGGCTCACCCCGGCGGTGGCCCGGGCCCTGCACCAGCTGGACCCCGACCATCCGCTGCCCGCCCGCGACCTGGCCGACCGGCTGCGTTGCGACCGGTCCAACGTCACCGCGCTGGTGGACAAGCTGGAGCAGGCGGGCCTCGTGGAACGCCGGGTCGACCCCGCCGACCGGCGGCAGAAGACGCTCGTGGTGACCGAGGCCGGCCGGGGCATGCGGGCGCGGGTGCACCACGTGATGTCCGACTCCCGCCTCCTCGCCGGTCTCACCGACGCCGAGCTCGCCACCCTGCGGGACCTCGTGTTCAAGGTCTCCGACGGCGGCTGCCCGGAGGCCTGCGGGACCGAGTAGGCGCGGACGCGCCGATCGTGTCCAGGTGGGCGGACCGCGCCATGGTCGGTAATGCTGTCGTTCGTGACCACCCCGCACGATCTTGACGAACGGCTCCGCGAGGCGCTGGGAGCACTGACCGCCGACGACGAGCGGAGGCGGGACCCGGCCCGGCCCGTCACCGACGACGCGCCGCTGACCGGGGCGCAGGCGCTGGACCTCTTCGACGCCCAGGTCGTCAGCCGCCAGCTCGACCTCGCCGGTCGCTGGCTGCGCAGCTTCGGCGAAGGGTTCTACACGATCGGTTCCGCCGGCCACGAGGGCAACGCCGCGGTCGCCGCCGCCCTGCGGCCCACCGACCCGGCCCTGTTGCACTACCGCTCCGGCGCCTTCTACTGCGTCCGCGCCGCCCAGGCCGCCGGCGCCGACGGCGTACCCTGTGGAACCGCCGACCGCCCGGCCACGGACGAGCGTCCGGCACCGCCCGGAGCTGCCGGCGGCGCCGCTGTCGTCCCGCTGCCGCGCCGCGCGGACGACGCCGCTGCGGCCGACCGCGTGGAGGCCGCCGCCGCACCCGGGCCGGACGCCGACACCACCGGCATCCGTACCGTCGACAGCCAGCCGGAGCGCGCGGAGGTCGGCCTGGTCCCGTCACCGTCCGCAGCCGGCTCGAATGCCGCCACCGCCGCCGGCGTCGACCTGGCCGCCCCGGAGCCCAGCCCTGCCGGCCCCAGCCCTGCCGGCCCCGACCTCGCCGGGTCCAGCCCTGCCGGGTCCGACCGCGCCGCGACCGACCTCGTCCCGGACGCCCGGTCCGCCGACGGTCCGGGTGCCGCCGACACTGCGGTCCTGCCGGACGACGCCGGGCCGGGTGACGGCGGTCCGGCGCGGTTCGCCGCGACCCGCCGGGGGGCGGATGCCACCGAGCGCACCATCTTGCCCGCCGGACCCGTGGCGGACCGGCCCCTGGCGCCCGGGTACGCGGACGCGGCCCGCGACGTGCTGCGCGGCATGGTCGCCTCGGCGCGGGAGCCGATCGCCGGCGGCCGGCACAAGGTGTTCGGCCGGTCCGAGCTCGCCGTCGTGCCGACCACCTCCACGATCGCCTCGCACCTGCCCCGGGCGGTCGGCATGGGTCTCGCGGTGGAGCGGCTGCGCCGACTCGACGGTGCGGGCCGGCGGACCGGGATCCGGGCCGGCAGCGGCGGGGGAGCGTCCCACGCGGCGTGGCCGCCCGACGCGATCGTGGTCTGCTCGTTCGGCGACGCCTCGGTCAACCACGCCAGCGCCACCGCCGCCCTCAACACCGCCGGCTGGTACGACCACACCGGCCTGCGCATCCCGGTCCTCTTCGTCTGCGAGGACAACGGGCTGGGAATCAGCGTCCGTTCGCCGCGCGGCTGGGTGGAGGCCACCCTGCGGGCCAAGCCGGGGATCCGCTACTTCGCCGCCGACGGGAGCGACCTGCTCGGGGCGTACGCGGTGGCGGCCGAGGCGGCGGCGTGGGTCCGCCGGCACCGGCGTCCGGCCGTGCTGCACCTGTCCACCGTCCGCCTGATGGGGCACGCCGGCGCGGACGTCGAGACCGCGTACCGCACCGCCGCGGAGATCGCGGCCGACCTCGACCGGGACCCGCTGCTCGCCACCGCGCGGCTGCTGGTCCGGGCGGGCGTCGCCACCGGCCCCGACCTGCTGGCCCGGTACGACGAGATCGGCTGGCGGACGCGCCGGATCGCCGAGGAGGTGCTGGAGGAGCCGAAACTGGCCGACCCGGCCGAGGTGGTGGCGCCGCTCGCACCCCGGCGACCGGTCCGGGTCGCCCGGGCGGTGGCCGACGCGGCCGCGCGGGCGGCCGGTCCGGGGGTGGCCGCGCGGACCGAGGCCTTCGGCGGGAAGCTCCCCGAGTTCGCCGGCCCGCTGACGCTCGCGCAGAGCATCAACGCCGCGCTGGCCGACGGGCTGCTGGACCACCCGCAGATGGCCGTCTTCGGCGAGGACGTCGGCGTTAAGGGCGGGGTGTACGGGGTGACGAAGGGCCTGCGGGAGCGCTTCGGCGCCGCCCGCGTGTTCGACACCCTGCTCGACGAGACGTCGATCCTCGGGCTCGGCCTGGGCGCCGGGCTGGCCGGGATGCTCCCGGTGCCCGAGATCCAGTACCTCGCGTACCTGCACAACGCCGAGGACCAGTTGCGCGGCGAGGCGGCCACCATGCAGTTCTTCTCGCGGGGGGCGTTCCGGAACCCGATGGTGGTCCGGGTCGCCGGGCTGGCGTACCAGGAGGGGTTCGGCGGGCACTTCCACAACGACAACTCGGTGGCCGTACTCCGGGACGTCCCCGGCCTGGTGGTCGCGGTGCCGGCGCGGCCGGACGACGCCGCGCCCATGCTGCGGACCTGCCTGGCGAGCGCGGCGGTCGACGGCAGCGTGTGCGTGTTCCTGGAGCCGATCGCCCTCTACCACACCCGGGACCTGCACAGCGAGGGTGACGGGGAGTGGCTCGCCGAGTACGCGGAGCCGGGCGCCTGGCCGAGCGCGCACGTGCCGGTCGGCCGGGCCCGGGTCTACGGTGTGGGCTCGGCCGAGGACATCACGATCATCACCTTCGGTAACGGCGTCCGGCTGTCGCTGCGCGCCGCGGCGGCGCTCGCCGACGAGGGGGTGGGGACCCGGGTGGTGGACCTGCGCTGGCTGGCGCCGCTGCCGGTCGCCGATCTCATCCGGGAGGCCACGGCGACGGGCCGGGTGCTGGTCGTGGACGAGACGCGGCGCTCGGGTGGGGTTGGTGAAGGGGTGATCGCGGCCCTGGTCGATGCCGGATATGTCGGAGCGGCGCGGCGAGTAGCCGCAGTTGACTCGTTTGTACCATTAGGTCCGGCTGCCCGTCAGGTTCTGGTCTCCGAGGATGCCATTACCCAGGGTGCCCGCACGCTCCTGGCACGGTAAATTCCGTTCCACCCGGTGCGCCACTTGCGCGGCGAGCCGCAACTGTGTGGACTTGGCCCGACGACGTCGTACGACGCCGCGAGCAGGGATGAGATGAGGAGGCACGCGACAGTGAGCGCGACCGCTGGTCAGGCCGCCGACGGGGTACGCAGCCTGGCGGACCGGTTCGGGATCGAGCCGGGGATGGTCGTCATGGAGATGGGGTACGACGACGACGTCGACCAGGATCTCCGGGACGCCCTGACCGACCGCTGTGGGGACCTGGTCGACGAGGACACCGACGAGGTGGTCGACGCGGTGCTGGTGTGGTACCGGGACGGCGACGGTGACCTCTTCGAGCTGCTCGTCGACGCCCTCGGCCCGCTGGCGGACAACGGCGTCGTGTGGCTGCTCACGCCCAAGGCCGGGCGCGAGGGGCACGTCGAGCCGAGCGAGATCGCCGAGTCCGCGCCCACCGCCGGCCTCCAGCAGACCTCCACGATCAACGCCGGCCGGGACTGGAGCGGTGCCCGGCTGGTGCTCCGGCGCGGGTCGAAGACCAAGAAGTAACTGCGCAATTTCACCCACGGTGGGGCCACCACCGTGTGTGGCAGGCTGTCGTCACCTTCGACTCGACGCAAGGAGCTCTCTCATGCCCATCGAGGTTGGCGCCGAGGCGCCGGACTTCGTGCTCAAGGACCAGAACAACCAGGAGGTCCGGCTCTCCGACTTCCGCGGCAAGCGCATCGTGCTGCTGGTCTTCTACCCGCTCGCCTTCACCGGCGTCTGCCAGGGTGAGCTGTGCGAGGTGCGGGACAACCTGAACGAGTACCTCAACGACGACGTCCAGGTGCTGACCGTCAGCGTCGACTCGGTGTTCGCGCACAAGGTGTGGGCCGACCGGGAGGGCTACCAGTTCCCGCTCCTGTCGGACTTCTGGCCGCACGGCGCGGTCGCCCAGGCGTACGGCGTCTTCAACGACGTCGCCGGCATCGCCAACCGGGGCACCTTCGTCATCGACAAGGCGGGCGTGGTCCGCTTCGCCGAGATGAACATGCCGGGGGAGGCCCGGGACCAGCAGGGCTGGCGCAAGGCGCTCGCCGAGACGGCCTCCGCCTGACCCGCGACGACCGGTACGCGGCCGTGCGACGTGGCCCACGGTCGGCAGGGTAAGCTTGCCAACCTCCGGCCCGCCGCACGGGCACCGGGGCGCGTAGCTCAGTGGGAGAGCACTCGCCTTACAAGCGAGGGGTCGCAGGTTCGAAACCTGCCGCGCCCACCACACCTCACAGCATCAACGCCGACCACAGGATCCGAGCATCGGCAGATGACAGCAACGGGGTCGAGGTCCGACCAGCGCAGCCCCGAGCCGGCAGCCAACCGGGCCGCGCGGCCAGCAGGCCGCGGCGTAGGGGAGCGCGTCGGCAGCCGCCGGGTCCGTGGGTGAGTGCACCGGGCCAGCCCGCCCGCCGTCGACCCGGGCAAGCCGAGCAAACCACCGCGCGACCCGCCAGCCTCCGAACCTGCATCAAGGGCTCGGTACGGCGTTGATGGATGATGATGGTTGCTACGGATGCTCGCGGGCAGGGTGTATGGCACTGGCCACGACCGCATCGGACAGATAGGGATCGGGAGTGCCGATCGACTTGGACGTGGTGCGGGTGTGGCGACTGGGTGTCGCGTTGAGGATCTTCGCCGGCCTGCTACTCGGCGTCATGGCCGTAGGGGTGGTGGCCTTCTTCGCCCATCAAGCTCTTGCGACCGACTGAAACTTGCGCGTGGCGCTCGCCCTCGCGGTGCCTTACGGCTTGCTGGGATTCTTGATGTGGCGGGGGACATTCCATCCTCGAATGTCCGCGGGTCCGAAGGGATGATCCTGCGCAGCCAGTGGCGTACAGTCCGCGTGCCGTGGTCAGCCGTTGCGCGGTGCGATGCGGGCTACTACGGAATTGCCGTCACCTGCACTGACGGCAGCCGGGTGATGGCGCCCGCGCCGCAGAAGTCGAACCTGAGTCGCTGGCTCGGGCGTAAGACCCGAGCGGTATCGCCGAGGTCCACGCGTCGATTCACCCGATCCGAGAGGATCTATGCCACTTCTGAGGGGCTCAGCGTCCGAGTTCCCGGCCATTGACGGCCCGCCGGCCGTCTGTTCAACTGCGTCGCAGTTGACCTTGCAGGTCTCAATCTCTCACTGCGCTGGAGAAATGCATGCCCCCCATTGATGCCATCAAATCAGTCCTCTCCCAGTACGCCGGTTTCCGCGGTCGAGCCCGCCGGTCCGAGTACTGGTGGTTCTTCCTCTTCACCCTGATCGTCGGCCTCGTCGCCGGAATTCTGGACGGCGCGCTGGGAACCAGCATCGGGTCGGGTGCGGGCGCTACCGGCGTCATCGGGCTCATTGTCGGCCTGGCCCTGCTGCTGCCGGGCCTGGCCGTTGCCGTGCGGCGACTGCACGACACCGACCGCTCGGGCTGGTGGCTGTTGATCGGACTCGTGCCACTCGTGGGCGGCATCGTCCTGCTCGTCTTCTTCGTGATGGACGGAACTCGGGGAAGTAACCGGTACGGTGCCGACCCGAAGGACGCTCCGCAGGCCGCTTCCCCCAGCATGGCCTGACAGGGCCCATCGAGTGGCTGCTTGCTGGAGCTGAGCCAGCCCAAGAGATCCACGCCGGCGGTTGACAGCGCGCGACTGTCGCCGCCGGCACCACTCATCAGTTGTCGGCCAGCGCGAGAAGCGATCATGCCGTATGCGGCGCTCAGGCAACTCTGCCCTTGGTTGGCAGGAGTCCACCAGAGAGAGACCGGACGCGCGTGAACAAGGCAGCGACGAACGGCTCCTGTTCGAACTCGCCGTAGCCCCCGCTGTGACGATGGCCCCGCACTTCATAGAACAGGCAAGCTCGCAGCACATCGACGTCGTCGCCGAGTTCTCCGGTCCGGTGCCAGTGGCCCCGCACGGACTGGACCATGGCCGCTCCAACGTCCCTGCTGTGATGGCAGGGAGACGCTATCCTTCCCTACGCAGTCCCGACCCGGTCATCCCCGATCCCGGACGGACACCGCCCGCTCGGCGAGGGCATCGAGCACGTCGACGTGTGCCGCCGGCACCCGGACGTCCAATGCCAGCGCCTCCGGGCCGGACCGGGAGAGGTCGAAAGCAAAGAACGAGCAGCAGGACGCCTCCCGGGCCGTCAGATCCCGTGCCGTCTCCTCGACCTGCGCCGCGCCGTCGAGGCGCAACCGCAGATGCTGAGCCGACGGCCGGTCGACGCCCCGCACGGCGGCGGCGAAGAACTGATCGAACTCGGCGAGCCGCAGCGGCCGCTCAACCGTCGGCAGCGTGCAGGCGTCCGGTACCCAGGCGTCGTCCGTCGTGATGGCGTGGTCACTCATACCTCCGACGGTAAGCGCCGGCGGGCGGGCAGCGGTGACGGGGAGTCTCAGGCGGCGGGCCGCAGCTCGGCGAGGAGTTTCTCCACCCTGGTACGGATCTCGTCGCGGATGGGCCGGACGGTTTCGACGCCCTTGCCGGCAGGGTCTTCGAGCTTCCAGTCCTCGTAACGCTTGCCGGGGAAGACGGGGCAGGCGTCGCCGCAGCCCATGGTGACGATGACGTCCGACGACTCCGCCGTCTCGTACTCGAGAAGCTTGGGGGTCTGGTCGGTGATGTCGATGCCGACCTCGTGCATGGCCTCGACGGCGGCGGGGTTGATCTGGTCGGCGGGGGCGGAGCCGGCGGAGCGGACCTCGACGGTGTCGCCGGCGAGGTGGCGCAGCCAGCCGGCGGCCATCTGGGAGCGTCCGGCGTTGTGGACGCAGACGAACAGGACGCTGGGCTTGTCGCTCATCAGGAGCCTTTCTGGCAGTACGGGTCACCGGGCCGGTTGACCGGCGCGTCGTGGGGATCCAGGGACCGGCGGTGGGGGTCGCCGTTGCGGTCGAGCAGCCGGTGGCGACCGGAACCGTAGGGCCTGTTCACCAGGCCGGTCCAAGGGGACGCTGCACGGCCGAGTACGCGTCCGGGCGTCATCGGCGGTGGCCCACGGCGGCGTCCTCGTCGATGGGGACGACCACCTGGTCTGCGGCGCGGCCGGCGTCGGGGTAGAGCACGGCCAGCAGCCCGACGCCGACGGCCAGGCCGACGACCTGCGCGAGAACGAAGCCGGGCACCGAGGCCGGGGCGATGCCCGCGAAGGTGTCGGTGAACGCGCGGCCGATCGTGACCGCCGGGTTGGCGAACGAGGTGGACGAGGTGAACCAGTAGGCCGCGCCGATGTAGGCGCCGACGGCGGCGGGGGCGACCGGGGCGCGGCCGGAGCGGGCGAGAGCGAAGACGAGCAGGATCAGGCCGGTGGTGGCGACGACCTCACCCAGCCAGAGGTGCCCGGCGGAGCGGTCCCTGCTCGACCAGGTCACGGCGGACAGGTCGAACATCAGGTTCGCCAGCACCGACCCGGCGATCGCGCCGGTGATCTGGGCAACCACGTAGCCGGCAAGGTCCTGGCCAGTCAGCCCGGTGCCGGCGCGGCGGCCGAGGAACCAGTCCGCGGCCGACACGACCGGATTGAAGTGCGCCCCGGAAACCGGGCCGAAGACAAGGATCAACGCCGCCAACGCGAAGGCGGTGGCGATCGAGTTCTCCAGCAGTTGGAGGCCGACGTCGCCGGGAGAGAGGGTGGCGGCCATGATGCCGGAGCCGACCACGGCGGTGACCAGCAGCGCGGTGCCGGTGAACTCGGCCAGCAGGCGCCGCCGGAGTGCGATGGTCATCGGTCTGTTCTCTCCCATGGGTTGTACGCCCCGGCCGGGTGCCGGTCGGGGTGGTTATCGGATGGTGGGGACGTGCAGCTCGTCGAGCAGGCGACGAACCCGGCGTTCGATCTCGTCGCGGATCGGCCGCACGTCGGCGAGGTCGAGGCCGGCCGGGTCGTCGGCATCCCAGTTCTCGTAGCGGGTGCCGGGGAAGATGGGGCAGGCGTCGCCGCAGCCCATGGTCACGACCACGTCGGCGGCGCGGACCACCTCGTCGGTCCACGGCTTGGGGAACTCGTCGGAGATGTCGATGCCGCGTTCGGCCATCGCGGCGACGGCGGAGGGGTTGATCTCGATGCCGGGTTCGCTGCCGCCGGACCAGGCGATCGCGTGGTCGCCGGCGAGGTGGGTGAAGAAGCCCAGCGCCATCTGGGAGCGGCCGGCGTTGTGCGTGCACAGGAACAGCACGACCGGCCGGCCGTCGCGGTGGTGTCCCTCGACCCGGGCCAGGGCCCGCAAACGCTGCCGGGCGAAACGCTCGGCGAGCAGCGGAAGGTAGTTCGGGATGCTGGCGGCGGTGGCGAACCGGTCGTAGCTGCTGTGCAGGAACCGCTCGATGGTCTCGGTGCCGTAGCTGCCGGTGAACTCCTCGGCGAGTCGGCTCGCTGCGGTGTGCAGGGCAAGTTGCTGGTCGAGGGTGATCTCCTGGTAGCGGGCCCTGGTGTCAGTCATCGGGTGCCTCTCAGGGTGGCGGTGGGTGCGAGGCGGTCGACGCGGTCGGCGAGGTCGGCGTAGGCCGTCTCGAACGCTTCGTCGGTGTCGACGCGGACCGGGTCCGGCACGGACCAGTGCAGGCGGGGGCGGACCGGTCCGGTGAGTTCTTCGTGGGCGTTGTCGCAGACGGCGATGACCAGGTCGTCGTCGCGGACGACGTCGTCGACGTGGGCGGTGCCGGTCGGGTCGAGATCGAGGGAGTGGCGGTGGGCCACCGCGATCGCGCGAGGGTGGACCCGTGGTGCCGGCTTGGTGCCGGCCGAGGCGGCGTCGCCGCTGGTGCGGCGCTTCCACAGCGCCGCCGCCAGCTGCGAGCGGGCGGAGTTGTGGGTGCACACGAAGACCACCCGACCAACACCCGCCAGCGGCGGCGGGGCGAGGGCGGCCAGGGCGGCCGGCTGGAGGCGCAGGTAGGTGCGCCGCCGGTCGCCCTCCGACCGGGCCCGCACGACGAGACCGGCCTCCGCGAGCACCTTCACGTGATGCGCAACGAGGTTGGTCGGCATGTCCAGGTCGTGGGCGATCTCCCCGGGGGAGGCGTCGCCCAGGGTGAGCGCGTCCACGATCGCCAGGCGCGCCGGATCGCCCAGGGCGGCGTGGACCCGGGCCCGGCCATGGAGGGAAGCAAGCTCAGCCTTCATTGAGTCAACTATCGCTGAGCGATGTGCCGATCGTCAAGCGGCGGCGTCACGGCCCGCACGGGCAGCGCCGAACCTGTGCACCGTGCTCGCTCGCCCGGACCCGTGTGCTGCTGCCTGGCCCGCTGTTTGGAATGCTTGGCGCATGCCCGCACTTCCGGTGACGTTCAGCGAAGATGCCATCAACAGCTCGGTCAAGGTCCAGTTCGAAGCCTTCATCGACGAGCATCGCGACGCCCTCAACCGCTGCCTGGACGGGCTGACCGAGGAGGAGGCACGCCGGTCGCTGGTGCCCTCCAGGACGACGCTGCTGGGTCTGGTGAAGCACGCGACCGTCGTCGAGAAGGTCTGGTTCGACGAGGCCATCACCTGCCGGTCGCGCGCCGAGATCGGCATCCCCGCGACGCCCGACGAGTCGTTCATCCTCGATGACGACGACACCATCGCCCGCATCCGGCAGGCACATCGCGAGGCCTGCGAGGCGTCCCGCCGGGCGACGTCGACGCTCGGGCTGGACGACGTGCTCCAGGGCAACCGCCGCGGCCCGCTCCCGCTGCGCTGGGTGTACCTCCACGTGCTCCGCGAACTCGCCCAGCACTGCGGGCACGCGGACATCCTCCGCGAGCAACTCCGAGCCGGCTAGCCGACCTCCGCCGGGCACTCGCCCCACCGGCTGGTCGGGGAGCCCGGCTCCGGACCATCGACGCGGGGCGCCGGAGCCGGCCGCCCGGGGGCGGCGGTGGCCCGCCGTACGATCGCGGCATGGTGGACGGTGCGGTGCTGCTGTGGGTGCACGGCGGCGGGTGGCATTCGCGGGACACGACCGACGTGTCGCTCTTCGAGGAGCTGGGGATGCGGGTGGTGCAGGCCCGCTACCGGTTGAGCGGCGAGGCCAGCTGGCCAGCGCAGCTCGACGACGTCCGTGCCGAGGCGCGCGCCGCGCGGCTGCCGGGCCGGCCGCTCGTCGTCGCCGGGGATTCCGCCGGCGCCCACCTGGCTCTGCAGGTCGGTCTGCGGGGCGTGGACGTTCCCGGCGACGTGGACGCCGTCCTGGCCCTGGAGCCACCGGTCGACCCGCTCGCGCCGGACTGGCCCCGCGGCCGGGCCGAGGGGAACCCGTGGCACCAGCTCCTCGGGCACCTGCCCGCGCCGGGCGACGCGGCCACCGTGGACTGCACGGTCACCACCCATGTGGGTGCGGGCACGCCGGTGCTGCTCGCCCACGGTCTCGACGACGCATCGGTCCCGGTGACGCAGACGCTGAACCTCGCCGCCGCGCTCGTCGCCGCCGGTCACCGCGTGCACGTGACGGTCGCCGACGGGGAGCACGGCCAGCTGGACCTGCGCCGGCCCGACCTGGCGGCCGCCGTACGCCGGTTCCTGGCTGAGGTCACCGCTGCCGTGCCGGTCCGGTGAGCCCTCCGATGTCACCGCCGGCGCGCATACTCGGCGCATGGTGGTGCGTGGGTCCGGAAGACCGACTCCCCGGTTGACGGCGGAGGTCGAGGCGGCGCGCCGGGGCCGCGCCGAGCTGGCCGCCGGGTGCCGCCGGCCCGCCGAGGGGCAGGTCGTCGACGAGACTCCGGCCCGCGCGGTCGCCGCGTTGACGAGGGCGGCGGCGTGAGCGGGCACGTCGGGCGGGCCAGGTGAGCTACGCCGAGGTCGACGGCCTCCGGATCTGGTACGCCGAGCACGGTGCCGGCCGGCCGCTGGTGCTGCTGCACGGCGGCTTCGGCTCGACCGAGATGTTCGCCCCACTGCTCCCGGCGCTGGCCGAGCGCCGCCGCGTGATCGCCGTGGACCTCCAGGGCCACGGCCGGACCGCGGACGTGGACCGCCCGCTGCGGTACGAGTCGATGGCCGACGACGTAGCCGCCCTGATCGTCCACCTCGGCCTGACCGGGGTGGACCTGCTCGGGTACTCGCTCGGCGGCGGCGTGGCCCTGCGGGCCGCGATCCAGCACCCTGGCCTGGTCGGCCGGCTCGTGCTGGTCTCCGCGCCCTGCCGGCGGCAGGGCTGGTACCCCGAGGTGCTGGCCGCCATGGCCCGGCACGACGAGACGACGGGCGAGCGGATGCGCGGCAGCCCGATGCACCAGCTCTACACGCGGGTGGCGCCCCGGCCGGCGGACTGGCCCCGGCTGTGGGCGAAGTCGGGTGAGCTGCTGCGCCGCGAGTACGACTGGTCGCCCGAGGTGGCCGCCCTCACCCTGCCCACCCTGCTCGTCTTCGCCGACGCCGACTCGGTCACCACGGCGCACATGGTGGAGTTCTTCGGGCTGCTCGGCGGCGGTCACCGGGACGCCGGCCGGGACGGCACCGACCGGCCGGCCGCGCGCCTGGCCGTGTTGCCCGGCCTCACCCACCACGACATCCTGGGGTCGCCCGCGCTGCCCGCCGCCGTCCTGCCGTTCCTCACGCACCCGGCCGTCGCGCCGGGGTGACGGTCAGCGGAGGCGAGCGGCCACCCAGGGCGGCAGGGCGTCGACCGGGTGCGAGGACAACGGCGTCAGTGCTCCGCCCCCGGGCGCCGCCGACGGACACCCGGGCGGTCCGCGTCCCGCTCCGCAAGCGGAAACGGTTCCGCGTCGCTCCCGCGTACCCCGGGTGTGGTACCCGCCGGGCGTCGGGCGAACGGGGCAGGACTGTTCCGCGGCGTACCGGGAAAAACGCCCGGGACGCACCTGGGGAGGAGCGACGGATGACGCGTGGCGCCGGCTTGACCATCGGGGTGCTCGGCTCGTACGGCGGGCGGAACCTCGGCGACGAGGCCATCCTCACCGGCCTCCTGGCCGACCTGCGGGAGCAGGAGCCGAACGCCCGGATCATCGTCTTCTCACGGAACCCCGCCCACACCCGGGTGGCCCACCCGGACGTGGAGGCGGTCCCCTGGGAGGGCGTCAGCCGCAACGACTCGTCCGTCGTGCTCGCGCAGCTCGACCTGCTCATCCTGGGCGGCGGCGGCATCCTCTACGACCGCGAGGCGCGCCGCTACCTGCGCGTCGTCCGGGTGGCCCAGGAGCGTGGCCTGCCGCTGCTGACGTACGCGGTGGGGGTCGGCCCGCTCAGCGAGACCGTGGACACGGGGATGGTGCGCGAGACCCTGGCCGGTGCCACCCAGGTGACGGTGCGGGACCAGGAGTCCCGGATGGTGCTGGAGGAGGCCGGCCTGCTGAACCCGATCACGGTCACCGCCGACCCGGCCTTCCTGCTGGAACCCGAGGACTTCCCCGAGCAGTTGCTGCGTGAGGAGGGCGTGCCGGCCGGCACGCGGCTGGTGGGCATGAGCGTACGGGAGCCCGGCCGGGCCGCCGAACGGCTCGACATCGACGGTTACCACCGGCTGCTGGCGCAGATCGGCGACTTCCTCGTGCAGCGGATCGACGCGTACGTCCTGTTCGTCCCCATGGAGCGGGACGACATCCGGCACTCGCACGGGGTGCTGTCGCACATGATCGCCGCCGAGCGGGGGCGGATCCTGCACGGCACGTACTCACCTCAGCAGGTGCTCGGCCTGATGCGCCACTTCGACCTGGCGGTCGGCATGCGGCTGCACTTCCTGATCTTCGCCGCGATGGTCGGCACCCCGTTCCTGCCGCTGCCGTACGCCGGCAAGGTCTTCGACCTGGCCCAGCGGCTCGGCGTGCCGGCGCTGCGGGGCGTGGAACGGGAGGTGGAGGGCCCGCTGCTGGCGGAGGTCGACCGGCTGTGGGACGAGCGGGAGCAGCGCGCCGACGCCACCGCCCGGCGGGTCGCCGACGTGTGCGAGGAGGCCCGCGGCACCTCGCAGGTCACCCGGGCCGTGCTGGAGAGCCTCCGGGCCCAGTCCATGATCCGCGTCGGCGCCTGAACGTGCCGTGCCGGCTGACCGGACCGCCGATCAGCCGCCGCGGGTCCACCGCCGGCTCAGACCGCCGGGCCGCGCCAGCAGTAGCGCCACCGGTCGCCCGCGCCCTCCACCGTCTCCAGCTCGTAGATCTCCGCCTTCGCGAGCCCGCCGTCGCCCAGATGGTGGTGGGTGAGTGGCGGCCGGCCGTTCGGGTCCAGCTCGACGGTGACGCTCTGCCCGTCGGCCGCGCCACCGACCAGGGGGATCTCCGCGGTTGATGCCATGCGCCCATCCTGCCCCGAGCCGCGTACCCGCGCAGCGGAAGCGCCCGCCGCGCTCAGGCGGGACGGGGGAGCAGGGCGGGCGGGTACTCCATGCCGTCGTGGGTGCAGGCGGCGGCCGCGACGCGGGCCGCGTACGCCGCCGCGTCGGCCAGCGCCGCGCCGCGCAGGCGGGCGGCGATCAGGCCCGCCGCGAAGGCGTCACCGGCGCCGTTCGTGTCGACGACCGGCGCGGGCGGCGCCGCGGCGGGTACCCGGGTCGGCGCCCCGCCGGCCGGGTGCACGTCGGCGCCGTCGCCGCCACGGGTGACCACGACCGTCCGAGGTGCCAGGCGCGCCGCCACCGTACCGGCGCGGCCGTCCAGCCGGACCGCGCTGACGAAGACCAGGTCGGCGGCCTCCGCGAACGGTAGGTGGTACGGGTTCGCGCCGTCCCAGTCGTGCAGGTCGGTGGAGAGCGCGGCCCCCTCGGCGAGCGCGGCCCGCACCTCGGGCAGCAGGTCCCGCGCCCAGTCCATGATCGAGACGTGGACGTGCGCCGCGCCCCGGATCAGCGCCGCCAGCTCCGCCGGCGGGAACGGCGCCGGCCCGGACCACGGCCGGGGGTCGTAGAGCGAGCTGCGCCGCCCGGCCGCGTCGACCAGGTTCACCGACCGTCGCGTACCGGCCGGGGCGTCGGCCAGCACGGCCCGTACGCCGGTGCGCCCCAACGCCGCCCGCACCACGTCGCCGGTCGGGTCGGCGCCGAGCACGTCCACCACCGTCACGCGCAGACCGAGCGCGTGCGCGGCGAGGGCGACACCCGCCCCGGTGTTGCCGACGCGCAGGTCGATCGGATCGACGGTGAAGGAGTCGGCGGCGGGCAGCGGAAGCGCCGGGACCCGGACCCGCACGTCCACCCCGAGGCCCCCGATCACGAGCAGGTCGTCCACGGCGGCGACGATAGCCGGTCGGGGCCCGCCTATCCTGGGCCCGGGCGTCGACGAGGGGGAGCGCGTGCTGGTCATCCACGGGTCGTGGCGGCCCGGCACCGGGCTCGCCGTCTGGGCGGAGGACAGCACGCTCCCGCCCCACGCCCCGCGCCGTCCCGGCCGGGCACCCCGGGAACGCCCGCATCCGTTCGCCGCCGACCACGCCGCGCTCGCCGCCGCCCTGGCCGAGGTGGCCGAGCCGACCGGGCTCGGTACGGCCCTGCTCACCCTGCCCACCCGCGCCGGCTCGCCGCTCGACTCGCCGGAACTGGTCCGCACCGGGCCCGTCGAGCCGGTCCGCGGGCCGGTCAGCCTCGCCGGGTGGCGGGTCCCCGTCCTGGCGTACGCCCCGGACGCCGCCCTGGCCCTGCTGCGCCGGGTCGGCGACGTGGCGGTGGCCGGGGCGACCCTGCGCCACCTCGCCGAGCTGGCGGAGTTCGCCGCCGACCTGGCGGCCCGGGGCCGCGTCCTGCCCGGTGTCCTGCCGCTGGCGGGGGCCGGGGTTGCCGAGCCCGGCCGGCCGGGCGGGGAGCCGGCCCGGCCGCGCGGGGCGCGATCGCGCCGGCCGGCCGGGCCGGAGCCGACGCAGTCGGCCGAGTTGGCGGCGGTCGACCCGACGGGCCCGGACGTGACCGCGGGGCGGTCGACCGGGCCGGGCGGGCCGGCCGCCAACGCGCGGGCGGTGTGGCGGCCCCTGCTCACCGGTACGGACGCCGCCTGGGCCCGCTCGCTCGCGCTGGCCCTGCCGCCGGCCGCCCGGGCCACCGTGAAGGTCCTGCTCGATCCACTCGACGCCGCCGGCATCGTGGGGTCCGGCGGGGCGCGATCAGCCGACGCCGCCGGCATCGCGGCGGCGGGCGGCCCGGACCCGACGCGGGACGACGGCGGGTCCGCGAGCGGGACCGCCGTCGCGCGGGCGGGCGGGCGGCCCGCCGGCCGGGACGGTGACGGGTGGACCCCGGGGGAGTTGGTCGCCGACGCGCTCGACGCGCTCACCGACGCCGCCGTGCGGGCCGCGCTCGCCGACGCCGTGCTCGCCAAGGGCGTACGCCGGCTCGGTGCGGTGCCGGCGTGGCTCGCCGCGCTCACCGGCCCGCACCGCTATTTCGCCGCCGACCCGGCGGCCCTGGCGACGCTCCGCGACGAGCTGGACGCCTGGCAGCGCGACGCCGCGGGCGGCGCGGTCCGGGCCAGTTTCCGCCTGGTCGAGCCGTCCCTCGACGAGGTCACCGAGCCGGTCACCGTGGTGCCGGCGGACGCCTCGGTCCAGGCTCGAACCGACGGGCTCTGGCGGGTCGAGTTCGGCCTCCAGGCCGCCGACGAGCCGAGCCTGCACGTCGACGCCGGGCGGATCTGGCACGAGCCGGAGACCGTCACCGGGTTGGGCAGCCCCGAGGAGACGCTGCTGGCGGAGCTGGGCCGGGCCAGCCGGCTCTGGCCGGAGCTGGACGTGGCGCTGCGGACCGCCACGCCGGAGGCGCTGGTCCTGGACGTGGAGGGCGCGCACCGGTTCCTCCGGGAGGGTGCCCCGGTGCTGCACGCGGCCGGGTTCGCCGTGCTGCTGCCGTCGTGGTGGCAACGCCCGTCGTCCCGGCTCGGCGCCCGCCTCCAGGCGCGCAGCCGGACCGCTCCGGGCACCGTCGCCGGGGCCGGCGGCGGTGTCGGGCTGGACGCGCTGGTGGACTACCGGTGGGAGGTGTCGCTCGGCGACCACCCGCTGACCGCCGACGAACTGGAGTCCCTCGCGGCTCTGAAGACACCGCTGGTACGCCTGCGCGGCCGCTGGGTCGAGCTGGACCCGAAGCGTCTCGCCGCCGGCCTGCGGCTGCTCCGCTCGGCCGGCGAGCTGACCGTCGGTGACCTGCTGCGCCTCGGCCTGTCCGACGCCGGGACGGACGCGCTGCCCGTGCTGGACGTCAGCGCCGATGGCGCGCTGGGTGACCTGCTGGCCGGCACGGTGGAGCGGCGGCTCACCCCGCTGGACGCGCCGCCGTCGTTCCGCGGCACGCTGCGCCCGTACCAGCGGCGGGGACTGGCCTGGCTGTCCTTCCTCCAGTCACTCGGCCTGGGTGGGGTGCTCGCCGACGACATGGGTCTCGGCAAGACGGTCCAACTGCTCGCCCTGCTCGCGGGCGACCCGCCGGACGCCGGCCCGACCCTGCTGGTCTGTCCGATGTCGCTGGTCGGCAACTGGCAGCGGGAGGCGGCGACGTTCGCGCCCGACCTGCGCGTCCACGTCCACCACGGCGCCGAGCGCGCCCGGGGGGACGCGTTCGCCGACGCCGTGCACGCGGCGGACGTGGTCCTCACCACCTACACCGTGGCCGCCCGCGACGCCGTCGACCTGGCCGGCATCGACTGGCACCGGGTGGTGGTGGACGAGGCGCAGGCCATCAAGAACGCCTCCACCCGGCAGGCCGAGGCGGTCCGCGCGCTGCCCGCCCGGCACCGGATCGCCGTCACCGGCACCCCGGTGGAGAACCGGCTCGCCGACCTCTGGTCGATCATGCAGTTCGCCAACCCGGGCCTGCTCGGCCCGGCGGCGACGTTCAAGAAGCGGTACGCCGAGCCGATCGAGCGGCACGGCGACACCGACGCCGCCGAGCGGCTGCGCCGGATCACCGGCCCCTTCGTCCTGCGCCGCCTCAAGACCGACTCCTCGATCATCTCCGACCTGCCGGAGAAGCTGGAGATGGAGGTCGTCTGCAACCTGACCGCCGAGCAGGCCGCCCTCTACCGGGCGGTGGTCGACGACATGATGGCGCGGATCGAGTCCAGCGACGGCATCGAACGCCGGGGGCTCGTGCTGGCCGCCATGACCCGGCTCAAGCAGGTCTGCAATCACCCGGCTCACCTGCTGCGCGACGGCTCCGCCCTGGACGGTCGCTCCGGCAAGCTGGCCCGGCTGGAGGAGATCCTCGACGAGGTCCTCGCCGCAGGGGAGAAGGCCCTCCTCTTCACCCAGTACGCGGAGTTCGGCGGCATGCTGCGCGCCCACCTGTCGGCCCGCTTCGGCCGGGAGACGCTGTTCCTGCACGGCGGCGTCGGTAAGGCCGACCGGGACGCGATGGTGACCCGGTTCCAGTCCCCGGACGGTCCGGCGCTGTTCGTCCTGTCGCTCAAGGCCGGCGGCACCGGGCTCACCCTCACCGCCGCCAACCACGTCGTGCACGTCGACCGCTGGTGGAACCCGGCGGTGGAGGACCAGGCCACCGACCGGGCGTTCCGCATCGGCCAGCGCCGGCGCGTCCAGGTCCGCAAGTTCGTCTGCGCCGGCACGGTGGAGGAGAAGGTCGCGGCGCTGATCGCCGACAAGCGCCGCCTCGCCTCGACGGTCGTCGGCACCGGCGAGCAGTGGGTCACCGAGCTGTCCACCGCCCAACTGCGCGACCTGTTCCGTCTGGAGGCCGGGGCGGTGGTCGAGTGAGCCCGCGAGCCGGTGGCGGCACGACCGATCGCGGTGGCGGCGGGCGGCGCGACGGCGTCCCCGGGCGGTTCGCCGACTACGGGCCGCCCCGCAAGGTCGAGGGTGGACTCCGGGCGCGCAGCACCCGCGGCGCGATCGGCCGGTCCTGGTGGTCGCGGCGCTTCCTGGAGGTGCTGGAGTCGTTCGCCCTCGGTACCCGCCTCACCCGGGGCCGGTCGTACGCGCGCGCCGGCCAGGTGGTCCGCCTCGACGTGGCGCCCGGCGAGGTGACGGCCGTCGTGCAGGGCTCCCGCGCCCGCCCGTACGACGTGCGCATCGCGCTGCCGGCCTTCCCGCCCGAGCTCTGGGCGCGGCTGGAGGCGGACCTCGCGGCGCAGGCGTTCTTCAGTGCCCGCCTGCTCGCCGGGGATCTCCCCGCCGAGCTGGAGGAGTTGTTCGCCGCGGCCGGCGCGCCGCTGTTCCCGGCCGGCGTCGCCGAGCTGAGCCAGCGGTGCAGCTGCCCCGACGCCGCCGTCCCCTGCAAGCACCTCGCGGCGACCTTCTACCTGCTCGCCGAGGCGTTCGACGCCGACCCGTTCCAGTTGCTGCACTGGCGGGGCCGGCACCGGGACGAGCTGCTCGACCGGCTGCGGGTCCTGCGCGGTGGCGTGGCCGGTCCCCCGGCCGTCCGGTCCGCCCCGGACGGTGCGCGTACCACTGTGGAGGTTCTGCCGGTCGGTACCGCGCGGGCGGTCACCGGGCTGCCGCCGGCGCCGCTGGCCGAGGCGGTGGACCGGTTCTGGTCCCCGCCGGTGCCGCTGCCCGACCGGCCACCCACCCTGATGACCGGGCCGGACCTGCTGCTCCGTCAGCTCGGCGCGCCCGCTCCCGCCATCGGCGGGCCGGGGCTGGTGGAACGGCTGCGCCGGGCGTACCGGCGGCTGGCTGACTGACCGGCGGAAGGACCGGCGTCGCCCGTCGTGGCGTCACAGCCAGCGCCGTCGGAAACGCCACATGACCGCGGCGTTGGCCACCAGGACCACCGCGCAGATCGCGCCGGCCAGCCGTCCGGCCAGTACGGTCGTCGCCGGCAGTGCCGCCCAGAGAACGATGGTCAACAGCATCAGCCACCGGCCGCGACGTCCCCGTGCGCGGTTGTCCAGCCGGGCGAAGAACGCCGGGTCGCTCTCCCGGAGGTGGCGGGTGATCTGCTCGAACCTGCGCTGATCCTCTTTGCTGAGCATGTGCCTTCCCCTCACGCGTTCAGCAGCGGTTCGGCGGCATACCCGCTGCGGCGGCGGCTCACGCTCTCCTGTTACCGCCTCTTTGCGGTCGCGGGCCTCGCCGCGTGGAAACCGCCCAGGGCCCGCGCTCGGGATCGCGCGAACCGCCGGCGTGGGAACGGCGACGCACGGTGCGCGGGGTGGCCGTTCCGGGGCTCTTGAGGACCGGGTTATCCGAACCTTAAGTTTGCCTGTGCCGTTGAACGGTGCTATCAGCGCCGCGTGCGCCGGAAACGTTACGCGCGTGCCCGGCCCGCCCGCGTCGGCCCTGCTCGGGACCGTCTGTCCGGTGCCGGCCGGCCAGCGGGGCGGTTCCGGGGCGCTGAGGGCCGTCTTAAGTGCCGGTTGGGGGCCGTCCGACGCTGCTTGAAGGCCTCTCACCCCTTGGCTACCTTGCCGTAGCAACCCCCCAGGCATCAGCCGTCGCACCCGTATCCTGCCCGGTCACGGTCGTTGCGGCGCAGCAGAAACGGATTGGTACATGGCCGACCAGAATGTGCCACCACCACACCGATCGTGGGACGACCGCGGGTGGGACGGGCGACCGCACCCCGAGGCGTACCGCGACGAGTACGCGTCCACCCCGTACGCCTACGACGCGCCCCAGTCGCCGGCCCCGCAGGGCCCCCAGTGGGTCGGCCCGAACGGCTTCGGGCCATCCGTCACGCCGGCCCGCACCCCCGGCGCCGGACTGCCCACCCTGGACGACGGCGGTGAACCCGGCCGCCCGGTGGGCCGCCGCAAGGCGCTCGCCGCACTCGGCGGCACCGCCGCGGTGGTCGCCGGTGGCGCCGCGCTGGCGATGACACCGCAGGTGCGGGGACTCTTCGGTGACGACGTGGTGGCCGGCGACGCCACCGGCACCCAGGTGACCGACGGCACCGCCGCCCGCCCCGGTGGGCAGCAGCCGAGCACGGTGCGCACCTACACCGAGCAGAACGAGAGCTACATGGGCTCGCGGGCCGGTGCGGCGCTGAAGAAGAACAACCCGGCCGGCGGCCGGACGTTCTCCGGGCCGGCGGCCGCCGCCGCGGAGACCCCGGTGACCGTCAAGACGGTCCTCGCCAAGGACCCGATCCTGCACCTGGCCCGGCGGGCCACCTTCGGCGTGACCCCGAAGGTCCTCGCCGACATCAAGGACCGGGGCATCGACGGCTGGCTGCGCTGGCAGCTCGACCCCGACAAGGTCGCCCCGACGAAGGCCGAGCTGAAGCTCGCCGAGCTGCCCACCCTCAAGCTCAGCACCGACCAGCTGCGCGCGCAGCGCGACCAGCTCAACGAGCGGGGCGCCCAGCCGGAGCGGGAGATGGTCGACGCCACCATCGCCCGGCAGATCTGGTCGGACCGCCAGCTGTACGAGGTCATGGTCGACTTCTGGAACGACTTCCTGCACGTCGCGGCCGACTTCGACGGCGGCGAGGTGTACCGGAACTCCTTCGACCGGGACGTGGTGCGGCCGCACGCCCTGGGCAGCTACCCGGACATGCTGCTCGCCGCGAACCGGCACCCCGCGCTGCTGCTCTACCTCAACCAGAACGACTCCCGCGCCGACGCGGTCAACGAGAACCTCGCCCGGGAGAACCTGGAGTTGTACTCGGTGGGCGTCGACGGCGGCTACACCGAGAAGGACGTCCGGCAGGCGGCCCTGCTCCAGACGGGACGCGGCGTCGCCGACGGCAAGTACGTCTTCCGCCCGGAGCGGCACTACGTCGGCAAGGTGAAGATCCTCGGCTTCACCCACGCCAACAACTCGAAGGACCCGAAGAAGGCCGAGGCGGCGATCGACGCGTACCTGACGTACATCGCCCTGCACCCCTCGACGGCGAAGTACGTCGCCCAGAGCCTGGCCACCCGGTTCGTCTCGGACACCCCGCCGAAGTCCCTCGTGGACCGGCTGGCGAAGACGTACCTGACCAACAAGGGCATGGTCAAGCCGCTGCTGATGACCCTCTTCAGCTCCTCGGAGTTCTGGGCCGCGGTGGGGCAGAAGGTCCGCCGGCCGATGGAGTACCTCGTCGCCACGTACCGGGCGCTCGGCGTCTCGCCGGAGGCGTCGCCGGGCCACGACAACCGCGACAACCGGCGCACCCCGTTCGGCCGGGGCCTGCGGCAGATCCAGGACAAGATGCGCGAGCTGGGCCAGTACCCGATGGGCCAGCCCACCCCGGACGGCTACCCGGACGTCTACGTCGCCTGGACGTCGGCCGGGACGATGGTCAACGGCTGGAACGAGGCCGGCGAACTCGTCGCGGCCCGCCGTACCGTCTTCACGTACACGAAGCCGGAGAAGCTGGTGGCCCGACCGCCGGCGACCGCCGGGGCGTACGTGGACGCGCTCGCCCAGCGGCTGGTCGGCCAGAAGCTGAGCGCCAAGGAGAAGTCGCTGATCCTCGGCATCGCCGGCCTGTCGGCCGGTGCCCGGGTGGACGCGACGTTCAACGGGGCCGTCGCCGCCGTCGCGCGGGCGATCCTCGCTTCCCCCCAGCACCACCTCCGGTGAGGCCTCCGATGGAGAAGACCGTGTACTCGTACCCCCTGCACCCCGACTGCCCCGACGTGCGGCGGCTGGCCGACAACCCGGCCGAGGCGCTGCTGCGGGCGGAGGCCGACATCGTCGCCGCCGAGAACGCCGCCGAGCGGGACCGTTACCGTCGCCTGGAGGAACTGGAGGAGGCGCAGCAGGACGGCCGCGGCGTCACCCGCCGGACCTTCGTGGCCGGTGCCGCCGCCACCGCCACCGCCCTGGCCACCGCACAGTTCGTCACCACGTCGGCGTCGTTCGCGGCGACGAAGACCGGCACCCTGATCCACGTCTTCCTCTACGGCGGGCTGGACGGTCTGAGCCTGGTCGCACCGGCCGACGACCCGGTGCTCGCCCGGGCCCGCCCGGACCTGCTGCTCGCCGACGACTCCCTGGCCGTCGGCCGCGGTTTCAAGCTGACCAGCGCGTTCAAGCCGCTCGAACCGTGGCTGCGCGCGGGCAACCTCGGCTTCGTGCCCGGCGTCTCCGACGAGCGCCTGTCCCGCAGCCACTTCCAGGCCGCGGACGCCTGCAACCTCGGCGGCCTGCCCGGTGAGACCGGTGGCCGGGGCTGGCTGGACAGCCTGGTCGACGCGCTCGGCAAGGGCACCGCGTTCCGCAGCGTCGGCATCGGCAGCACCCTGCCCCGCTCGCTGGTCGGCACGAACGGCGCGCTGTCGTTGAACAGCGTCGGCTCGTTGCGGCTCAACGGCGAGGAGAAGTACCGCGCGGCGACCGAGAAGGCGATCCGTGGCCTGTTCACCGGGATCAACCACCCGGTCGAGGAGGCGGTCCAGGACGGCCTCGGCGCGCTCGCCACCGCGCAGCGGCTCGCCGCGAAGCCGTACCAGCCGGCGGAGGGCGTCGAGTACCGGGGCGTCGGCCGTGCCTTCCAGCAGCTCGCCCAGCTCATCAAGGGCGGCGCCAACGTCCGCGTCGCCACCGTCGGCATGGGTGGCTACGACACCCACGAGAACCAGGGCACCCGCGACGGCGGCCAGCTGCACCGGCGGCTGGGCGAGCTCGCCTCGGCGATGGCCGCCTTCTTCACCGACCTCGGCGACCTGGCCGCCGACGTGACGATCATGGTGTCCAGCGAGTTCGGCCGGCGCGTCGCCTCCAACGGCGGCGGCACCGACCACGGGCACGGCGGCGTCATCACCGTCCTGTCCGGCCGCAAGCTCGCCGGCTCCCTGCTCGGCACCTGGAACGGGTTGAACCAGCTCGACTCCGGCGACGTACCCGAGTACAACAACATGTTCAACGTCTACGGGTCCGTGGCGCAGGGCCGGTTCGGGCTCACCAACGCGGAGGTGGCGAAGATCTTCCCGCGGATGAAGTACGCCCCGATGAAGCTGTACGCGTGACGTACCCCCGTACCCACGCCACCGGCCGCCGGGCCGGGACGACACCGTCCCGGGCCGGCGGCCGGCCGGCTGCCGACGTACGCCCCCAGGTGCCGCCGCGGCGCGGACCCGGCGGCCGGCGGGTGCTGGCCGCGCTGCTCGTGCTCGGCCTGCTCGCCAGCGTGCTGCCCTGGTGGCTGGACACCCCCGCCGGCTCCCTGAAGACCACCGCCGCGACCCTCACCGCCGCCGGGCGGATCACCGGCCTCGTCGCCGGCTACCTGCTGCTCGTGCAGGTGCTGATGATGAGCCGGCTGCCGGTGCTGGAGCGCCGGATCGGCGGCGAGCAGATCGCCCGCTGGCACCGCGACCTCGGCGCCACCCTGCTGGTCGCGGTGCTCGCGCACGCGGCGCTGATCCTGGTCGGGTACGCCGACCTGGAGGACAACCCGGTCCTCACCGAGGCGGGCGTGCTGCTGCGCGACTACGAGGACATGGTCTCCGCGTTCGCCGCCGCCGGCGTGCTGGTGCTGATCGGCTTCACCAGCGTCCGGGCGATCCGCCGGGTGCTGCCGTACGAGCTGTGGCACGCGCTGCACCTGTCCAGCTACCTCGCGCTGCTGCTCGGCTTCGGCCACCAGTTCAGCAACGGTGCCCAGCTCTTCCGGCCCGGCCCGGTCCGCACCCTGTGGATCGCCATGTACGTCGTGGTCGTCGCGGTCCTGGTCTGGGGCCGGGTGGTCGTGCCGCTGGCGTTCAACCTGCGGCACCGGCTGCGGGTGGCCGACGTGGTCGCGGAGAGCCCGGACACGGTCTCGATCTACCTGACCGGGGAGCGGCTGGGCGAGCTGGACCTGCTCGGCGGTCAGTTCTTCCGCTGGCGGTTCCTCACCCGCGGCTGCTGGTGGCAGTCGCACCCGTTCTCCGTCTCGGCCGCCGCCAACGGCCGCTGGCTGCGGCTCACCGTCAAGGTGGTCGGCGCGTACACCCGGGACCTCCGCGACCTCGACCCGGGGACGCCCGTCTGGGCGGAGGGACCGTCCGGTACGTTCACCGCCGCTCACCGGACTGGCGACCGGGCGCTGCTGATCGCCGGCGGCAGCGGGATCACGCCGATCCGGGCGATGCTCGAGGAGCTGCCACCGGGCTCGGCGCTGATCTACCGGGCCCGCACACCGGCCGACGTGCTGCTGCACCGGGAACTGGACTGGCTCGCCCAGGCCCGGGACGTGCGAATCTGGTACGTCATCGGCTCCCGGAACGACCCCGGTCCCCGCCAGGTGCTCACCCCGGACGGGCTGCGCGGGCTGGTCCCCGACCTCGTCCGCCGGGACGTCTACCTGTGCGGGCCCCCCGGCCTGGTCGCGCAGTCCCTGGGGGCGCTGCGCCAGGCCGGCGTGCCGCGCCGGCAGGTCCACCTCGCCACCTTCGAATTGTAGGAAGGGCATGTCCATGCGTCGCGCCCTGCTCGCGATCACCGGCCTGGCCGCGAGCACCACCGCGATGGTGGTGCTGAAGAGCGGCCCGGGCGCCGGCCCGGTCGCCCAGGAACTGCCCGTCGAGGGGCGGCCGGTGACGCCCGCTCCCGCCGAGGCGGCCCCGGCCGACGGCGGCGCCGCCGAGCCCGAGGCGTCCACGTCGGGCGCCGCCACGTCGCCCCGGCCCAGCCGCAGCGCCACCCGCGCCCCCGCGACGCGCCCCACCTCCAATGCGCGGGTGCCGTCCGCCCCGCGGACGAGCAGCACGCCGGCCCGGCCGACCACGCGGACGGTGACCGGGCCGGTGGTGGAGAACGAGTACGGAGCGGTGCAGGTCCAGATCACCCTCTCCGGCTCGCGAATCGTCGACGCGGTGGCGCTGGAGCTGCCCGAGGAGACGGCCCAGTCCGACCAGCGCAGCCAGCAGGTGGACGATCGGTACAGCGGCACGGCGGGGCTGGTGGTGCAGCAGCAGGGCGCGGACCTCGACACCGTGTCCGGGGCGACGGCCACCAGCGACTCGTACCGGCAGTCGCTGCAGGCCGCGATCGACCGGGCGAACTAGGGCCTGTGCCGACGTCACCGTCCGGCCACGCCGGGGCCTCGGCACCGGCCCTGGTCCCGGCGTCGCCGGCCCGGCCCGGCCTGCGCCGGGTCGAGCAGGTCATGGGTACGCCGATCAGCCTCGACCTCGCCGACGACCTGCCCCGCGCCGAGCTGGACGAACTGGCCGACGAGGTCTTCCGCTGGCTCCGGGAGGTGGACGCCCGGTTCAGCACGTACCGGGCCGACAGCGAGGTGTGCCGCTTCGACCGGGGGGAGCTGCTGCTGTCGGAGGCGTCGGCGGACCTGCGGCTGGTGCTGCAGCGCTGCGCCGACCTGTGGGGCGCCACCGACGGGTTCTTCGACGCGTACGCCACCGGCGGCCTCGACCCGTCCGGCTACGTCAAGGGCTGGGCCGCCCAGGTCGCCTCGGACCGGCTGCTCGCCGCCGGTTCGGCCAACCACTGCCTCAACGCGGGCGGCGACGTACGCGTTCGCGGGTTGTCCGCCTCCGGCCGGCCGTGGCGGGTCGGCGTCCGGCACCCGTGGGACCCGATGGCCACCTGCCTGGTGCTCACCGGCTCCGACCTGGCCGTCGCCACGTCCGGCGGCTACGAGCGCGGCCACCACGTGCTCGACCCGCGCCGGGGGGCGCCGGCCCGGGGGCTGCGGTCGGTCACCGTGGTCGGCACCGACCTGGGGCTCGCGGACGCGTACGCCACGGCGGCCGTCGCCATGGGTGTGGCCGGCGTGGGCTGGCTCGACCGGCTGGCCGGCCACCGGCACGCGATCGTCACCGACGACGGCCGCCTCCTGCACTCGACGGGCCTTCCCCTGGCACCCTGATCCGGCCCGTCGGTGGCTGGACTCAGCGGGCGGGGCGGCGGGTGCCCGCGGGGCGGGAGCCGAGTGGACGGGGCCGGCCGGGACGGGAGCCCGCCGGTCGGGTGCCGGCCCAGCGGTACCGGGGCCGGTGGTGGCGTGGCGGCTCGGCGCCGCCCGGCTCGCGCCTGGTGTCGTCGGTGGACATGCAAACCCCCCGCTCGTGGCGCGTCCGCGCCGTCACCAGGTCCAACGAGCCGGACCGCCCGGACGACGCTGCCGTCCGCGGGCTCACCTGGCCGACCGTCGGGGCGACGCTGCGGGCCGCGGGCGGCCGGCCGGCGCTGCGTCTCAGCGGCCCCGGCGGGGCAGTGGCAGGTGACCGGGGAGCAGTTCGGCGACGAGCGTGACCCCGCTCGCCTGTAACTCCCCGATCAGGGTGTTCTGCAACAGGTACGAGTCGGGCAGTTGCCAGCGCGCCTGCTCCGGCGCGACCACCCAGCGGACGGTGCCCTCGGGCAGCCGGGTCGGGGGCGCCGGGATCCACGAGCCCGGCCCGTGCCGGACGACGTGGAAGCAGTGGTCCAGTTCGGGTCGCAGCGGGTCGCCGGGGCGGACCAGGAACATCCAGCGACCGGTGGGGGTGGCCAGCACCGGCCCGCGGACGGCGAGGCCCGCCGGATGGTTCTCCATGGCCGCGAGCACCTGCCGGCCGAGGTGCGCCGGCACCTCCAGCACGTCGAACGCCCGGCCGGTGGGGAGCAGCACCCCGTGCGGACGGGCGCGCCACCACGTCGCCACCCGGGCCGGGTCGGCGCTCGCGGCGTGCTCCCAGTCCTCCAGGGCCGGGTGGCAGCCGACGGTGGGGCAGCCGGCCCGGCCGCACACGAAGCGGCTGCGGGCCAGGCACGCACCGGGCGTCACCTCCCAGCCGTGCAGCGCGTAGCGTACGGCGACCCGGCGCAGCCGTACCCGCTCCAGAGGCGACAGTTGAGCGACGCGTGGTCCGACATTCCCCCACATGTGTGCGATCTCCCCTCGTCGGACCCGGCCGGTGCACAGGTGGCACGTCGAACACCGTCACTGCCGTAACCCGCGGTCGTTGAGTTGACGAACGGCTGATGCAACTTGCACGAAAACTACGAGGATCAGCCGTACGGCTGACGCACACACTGTGCGACCAGCGAAAACCTGAACACGAAGCGTCGCGCCCGAGGAGAACCCCCGGCCCACCGGCCGGTGTGGACGGCACAGGGGAGGGATGGGGAGATGGACGAGTTACCCATAGGGCGGCGGGTGGCCTACTGGCGGGGGCGGCGCAAGATGTCGCAGCAGGTCTTCGCGGACCGGCTGGGCAAGTCGAAGAGCTGGGTGGACAAGGTCGAGCGTGGAGTGCGCCGGCTCGACAAGTTCTCCGTCCTGTACGAGATCGCCGACATCCTCCAGGTCGACGTCCAACTGCTGCTCGGCAAGGACCCGGAGCGGCGTACCGACGCGTTGAACTGCATCGACCAGGTCGAGGTCCAGGAGATCCGGGCCGCCCTGGAGCGGTACGACTCGATGAGCGCCTACTTCGACGCGGCGCCGTACCCGCCGCCGCTGGCGGACATGCGCAAGGCCGTCACCCACGCCTGGCTGACCTACCAGTACGGCCGCTACGGGATGCTCACCCGGGCGCTGCCGAAGCTGCTGCGCGACGCGCAGGCGGCCGACGCCGGCTTCGGCGGGGACGACGGCCGGACGGCGGCCCACCTGCTCGGGCAGGTCTACCAGATCGCCTCGTCGGTCCTGCGCAAGCTCGGGGAGTGCGACCTGGCCTGGCTGGCCGCCGACCGGTCCATGGCGGTCGCCCAGCGCGCGGACGACCCGCTACTGGCCGGCATCGCCACCACCCGGGTCTGCAACGCGCTCGTGGCGATGGGCCGGCCCCGTCCGGCCCTGGAGCTGAACGTCACGATCGCGAACCGGCTGGCGCCGGGCGGCGGCAACGACGCCTCGCCGGACCGCCTGTCGGTGTACGGCATGCTGCTGCTCCAGGGCGCGATGGCCGCCTCCCGGATCGGCGACTCGGCCACCGTGGACGACCTGCTGGGCGGCGCCGACGAGGCGGCCACCCTGCTCGGCGGCGACCAGAACCACTACTGGACGTCGTTCGGCCCGACCAATGTGGAGCTGCACCGCGCCGCGGCGGCCGTGGAGCTGGGCGACGGCGGCCGGGCGGTGGAGATTCACCAGCGCATCCCGGAGCCGGCCTTCAGCGGGCTGCTCCCCGAACGCCGGGCGCACCACCTGCTCGACATCGCGCGGGGCTTCGCCCAGGTCGGGGACGTGGCGAACGCCGGTGAGGTGCTCCTGCGCGGCGACCGGCTGGCCCCGTCGGAGATTCGCTGCCGCCCGATCGCCCACGAGGTGATGTCGGACATCCTGCGTCGCACACGTGGTGCGCCGCCTTCTCCGATCGCGGAGTTGGCTGAGCACATGGGAGTAGGGGTATGAGCGCGGAGCCGGTCTGATGGCCGGCCCGCACCAGAGTGAGCACCGCGAGGTGCTCTACGTCATCGTCTGCGGCTCGCCGCTGGCGCGGCACGTCGGCCGGCTCGTCGAGCTGGCCCAGCGGGACGGGTGGGAGGTCTGCGCGGTCACCACGCCGGACGGTGCGAAGTTCATCGACCGGCCGGCGCTGGCCCGCCAGACCGGGCACCCGGTGCGTACGCACTACAAGAACCCGGGCGACCCGGACGTCCTGCCGCCGGCCGACGCGATGATCGTCTGCCCGGCGACGGTGAACACGGTCAACAAGTGGGCGGCCGGCATCGCCGACACCCTGGCCCTCGGGCTCCTCGTCGAGGCCCAGGGGCTGGGGGTGCCGCTGGTGGTGGTGCCGTACACGAACGCGGCGATGGCCGCGCACCCGGCGTTCCGGGCGGGTCTCGGCCGGCTGACCGAGTGGGGTGTGACCGTGCTGTTCGGCGACCACGTCGTCCCGTTGCACCCGCCGGGCTCCGGCGAGCGCCACCTGCACGCCTTCCCCTGGGAGGTCGCGGTGGCCGCGCTGCGGGACCGGTCACCGGCGGCCTCCGCCGCCTGACGGACGGCGGTCGACCGCCGGCACGGGCACGATCACCAGGGCGGTGCCGGCGGCGCGACGGGTCGCGTCCGGGTGGCGACGCGCCCCGTCGCCGCCTGCGCCGGTAAGCTGGCCCGCCGTGAGCACTCCCGCATTCCCGCCGACCGTCGCCGACGTGGTGGCGGAGCTGGAGCGGCGCTACCCGCCGGCGTGGGCCGAGGAGTGGGACCGCGTCGGGCTGGTGCTCGGCGAGCCGTGCGCGCCGGTCCGGCGGGTGCTCTGCGTGGTTGACGTCGTGCCGGAGACGGTCGCCGAGGCGGTCGACGCCGGGGTCGACATGATCGTCGCCCACCATCCGCTGCTGCTGCGCGGGGTGTCGTCGGTCGCCCCGACCACGTACAAGGGGCGGATCATCCACCGCCTGATCAAGGCGGACATCGCGCTCTACGTGGCGCACACCAACGCGGACGTGGCCGAACCGGGCGTTTCCGACGCGCTCGCCGCCCGGTTCGGGCTGACCGGGCTGCGCCCGCTGCACCGGCCCGCCCCGGGCTCGCCCGCGCACGGCGACGGCCGGGGGATCGGCCGGATCGGCGAACTCCCCGAGCCGATGACCCTCGCCGAGCTGACCCGTTACGCGGCCGCCGTGCTGCCCGCCACCGCCTGGGGCGTCCGAGCCGCCGGCGACCCGGGACGCATCGTGCGTACCCTCGCCGTCAGCGGCGGCTCCGGCGACAGCTTCCTCGGCGACGCGACCGCCGCCGGGGTGGACGCCTTCCTCACCGCCGACCTGCGGCACCACCCCGCCGGTGAACACCTGGCCACCGGCGGGCCCGCCCTGCTCGACGCCGCCCACTGGGCGACCGAACGACCCTGGCTGGACGACCTGGCCGCGCTCCTGCGGGAGACGACCGGGGTCGAGACGCTGGTGTCCGACCTGGACACCGACCCGTGGACCGTACACGCCGCCCCACCCGCGGCGGACGACAAGGAGCCCGACCGTGAAGGCTGACCCGAACGTCCAGCGCCGCCTGCTCGACCTGGCGGCGATCGACACCGCCCTCGCCCAGCTCGCCCACCGCCGCCGGGCCCTGCCCGAGCGGGCCGAGCTGGAGGCCCTCGCCCGGGAGTTGTCCGCGCTGGAGGACGAGCGCGTCCGCGCCCAGGTCGCCGTGGACGACCTGGACCGGGACATCGCCCGGCTGGAGAAGGACATCGACCAGGTCCGCGCCCGCAAGAGCAAGGACGAGGACCGGCTCGCCGCCGGTACCGGCCCGGCCCGGGAGCTGGAGGCCCTCCAGCACGAACTGGCCTCCCTCAACCGTCGTCAGGGCGACCTGGAGGACGCCGAGCTGGAGCTGATGGAGCAGCGGGAGACCGCGCAGGGCGTCCTCGACGGCGTCGAGAAGCGGATCGCGGAGGCACGGGAGAAGCGGGCCGCCGTCGAGCAGCGCCGCGACGAGAGCCTGGCCGGGATCGCCAAGGAGGAGGAGTTCAAGCGGGGCGCGCGGCAGCCGCTCGCCGGCGACCTCCCCGCCGACCTGGTCACGCTCTACGACCGGATTCGGGAGGACACCGGCCTCGGGGCGGCCCTGCTCACCGCCGGGCGGTGCGGCGGGTGCCGGCTGGAGCTGTCCGGCGCCGACCTGGCCCGGATCCGCAAGGCGGACCCGGACGACGTGGTGCGCTGCGAGGAGTGCCGCCGGATCATGGTCCGCACCAACGAGTCCGGTCTGTAGTCGATGGCGCCGCGCGTGGTCGTCGTCGAGGCCGACGGCGGGTCCCGGGGCAATCCCGGCCCCGCCGGGTACGGTGCGGTCGTCCGGGACCGGGACACCGGTGAGGTGCTGGCCGAGCGCTCGGAGGCGATCGGCACCGCGACCAACAACGTCGCCGAGTACCGGGGCCTGATCGCCGGGCTGGAGGCCGCCGCCGAGCTGGGCGCCGGCGAGGTCGAGGCCCGGATGGACTCCAAGCTCGTGGTCGAGCAGATGTGCGGCCGCTGGCAGATCAAGCACCCCGGACTGCGCCCCCTCGCCGCCCAGGCGGCCGGGCTGGTCGGCCGGTTCGCCGCCGTCCGGTTCACCTGGATCCCCCGCGAGCGCAACCGGCACGCCGACGCGCTGGCCAACGCCGCGATGGACGCCGCCGCCGGTGCCCCGGCGCGCCCGGCGCGCCCCGCCGAGCCTCCCCGCGAGGTCGCCGCACCCGACTCGCCGGCGCGGGCGGCGGCCCGCGAGGCGGCGGCCCGCGCGGCCACCGCGCGGACCACCGGCACCGACCCGGCGACCGCTCCCGCCTCCTGGGAGCCGCGGCCCAGCTTCACCGCCACCCGCCTGGTCCTGGTCCGGCACGGCGAAACCGAGTACACCGAGCAGCGCCGCTACTCCGGTCGCGGCGACGTGCCGCTGTCCGCGCGCGGCCGGGCCCAGGTCAAGGCCACGGCCACCCGGGTCGCCGCGCTGGCCCCGTCCGTCGCGGCCGTGGTCAGCTCACCCCTGTCCCGGTGTACGCACACCGCCGAGGCCATCGCCGCCGCGCTCGGCGGCCTTCCGGTACGCCTCGACGACGACCTCATCGAGTGCGACTTCGGCGCGTGGGAGGGGCGGACCTTCGCCGAGGTACGCGAGGGCTGGGCGGGAGAGATGGACGCCTGGCTCGCCTCCACGAAGGTCGCGCCGCCGGACGGCGAGTCGTTCGCCGAGGTCGCCGCGCGCAGCCGCCGTGCGGTCGACGGGCTGCGGCAGGCGTACCGGGGGGAGACCGTCGTCGTGGTCTCGCACGTGTCGCCGATCAAGCTGATCCTGCGCGACGCGCTCGGGGCCGGTGACACCCTCCTGCACCGGCTGTTCCTCGACGCCGCCGGCATCTCGGTGGTGGACCTGTGGCCGGACGGCGGTGTCGCCGTCCGCTCGGTCAACGAGACCGCCCACCTCCCGGCCGACTGAGTCGGCGGCGGTCGGGTACGGCGCCGGTTCGGCGACCGCCGCTCAGTCGGCGAGGAACCGCTCCACGGTGCCGGCGAACTCGTTCGGCTCGTCGACGAACGGTACGTGGCTGGACCGGGGCAGCACCACCAGTTCGGCGTTCGGCAGCAGCTCGGCCAACTCGTGGGCGAACTCCGGCGTCGGCGCGGGGTCCAGCGCGCCGGCCACCACCAGGGTGGGCACTCCCACCTCGGTCAGCGCCGCCCGGAGGGCGTCCCGGTCGACGTCGACGCCGGCGTAGAAGCCGACGGCCGCTGCCGGCGCCCGGTCGTGCTCCTGGGCCTCGGCGTGCGCCCGTGCCCGCTCGGTCCACTCGCCGTACAGGAACGGGGCGGCGGCCAGCCGCAGCGGCGCGATCTCGGTGTCGTCGGCGCCACGCTTGAGCGCCTCCCCCCACGCGTCCATCGCCGCCGTCGCTTCGGCGTACCAGGGCTCGGCGGAGCGGCCGGCGAGCGCCTCCGCCATGCCCACCGGCGCCGAGGCCAGCAGGCGCAGGCTCGGCGTGACCAGCACCAGCCGGCGGAGCCGGTGGGCGAACCGGGTGGCGTACAGGTGCGCGACACTGGCGCCGGCCGAGTGGGCGAGCAGGTCCATCCGGTCCAGTCCCAGGTGGGCGCGGAACGCCTCGACGTCGTCGACGACCCGGTCGCAGCGGTAGCTCGACGGGTCCGCCGGCACCGCGGAGCCGCCGGTGCCCCGGCTGTCGAGCAGCAGCAGCGTCCGGCCCGCGGACAGGCCGCCGAGGTCGCCGAGGTAGCGCGACGCCTGGCTCGGGCCGCCCGGCAGGCAGACCAGCGGCGGGCCGTCGCCGAGGCGGTGGTAGGCGAGGGTCGTGCCGTCGTACGAGGAGAAGGTCGGCATCGGGGCATCGTGCCAGGTCCACACGTCCGCTGGCGCCCCGCCGTTCGGCGCACCGGATCGGCCGTTCGGCGCAGCGGGGTTCCTTGATCGAACGTGACGGCGCTCACCCGGCCGTAGCCTCCGGCCGTCACATGTCCAACCACCCACCGGAGGTGTGCCGATGGCCGCACCCGACCCGGAGACGCGGGCTACCGTGAGGACCCGGGCGAAGGACAAGAGCCCGTGGAACTGGCTCCTCTTCGTGCCGATCCTCGTCCCGCTGATCCCCGTGCTCTTCAATGCCGACTCGCCGCGGATCCTCGGCTTCCCGCGTTTCTACTGGCTCCAGCTCACGTACATCCTGCTCGGCGTCGCGACCACCACGCTCGTCTACCAGATGACGAAGAAGCGGGGTGACCGCTGATGTGGCAGGACCACCTCACCGAGATCATCATCTTCACGGCGCTGTTCCTGCTGGTCAGCGCGATGGGCTTCGTCGCGGCGCGCTGGCGCGCGCCGAAGGACATGGCCCACCTCGACGAGTGGGGGCTGGGCGGGCGCAACTTCGGCGGCTGGATCACCTGGTTCCTCGTCGGCGGTGACCTCTACACCGCGTACACCTTCGTGGCGGTGCCGGCGCTGGTGTTCGGCGCGGGCGCGATGGGCTTCTTCGCGGTGCCGTACACCATCGTGATCTACCCGCTGGTCTTCCTGGTGCTCTGCCGGCTCTGGTCGGTGTCGCACCGGCACGGCTTCGTCACCCCGGCGGACTTCGTCCGCAGCCGGTTCGACTCCCCGGTGCTGGCGCTGCTGGTGGCGATCACCGGCATCGTGGCCACCATGCCGTACATCGCGCTGCAACTGGTCGGCATCGAGGCGGTGCTCAAGACGATGGGTGTCACCGGCGAGAGCGCGTTCGCCCGGCACCTGCCGATCATCATCGCGTTCGCGATCCTGGCCGCGTACACGTACCAGTCGGGCCTGCGCGCGCCGGCGCTCATCGCGTTCGTCAAGGACACGCTGATCTACATCGTCATCCTGGTGGCGGTGCTCTGGCTGCCGTACAAGCTGGGCGGCTGGGGTTCGATCTTCGACGCGGCGGACGCGAAGTTCCAGGCCTCGCCGAACCCGAACGACGGCATCCTGCTGAACGCGAACAACCAGCTCCAGTACGTCACCCTGGCGTTCGGCTCGGCGCTGGCGCTGTTCCTCTATCCGCACAGCCTCACCGGTGTGCTGGCCAGCCGGAACCGGGACGTGATCAAGCGGAACATGTCCGCGCTGCCCGCGTACAGCCTGCTGCTGGGGCTCATCGCGCTGCTCGGCTTCATGGCCATCTCGGCCGGCGTGAAGCCCTTGCCCGGCGCCACCGAGGGCAGCGTGGACAACAACACGGTCGTGCCGGTGCTGTTCGACCAGCAGTTCCCGGACTGGTTCGCCGGCGTCGCGTACGCGGCCATCGGCATCGGCGCGCTCGTGCCGGCCGCGATCATGTCCATCGCGGCGGCGAACCTGTTCACCCGCAACATCTACAAGGAGTACCTGCGGCGCGACGCCACACCGGCGCAGGAGGCGCAGGTGTCGAAGGTGACCTCGCTGCTGGTGAAGGTCGGTGCGGTGGCCTGCATCGTCTTCCTCGACCCGCAGTTCTCCATCGACCTCCAACTGATCGGCGGCGTCATCATCCTCCAGACGCTGCCGGCGGTGGCGCTCGGCCTCTACACCCGCTGGTTCCACCGGGGCGCGCTGATCGCCGGCTGGGCGGTCGGCATGGCGCTGGGCATGTGGATGCTCTACCAGGTGTCCAGCCCGACCCGGAAGCACTTCGGCGGCTCCGCGTTCCCGCTGGAGAAGTTCGGGTTCGACACCAAGATGACCATCTACGTCGGGTTCGTGACCGTACTGGTCAACCTGGTGGTGGCGGCGCTGGTGACCCTGGCGCTGCGGGCCGGGAAGGTGCACGACGGCGGCGACGGCACCTCGCCGGACGACTACTTCGCCGACGAGGGCGACCCGCGGGTCACCCCGGGCGAGCGCCGCGGCGCCGACGCGGCCCCGGAGCCCGTCGCCTGAGGGGTAAGGAAGGGCCCCTTGTTAACGCCTGGCGTTGTACAAGGGGCCCTTCTCAACGCCTGTGCCACGGCGCGGTCGCGGCCGGCCGACGTCGCGCCGGGGCGGCCCGCTCGCGGGGGCGGCTGGTCAGCGCACCGCGCGCCAGAGCAGGTACAGCCCGATGACCGAGCCGAACACGACGATCACGGTCTTGAGCACCACCGACGGCAGCCGGCGGACCAGCCGGGCGCCGGCGTACCCCCCGACCAGCGTGGCCGGCGCGACCAGCGCGACGGCCGCCCAGTTCACCGGCCCGAACAGCGCGAACACCACCAGCGTGGTGAGCCCCACCACCGCGGACAGCAGGTTCTTGATCGCGCTGACCCGGGCCAGCGTCGCGTCCAGGACCAGCGCCAGCCCCGCGACCAGCATCACTCCGAGCGCCGCGCCGAAGTAGCCGCCGTACACCGCGCCGACCGCGACCATGGTCTGGACCGAGACGGTACGGCGGCGCGGCGACAGGTCGCGCGGGTGCCCGACCAATCGGCGCAGCGGGTCCTGGAAGGCCAGCACCGCCGTGGCGCCGAGCACCAGGAAGGGTACGACCAGCTCGAACGCCCGTGCCGGCGTGGCCAGCAGCAGCGCCGCCCCGGCCACCGCGCCGAGGACCGTGGTGGGCACCAGGATGGCCAGCGCGCGCCCGCGGGGCAGATCCTGCTGGCTGCCGGCGACGCTCGCCACGTACCCCGGGAAGACCGCGACCGAGTTGCTCACGTTGGCCGGGATCGGCGGCAGCCCGACCGCGATCATCGCCGGGAAGGTGATGAGCGAACCGCCGCCGGCCACGGCGTTCACCGTGCCCGCGGCGAGACCGGCGGCGACGAGCAGCACGGCGTCGGCGATGTCCATGATCCCGCAGGCTAGTACGCGTGCCGCGTCGTCGCCGGTCGCGGTCGGCGAGGTCACACCGGCCGTGATCCCCTCCGCGTCGCCCGGATCCGAGATCAACGCCGTGCCGCCGGCATCGGCCTGTCCGGTGCCGTGCGACACCGCTGTGCCGGCGGCACCGAGTCGATCATCCGGGCCCGTTCGGGGCGGAAATGGGGGCGGCCGCCGCGTCGTTAGGATGAGTGCGCGACGGACGAGTCGACCGGGCGGTCGCGTCGGCGGGCTGAAACCCGCCGCCGAGGAACGTCCGGACTCCACAGGGCAGGGTGGTTGCTAACGGCAACCCGGGGTGACCCGCGGGACAGTGCCACAGAAAACAGACCGCCGACCCGAAACGGGACGGTAAGGGTGAAACGGTGGGGTAAGAGCCCACCAGCACCCCGGGTGACCGGGGTGGCTCGGTAAACCCCACCCGGAGCAAGGCCAAGAAAGGGTCGCCACCGCGAGGTGACGGTCCGCGCAGACGTTCGAGGGCGGCCCGCCCGATGTCTGCGGGTAGGCCGCTGGAGCCTGTCGGTGACGGCAGGCCGAGATGGATGACCGCCGCCGGCGCGAACCCCCGGGTACGCGCCGCGCACAGAATCCGGCGTACAGGTCGACTCGTCCGTCGCCCACCAGGTCGCAGCCTCGATCAAGGCTGCGACCTCGCCGTATGTCCGGCTGTCTATGGGCGTTGGCGTCATTGTTGGCTGGCGTTCGACGCCCTGGAGACGCCCTGACGCCCTGGGGACGCCCTGATCTTGAGGGCGTGAAAGCTTGAGAGGAGCTGGCTCCGTTGCAGGAGATGCCCGATCCTCTACGTGAAGAGGTGGACCGCTTCAGGCGCTGGCGGGACGAGGGCGCTCCCGACGCGCTGGGCCTGGGGAACGGCGCCGAATGGGAGTCGAACTACCCGCACTGGAGTCCGCTTCTCGCAGCCGTGCAGACCGCCACCCATGCCTTTGAATCGGCGCGGCTCACACCACCAGGTCCAGGACCGCTAGGACAATCGACACGCCGATCCCGACCAGCGCGATGCCGGCGACGGCGCGCATGACGGCACGGGCCACCCGGCTGCCTCCGGTGCCTCCAGCAAGGCTGCCCATCATTTTCGTGCGCGCATCCACGGAGTACGGGTTGGTGCTCGTATCCAGGTAGCTGCGCTTCAACCAGTCGCGCTCGGGGGGTCGGGTCCTGAATCGTGCCCATGCACACCAGGGTGCGCCGTGGCGCAATGAGCAGGAAAGACTCCGGGCGGAGGAAGGCCAGCAGCGTCCCCTCCCGTCGCCACCCAGGTTGTCACTCACCGCTGGCGGCCCCGACGCTCGATCAGCCAGAGCGCCAGAACCGGTGGAACCGTGAACGTAGCCAGCAGCAGGACGCCTGCCGCCAAGCCGTCCCGCCACAACAGGTCAGCGGAGAACAGAATCAGGCTCGTCGGTATAGCCAGCATGATGACGGCCAGGACCTCCACGACCTGCTCCCAACGCTTACGGTCGCGCCGGCCGTGCCTCAACCCTCCTCCTTCCAACCGTCACCCGAGTTGGTCAGCCTAGCGTCGACCGTCAACGATCTGTCGGTCTGGCGCTCCGGGCTCCCCGCCCTCCGCGCCAGCCGCCGGGCATCAGGCGTGACGGCCGCAGAGCGACAGCGGCAGCGGCCGGCGCGCGCCCAGGCGGCGGTGCGTGCGGCTCGTTGCGGAACACGGCAATCCTGTCCCATCGGAAGCGAGATAAGGTCGTCCGCGTGGCGGACGCTGTCGTGATTCCCGGCGGGAGGTTCGGACCGGGTGCTCCCCTGCTGATGTATGCCGGCGATGTGGCGGAGCAGCGAGGCGCGACGGTGCACCGATACTCGTGGTCCCAGGCCCTTCCGAAGCTTGATCAGCCAGAGATCGAGGGCTGGGTCAGTGGCGAGATCGCTCCGCTGATCGACACTGTCGGCGGTCACCCACTGCTGATCGCCAAGTCGCTCGGCACGAATGCGGCAGCGATTGCCGCCGACAGATGTCTGCCCGCCGTATGGCTCACGCCCTTGCTCACCCTGCCGTGGGTGGCTGACGCGTTGGACCGTGCAACCGCGCCATTCCTGCTCGTGGGTGGCACTGCCGACAAACTGTGGGACGGTGACATCGCCCGCCGGCTGTCCCCGCACGTGCTGGAGGTGGACGGCGCGGATCACGGCATGTACGTACCTGGTCCGCTCACCGAGTCGATCGCGGTGCTCAGCCGAGTCGTGGTCGCGGTGGACGAGTTCCTCGACGCCATTGGCTGGCCGAGTTGGACACCTTGCGGCAGCGCTTCCGGCAGCGGGATGGTCATGGAAGAATTGCCCTCGGCCGGCTGCCTGCCGGCAGCACCGTCACCATCCACGTCACAGCCACCAGGCTGGCCATCGCCTGCGACGACGGCACCCTGAACCGCGATGTCCGGAGGTCGGTGCCCGACCAGTGGCCGCACCGTGCGCGGGGATGCGGAGTTTGCGACCGGGGGGACTCGATGCAAGCCCAGCCAACTTCGCCTCGGGCGTGGCGGACCTGCCTGTACGTGCCCGGATACCTTCTCGCCGCTCACGGGGTCGTCGTTGTGCTGTTGGCGCTGTTCTCGAGCTGGCTCAGCGGACTCTACATGTCGATCTATCTGCTGCCGCTCTTCGTGGTGGCCGCACCTGTGGCGTGGCTCGCCCTCGCCGTGACCCACCGCAGCCCTTGGTTCAAGCCTCGGCTGGACGCTCTCCTCGCAACCGGGTTGGGCCTGCTCGTCGCGTCGCTTCTGCTGTCTACCGCCGTGCTGTGGCCCAGGTGAGATCCTTCGGCGTCGCTGCGCCCCTGTAATATGCGCTGTTCGCTCGGCCGGGCCGAGTCGTGGTGGCGCAAGTGGACGAACAGGCGAGGGCGGTGGGTCGGCCGTCATCACCGGCGAGCTACCGCCAGGCGTGGGAGTGCTTCTCGAAGGTCGCCGGGTCGCTGTGCGGGGGGATGACGCACAGGAGGTGACCGCCGGGCGCGCGGAGGGTACGGCAGTGCCTCGGACAGGTTGGTGTACTGCTCTTCACCGGGCACCGGTCGCAGTACCCCGCCGCGTTCCCCGGAACCTGGTCGGGTCACCCGCCGGTGATCTCGGCCAGCACCCGGCGCTGGAAGTCGTGTGCCTCCGGCCCGCGCGGTGACTCGCCACCGTTGCGGGCGGCGACAGCCCGCTCCAGCAGGTCCGGTGCGTCGCCCCACGCCGGTTCCGCGCGGAGGACCCCGGCGAGCCGGCGCCCGGCATCGGCCTTGGCCAGCCACTCGCCGTGGCGGAACCGCACCAGCGCGCGGGCCGCGCCGAGCACCGCGTCCTCCGTGCCCGGCGCCGGCGCGTCGCCGGGCGGGAGGGGCCGGGCGAGCCACCAGGACAGCGCGTCGACGAGGAGCCGGCGCAGGTCGGCGGGGGACAGGTCGGCGAAGACCTCGCGGGCCGGCGGGCCGAACAGCGCGTACCCGTGCTGGTGCAGGATGCTGCGGTCCAGCCCGTACCAGAAGTGGCCGTCGGTGGCCGGCCGGTCCGCCAGGTCGTACGTGGCCCGGAACGGCATCCGCGCCCCGGTGTTCAGCTCGACCTCGAAGCCGGGTTCGGCGCTGCCGGACCGGGCGACCTCCCACCGGTAGACCACCAGCTCCAGCCCCCGGGCCGGGCACGGCAGCGCCTCGTGCCGCAGCCGCGCCACCAGGGTCCGCTTCCGTTCCTCGTCGAGGGCGTCCGCGCTGACCAGCGCGACGTCGACGTCGCTGCGAGACGGCTGGTACGCGCCCAGCCCGACCGAGCCGGCCGCGTACGCGCCGACCAGGCGGTTCCCGAGCACGGTGCGGCCGGCCGCGACCAGCCCGGTCAGGTAGCGGCGGACGTCCGCGTCCACGTTCACGTCCACGCCACCCCGGGCGGCAGGAAGCCCGCCGCCGCACCGTCGTCGAGCGCGTACCCGATGACCAGCCGCGCGTGTCGGTCCAACTCGGGCAGCCGGTCCGGCGGGAACCACCCCACGGCCATCGACTCGTCGTCGTTGACCCGCGCCGTGCCGCCCGTCAGCCGGCACCGGAATCCCAGGTTCACGAACTCGCACCGGTCCCCGTTGGGATAGGTGTGCGGGTGCGTGAGGACGCTGCTCAGCCGTACCGGTTCGACGTCCAGACCGGTCTCCTCCCGTACCTCCCGGACCACCGCTGTCGCCGGCTGCTCGCCCGGCTCCAGGACACCGCTCACCACCGACCAGCGCGCGTCGTCGGCGCGCTGCGCGAGCAACAGTTCGCCCGTGTCGTTGCGGACCACGGCGCTGACGCTCGGCAGCAGGAGGAGGTCGCGGCCCACGTGCGCGCGTAACTGCCGGATGTACTCGGGGACGCCCATCGGGCGACCCTAACCGGGTTCACCAGGCCAGGTTCCGGCGCACCGTCTCGTACTCCTTCGCCAGCTCCTCGTCGATCCGGGCCGACCGCCCTTCGGTGAGCACCACGGCCGGTTCGTGCCGCTCCCGGCCGTCGAGCATCAGCCGCCGCAGGCCGGTGGGTGGGTGGGTGGAGAACAGCGACGCCTCCTCGCGGGCCGATAGCTGCCGCAGCTGCGGCAGCCGGCCGGCGTTGGCCACCCGAGCCTCGTCGAACGCCGCCCGCCACCGTGCCGGCCCGTGCCCCGCCCGGGCCTCCCGGCGTACGGCGAGCTCCATCGACTCGACCCGCAGGGTGACGTCCAGCAGGTCCGTCGCGGCCGTTGTGCCCGCCGCCTTCGCGGACAGCTCGTCGGCCAGGTACTCGGCCCGCTGGCTGTCCCGCAGCGCGACGCACACCAGCACCAGGTGCAGTGCGAACAGCAGGCGGGACAGGGGCCACTGGAGCACCCGTCCGAGGGCCGCGCCGACCATCTCGACGAGGCCGCGCTCGGTCGACGGTGCCGGGCGGAGCAGGTCCGCCGCCGATCCGAGCGTGGTGAACGCGGGCTGGGTGAGCAGCATACGCCGCGGGTCTCCGTTGACGAAGTGCCCCAACTCGTGCCCCAGCAGGGCGACCCGTTCCTGCGGGCCGAGGGCCCCCCAGTAGGGCAGCCCGAGGCACAGCACCCGGCGGCGACGGACGCCGACCGCCTGCGCGTACGCGTTCAGGTCGTCGTCGACCGCGATGACGTCGGGCGCCGGGCTGCCCACCGCCCGCGCCACCTCCTCCACCAGGCCGAACAGTTCGGGCGCGCGGTCGCGGGACAGGACCTCCGCGTACGGGTCGAGCCGACCGAACCGGGGCCGAAGTCCGATGGCCAGGGCGAGCAACGGTACGGCGAGCAGGATCGACGGGCCCGGGAATGGATGACCGACGACCAACCAGATCCCGGTGCCGGCGAGGGTCGCCACCCCGAGGAACAGCACCACCGAGGCGACTGTCGTGATGACGGTCGCCGCTCCCGCACCGGTGGCATCGAGCGGGCGTCCCAGCAGCCGGTCGAACTGCCGGCGGGTCATCCGGTAGCCGAGGTGGTGCGCCCGGCGGTCCAGCCACCGCCAGCCGAAGAGCGGGCGGCTCCGCTTCTCGTCGTACGCCTCCAGGTTCCACTCGCACGACGGGCACCACGGCGTCGCTTCGAGCTGGGAGACCGCGGCCTTGCCACATCGCGGGCACGTGCCGTCGACCGCCGTCGTGTCGATCATGAGCGCCGATTGTGCCGACGGGCTCCCCGTGGCGGTACCGGCCGTTCAGCCGATGCCCGCCAGGCGGCGGCGGGCGAGTGGGCGCGTGGTGTCGCCCGGGTCCGTCGGTGGCTGTTTTCGCTGTTCGCGCCCCCTATGGCCGGGAGCACGTCTACTGTGGAGATCATCGGCGACTTGCGGTGTTCCGGTGGCGGCCGGGTGGATCGCGGTGCACAGTGATCCCATGAGCGACAGCGGAATCGGGGGGCACTACTACTGGTGCACCCGACACCACCGGGTCGAGACCGATGCCGACGTGTGCCCCGCCCGGCACGTTCTCGGGCCGTACGCCTCAGCCGCCGACGCCGAGAACGCGCTCCAGCAGGTGCGGGAGCGCAACGAAGCATGGGACGCCGAGGACGCCCGCTGGGCCGGGGAGGACAGATAGGCGGCGCGGGAGGCCCGCGTCGAGGTACCGCGTGCTCCGCGACGGTGCGGGCACGTCCCCAAGGAGGGAAACCGAGATGGCCGTAGCACAGCAGGCCACCCGCCCGGCCGCCCGCCGTACCGCCGCGAAGAAGACCGCCGCCGCGGAGCGCACCGCCGGGGCGACCCGGACGGCGCGGACGTCCTCGACGGCGGCGAAGAAGGCCCCGGCCAGCAAGGCGGCCGGCGGCGCCGGCCGGACCCCGGCGAAGAGGACCACCGCCGCGAAGGCCCCGGCGAAGCAGGCTCCCGCCAAGAAGGCTCCCGCCAAGAAGGCCCCCGGCGCGAAGAAGGCCGGCGTCGCGGCGAAGAAGACCGCCGTGGCGGCGAAGAAGGCCCCCGCCACGAAGAAGACCACGGCGGCGGCGAAGAAGACCACCACGGCCGCGGCGAAGAAGACCACCGCGACCGCGAAGAAGACCACCGCCGCGGCGAAGGGCACGGCCGCGAAGAAGACCGCCACCGCGCGGACCAAGGCCACCACGGCGGCGAAGAAGGCCCCCACGAAGACGGGGACCGCCGCCCGCAAGGTCACCTCGGGCGCGAAGAAGACCACCGCGACGGCCAAGAAGACCGCGGCGAAGAAGGCCCCCGCGAAGAAGGCCCCCGCGAAGAAGGCCCCCGCGAAGAAGGCCCCCGCCAAGAAGGCCCCCTCGACCCGACCGGCCGCCACCGCGCGGCCCACCGCGGCGAAGAAGGTCCCAGCCAAGAAGGTCACCGCCAAGAAGACGACCACGGCGGCGAAGAAGGCCCCGGCGCGGAAGACCACCGCGACCAGGACCACGGCCCGCACGACCACGGCCCGCAAGGCGCCGGCCCGCTCCGCGGCGGGCCGGGCCACCACCACCCGGGGTACGCGGGCAGTCGCCCGCAAGGCGACCGGCTGACCCCAGGCGCCGACCTCTCCGGCGGCACGTCCCGGTCCCGTCCCGCGAACGCCCCACCGGTCAGGGGCCCCCGCGCTGCCACACGATCCGGTTGCCCGGGTCGCGGTGGTGGCAGGACCGGCCGTACCGGTGGCAGGTGCCGGCCGGCGGCGGGCGGTGCCGGGGTGGCGGCGGCCTGGGCGCCGGCGCTCCGCCAGGTGCCGGTGGAAGGGCGGTGGCCGGGAGTCACGGCGGCGCTCGGTGCTGCGGGAAAGCGGTTCGGGCCGGGCGCTGTCAGGATGGACGCCGTGGTGATCCGACGTGTCCTCGCGCCCCGCATCGACTTCGGCGCACTGCGCCGCGAGCTGCACCTCCCGGGCGGTTTCCCCGCCGCGGCGCAGCGGGAGGCCGACGCCGCGGCGGCCGACCCGCCCCGGCCGGCCGTGGACCGCACCGACGTTCCGTTCGTGACGATCGACCCCGCCGGCTCGCGGGACCTCGACCAGGCGATGCACCTCGCGCGCCGGGCGGGCGGCGGCTTCCGGGTCACGTACGCGATCGCCGACGTCGCCGCCCACGTCCGCCCCGGCGGGGCGCTGGAGGAGGAGACGTGGCGGCGCGGGCAGACGGTCTACCTGCCGGACGGCACCGTGCCGCTGCACCCCGGAACGCTGAGTGAGGGAGCGGCCAGCCTGTTGCCGGGCGTCGACCGGGCCGCCGTCGTGTGGACGATCGACCTGGACGGCGACGGCGCGACGGTCGCGGTCCACCTGGAGCGGGCGCTGGTCCGCAGCCGGGCGCAGCTGGACTACGACGGCGTGCAGGCGGACGCCGACGCGGGCCGGTTGCCGGAGCCCATCGCCCTGCTGCCCGACGTCGGCGCCCTGTTGACCGCGCGCGGCCTGCGCCGGGGCGCCATCAACCTGCCGTTACCGGAGCAGGACGTGGAGCCGGACGGTGACGGCTGGCGGCTGGTGCTGCGCGGGCCGGTGCCGCTGGAGGAGCACAACGCCCAGATCTCGCTGCTGACCGGGATGGCGGCCGCCGACATCATGCTCGTCGGGCGGATCGGTCTGCTGCGGACGATGCCGGCCCCGAAACCGGAGGCGGTGGAGCGGCTGCGGGCCGCCGCCGCCCCGCTGGGCGTGCCCTGGCCGGACGGGGCGGGCCCCGGTGAGGTGATCGCCGGGTTGGACCCGACACAGCCCCGGGCGGCGGCGTTCATCGACCAGGCGGCCGAGCTGATGCGCGGCGCCGCGTACACCGCATTCGACGCCGCGCTCCCGGACCAGCCGGAGCACGGCGGTGTCGCGGCCGCGTACGCCCATGTCACGGCGCCGTTGCGGCGCCTGGCCGATCGGTACGCCACCGAGGTCTGCCTGGCCCTGCACGACGGCCGCGACGTCCCCGACTGGGCGCGGTCGGCGCTGCCGAAGCTGCCCGAGGTGATGGCGGCGACCGACCGCACCGCCTCCGCCGCCACCCGTGGCGCCGTCGAGCTCGCCGAGGCCGTGTTGCTGGAGCACCGGGTCGGGGAAACATTCGACGCGGCGGTGCTGGACGTCGACGCACCCCCGAACGGCCGGTCCCGGCCCGGCCGCCCGCCCGGTGGGACGGTGGCCCTGGACGACCCGCCGGTCCGCGCCCGCTGCGTCGGCGACCTTCCGCTGGGCGAACGGATCCGGGTCCGCCTGGTCACCGCCGACCCCACCACCCGTACGGTGGCCTTCGAGCGCGCCTGACAGGTTGCCCGTTGCCCGTTGCCCGCTGCCCGGTTCCCGCTCCGGGTCGAGAAGTCGGGGGGAGGTCTGCCGCGTCGGGCCGGGGCGCACCTGTCCCTCGGCGCACCCTTGACGGCGTCGGCAGCGGGGTTTGTCACAGCGTTCGCCGCTGCTCTCGGGCCGGCGGGTTTGCGAGGATGTCGCCATGGCTTACGACGCGAGCAACCTGCCCGACGTGTCCGGGCTCACCGTCGGCATCATCGGTGGCACCGGCGACCAGGGGCGGGGTCTCGCCTACCGGTTCGCGCGGGCCGGCCACACCGTGCTGATCGGATCCCGGTCGGCGGAGCGGGCCGCCCAGTCCGCCGCGGAGATCGGGAGCCTCCCCGGGGTCGCCGCCGGTGCCAGCGTCACCGGAGCCGGCAACGAGGACGTCGCGCGGCGCAGCGACGTCGTCATCATCGCCGTGCCGTGGGACGGCCACGCGGCCACCGTCGCCGCCCTCGCCGAGCCGCTCGCCGGCAAGATCGTCGTCGACTGCGTCAACCCGCTCGGCTTCGACAAGCAGGGCCCGTACGCGCTGACCGTCGAGGAGGGCAGCGCCGTCCAGCAGGCCGCTGCCCTGCTGCCCGACTCCCGGGTGTGCGCCGCGTTCAACCACGTCAGCGCCCCGCTCCTCGCCGACCCGGAGATCGACCGCATCGAGCTCGACGTGCTGATCTGCACCGAGGACCGGGAAGTGGTCGACATCGTCGGCGCCCTCGCCGCCCGGATCCCGGGGATGCGTGGCATCTACGCCGGCCGCCTGCGCAACGCCCACCAGGTCGAGGCGCTCACCGCCAACCTGATCGCCATCAACAAGCGCTACAAGGCCCACGCCGGCATCCGCGTCACCGACCTCTGACCCGGCGCCGCCGACGACACCGTCCGGCACGCGCTGTCCCTGCTGGCCGCCGGTCCGGGCAGCGTCTGCGGGGCGAACCCACCCACTACCAGAGCAGCGGCACGCCCGGTGAGCTGCCGGCTGTTCGCCCGGCCCGCCTGCCGCCTGAGGGTCGAGGTGCGGCCCGGGGCGGCCGGGGTGGACGTCCGCCGCCACCAGGAGGTCACCGCTACCGCTGCGGGTCCGCGCGGCGGCTCCGGGCGGCGACCTACGCCCCCGCGGCCGGTTTGCGCGCGATGACGATGGCCTGCTGGGTCCGCTCGGTCACGTCGGCCTCCTTCACCACCGTCACCCACGTCTCGAAGCCCGCGTCCCGCAGCAGGCCGGCCACCGCGTCCGGGCGGTGCCGGTACCAGTCGAGGTCGATCGCCTTGCCGAAGGCCTCGTCGCGGTGGTAGCGCTCGTCGCCGATCTGGAAGGCGAGCATCAGCGGCCCGCCCGGTGCGAGAACGCGATGGAACTCGGTGAACACGTCCGGCCAACGGTCCCACGGGACGTGGATGACCGAGTAGTAGGCGAGCAGCCCGCCGAGGGACGCGTCCGGCAGGTACAGGGCGAGCATGGAGCCCACCTCGAACCGCAGGTGCGGGTAGGTGCGGCGGGCCAGCGCCACCATGCCGGGGGAGAGGTCGACGCCGAACGCGTCCAACCCCAGGCCGTGCAGCAGGATGGTGACGCGCCCCGGCCCGCAGCCGACGTCGGCGACGGGACCGGAACCGTTGGCGCGGACCAGTTCGGCGAAGGCGGCCAGCATCGCCCGGTCGAGGGGCCGGCCGTCCAGGTCCGTGGCGAGCCAGTCGGCGTACTCGGCGGCCGTCGCGTCGTACGAGTCGCGGGTGGCGTCGAGGAAGCTGGCGTCCGGCATGGTGCTGGAGGGTAACGTCCCCGCCTCGCCGACACCGACCCGCCCGTCGAGCCGCCCGCGCCGCGACCGATCCGCCCGTCGAGCCGGCCCGCGGTGGTCAGGGTGGCCGGGTGCCCGGGAAGGAGGGCGCCCGGCCTGACGGGTACGTCGGCCGGGAGCCCTCCGGTACCCCTAGAAGGTGTGCTCGGCCGCCGGGAACTGACCGCCGCGGACCTCGTCGGCGAAGCGGCGGGTCGCGTCGGTCAGCGCGCCGGCCACGTCGGCGTAGCGCTTCACGAAGCGCGGCGCCTTTCCGGTACGCAGGCCGGCCATGTCCTGCCAGACCAGCACCTGGGCGTCGGTGTCCGGGCCGGCGCCGATGCCCACGGTCGGAATGCTCAGCTCGGCGGTGATCCGCTTGGCCACCTCACCGGGCACCATCTCCAGCACGACGGCGAAGGCGCCCGCCTCGGCGACCGCCCGGGCGTCGGCGATCACCTCGTCGGCGGCGTCACCGCGGCCCTGCACCCGGTACCCGCCGAGGGTGTGCTCGCTCTGCGGAGTGAAGCCGATGTGCGCCATCACCGGGATGCCGGCGCCGACGATCGCGGCGATCTGGTCGGCGCAGCGCCGGCCGCCCTCCAGCTTCACCGCGTGGCAGCCGCCCTCCTTCATGAACCGGACGGCGGTGCGCAGGGCCTGCGTCGGCCCCTCCTCGTACGAGCCGAACGGCAGGTCGCCGACGATCAGCGCCTGCCGGGTGGCCCGGACGACCGCCCGGACCAGCGGCAGCAGTTCCTCGGCGGTCACCGGCAGGGTGGTCTCGTAGCCGAAGACGTTGTTCGCGGCCGAGTCGCCGACCAGCAGCACGGGAATGCCGGCGGCGTCGAAGATCGCCGCCGTGTACTGGTCGTACGAGGTGAGCATCGGCCACCGCTCGCCGCGCTCCTTGGCGGCGATCAGGTCGCGGGTGCGGACCCGCCGGGTCGCCGGTCCGCCGTAGAGGGCGGTCACCTCGGGCGGGGTGGAATCCACCATGGTTCTCTCCTTCCTCGAGGCCGCGTACGCGGTCCCCGGGTTGCGCCGCGATCGTCGCACCTGGACGCCCGGCGGCGGCAGAGGCCAGTGGAGGATTTCACTCCGGCCGCCAGCACCGGAGACCGGCGCCGGTGACCGGGCACCCGTGCGTCAGCCGTTCTCCCGCCAGCGGTTGGTGATCGGTAGCCGGCGGTCCCGCCCGAACGCCTTCATGGAGATCTTCGTGCCGGGGGCGGACTGGCGTCGCTTGTACTCGGCGGTATCCACCATCCGCAGCACCCGGTCCACCACCGCCGGGTCGTGGCCGGACTCGACGAGCCCGTCCCGGCCCAGGTCGCCGTCGACGTACCCGATCAGGATCGGGTCGAGCACGTCGTACTCGGGGAGGGTGTCGCTGTCGAGCTGCCCCGGGCTCAGCTCGGCCGACGGCGGCTTGCCGATGGAGCTCTCCGGGATCGGCGCGGTCTCGTCGCGCCGGCCGGCGTCCGCGTTGCGCCACGTGGCCAGCCGCCAGATCAGCGTCTTCCAGACGTCCTTGACCGGGTTGAAGCCGCCGACCGAGTCGCCGTAGAGGGTGGAGTAACCGACCGCCAGCTCGCTCTTGTTGCCGGTGGTCAGCACCAGGTGGCCCTCCTGGTTTGACAGGGCCATGAGGATCACCCCGCGGACCCGGGCCTGCAGGTTCTCCACCGAGACGCCGGACAGCGACATGTTGGCCAGGAAGGTGTCGACCATCGGCTGGATCGGCTCGACCCGGTAGTCCAGGCTGGTGCGCTTGGCCAGGTCCGCCGCGTCCTCCCGGGAGTGCTCCGAGGAGTGCTGGCTCGGCATGGACACCCCGACCACCCGGTCGGGGCCCAGCGCGTCGACCGCGAGGGCCGCGACGACCGCCGAGTCGATGCCGCCGGACAGGCCGAGCACCACCGACGGGAAGCGGTTCTTGTTGACGTAGTCGCGTAGGCCCAGCACCAGCGCCTGCCACACCTCGGCCTCGTCGGCCACCGGCTCGATGACGCCGCCGGTCGCCGCCGGGCCCGTGGGCGCGGCCGGCACCGATCCGACGGTACGGCGGACCACCCGCAGCGCGTCGGCCAGTTCGGTGTCCTCGCCGGCGTGGGGCTCCGCCTCGGGGAGTTCGACGTCGTGCACGAGCAGGTGCTCGACGAACTGCGGAGCCCGGGCCAGCAACGTCCCGTCCGCCGTCACGATCATCGAGTCGCCCTCGAAGACCAGCTCGTCCTGGCCGCCGATCATGTTGACGTACGCGATGGTGGCCCCCGCCTCGGCGGCCCGGCGGCGGACCAGCGGCAGCCGGATGTCGTCCTTGTTCAGCTCGTACGGCGAGCCGTTGATGTTGAGGACCAGGCCGACGCCGGCCTGGCGGGCGGCGGCGAACGGGCCCCCGGCCTGCCACAGGTCCTCGCAGATGGTCAGCGCGACGTCCACCCCGCCGATCCGGACCACGGTCAGCATGTCCCCGGGAACGAAGTACCGGTCCTCGTCGAAGACGCCGTAGTTCGGCAGGTGGTGCTTGAAGTAGGTGGCGACGGTCCCACCGCCGTGCAGCAGGGCGGCGGCGTTGCGCGCACCGTGACCCGGCTCCGCGTCACCGCTGACCTGCGGCGGGCCGTCCGCGTCCAGGTAACCGACCAGCACCGGCAGGTCACCGAGGCCGTCCGCGGCGAGGTCGGCCGCGAGCCGCTCCAGGGCCGCCTTCGACGCCGCCACGAAGGACCGGCGGAAGACCAGGTCCTCGACCGGGTACCCGGTCAGCATCATCTCCGGGAACGCGACCAGCTGAGCGCCGGCGTCGGCGGCGCGCCGGGTCCACTCCCGGATCAGCGCGGCGTTGCCGGTGAGGTCGCCGACGGTCGGGTTGACCTGACAGAGGGCGAGACGCAGGGTGGGCATGTCCTCATCTTGCCCCAGCCGTCCGGGCCCGACACGGCCCGCCGGGGGAGACCGGGGCCACCCCCGAGCGGGGGACCGCGCCGGGGTGGGACTGGGCGGGACGAGCGCCGGCAGGTCGCGTAACGTCGGCGTAACGAGGCCGGTGGAGACTGGTCGGTCAGGCCGGGTCACCCCCGGCCGAAGGCGGACAACAGGGTCGCGAGGGGTGGAAGTGGACCGTCAGCAGGAGTTCGTCCTCCGTACGCTGGAAGAGCGGGACATCCGGTTCGTCCGGCTGTGGTTCACCGACGTGCTGGGCACGCTGAAGAGCGTGTCGGTGGCCCCCGCCGAGCTGGAGGCGGCCTTCGAGGAGGGCATCGGGTTCGACGGCTCGGCGATCGAGGGCTTCGCCCGGGTCTTCGAGTCCGACATGGTCGCCATGCCCGACCCGACCACGTTCCAGGTCTTCCCGTTCGAGGGGGGCGTCAGCGGCGAGAGCGCCCGGATGTTCTGCGACATCCTGCTCCCCGACGGCGGCCCGTCCTGGGCCGACCCGCGGCACGTGCTGCGCCGGGCCCTGTCCAAGGCGGCGGAGAAGGGCTTCACCTTCTACACCCACCCGGAGATCGAGTTCTTCCTGCTGGAGAACGGCCCGATGGACGGCTCGGTGCCCACCCCGGTCGACACCGGCGGGTACTTCGAGCACACCACCCACGCGGTCGCGCGGGACTTCCGCCGCCAGGCGGTGCTCGCGTTGGAGCGGATCGGCATCTCGGTCGAGTTCAGCCACCACGAGGTCGCCCCCGGCCAGCAGGAGATCGACCTGCGCTACGCCGACGCGCTGACCACCGCCGACAACATCATGACCTTCCGGCACGTGGTCAAGGAGGTGGCGCTCTCCACCGGGGTGCAGGCCACCTTCATGCCGAAGCCGTTCACCGACCAGCCGGGCAGCGGCATGCACACCCACCTGTCGCTGTTCGAGGGCGAGCGCAACGCGTTCCACGACGCCGGCGACCCGATGAAGCTGTCCAAGGTGGCCCGCGCGTTCATCGCCGGCCTGCTCGTGCACGCCCGGGAGTACACGGCGGTCACCAACCAGTGGGTCAACTCGTACAAGCGGCTGTTCCCGCAGGCCCTGCCGGACCGGGTGACCGAGAGCCCCGCGTACGTCTGCTGGGGTCACCTCAACCGGTCCGCGCTGGTCCGCGTCCCGGCGTACGGCAAGCCGAACTCCGCCCGGGTGGAGGTCCGGTCGCTCGACTCGGCGGCCAACCCGTACCTGGCCTTCGCGGTGCTGCTCGGCGCCGGGATGAAGGGCATCGAGGAGGGGTACGAGCTGCCGCCGGGCGCCGAGGACGACGTCTGGTCGCTGACCAGCGCCGAGCGACGGGCGATGGGGTACGAGCCGCTGCCGGAGAACCTCTCCGAGGCGATCGACGTGATGGCCGGTTCCGAGCTGGTCGCCGAGGTGCTCGGCGAGCACGTCTTCGACTTCTTCCTGCGCAACAAGCGGGCCGAGTGGGAGCAGTACCGGCGCGAGGTCACCCCGTACGAGCGGCAGCGCTACCTGTCGCTGTAGGCGGTGCCGGGAAGCCGGAGGCGCTGGCGTTCTTCGTGCCGGGCCTGCTCATCCCCGGCACGCACGTCGGCGCCGCCCTGATCGTCCGCGCCCGCATCGCCTGACCGTCCGAAGCCGACCGGGGCGTCCCGGCGGCGCCGTCCCCTCCGAAGGTCACGGCGCCGCCCGCCCCAGCCACGCGGCCGGGGCGGGCGGCGTCCGGTCACTTGTCGCCGAAGCCGCCCGGCCCGCCGTGGCCGCCCGGCCCGCCGTGGCCGCCGTGCCCGCCCGGGCCCGGGAGGACGCCCGCCTCGGCCGCGGCGATGATCGCGTCGGCCTGCTCCTGGGTGAGCTTGCCGTCCTCGACCGCCCGGTCGAGCCGCTCCTTCAGCGCGGCCTGCCGCTCCGCGGCGTCCGGCCGCTCGGGCCGGTCGTCCTTCCGCTGTTCGCGCAGCTTCTCCAGCGCGGCCGTCACCTGGTCGGTCGGGACGCCCAGCTCCTTCGCGAGCGCCTCGGCGAACTCCGCCTGCCGGTCGGCCAGCCGCTGCTCCCGGTCGGTGTCGGCGCTGGCGCTCGCCGACGGCGAGGCGCCGTCGGCGGCGAATGCGACGGTCGGCGCCGCGATCCCGACGCCGAGCAGGCCGGCGGCGGCGAAGCCGGCCAGCAGGTGCTTCTTTCGAATCGTGCGGGACATGTCGTCCTCCAACTCGTCGGTGGTGCGATGACCTCACCGACGGTGACCTGGGCGGCTGGAGGAAACCCATGGCGAGCCTATGAATGGGCTGGCAGTCCGCCCGCCAAGCCGGACAGACCGCCCAGTCGGCCTGCGGCCGTCCCAAGACCCACCCAACTTCAGGGACGTTGCTGCTTCCGGCACCCGTCGAGGCAGCAACGTCCCCGAAGTTGCTGGCCGCCTGGCAGCGGGCACGGCAGTGGTGGGACGGGCGCGGGACGCGGGTCGGTGAGGGTGGAAGTGGAGGCGGGGAGCGGAGAGGCGGGGGGTCAGCGGACGGCGGGGGCGACCGTGAGCGTGCCGGCGTCGGCGTCGAGGACCGCCTCGGTGCCGACGGGGACGGTGAGCTGACCGACCCCGTGACCGATCGGAAGGCCACCGAGGACCGGGACGCCCAGGTCGCCGAGGCGGTCGGTCAGGACGTCGGCGACGTCCACCGCCCACCCGTCCGCACAGTCGGTGAACTGCCCGACCGCCACCCCCGCCACGCCGTCGAGCACGCCGGCCCGGCGGAGCTGGGTCAACATCCGGTCGATCTTGTACGGCGGCTCCTGCACCTCCTCGACGAGGAGCACCGCCCCGGTCAGGTCCGGCATGTCCGGGGTGCCGAGCGACGCCACGATCAGGCACAGGTTGCCGCCGAGCAGCCGGCCGGTGGCCCGGCCGGGCACCCGGACGCCGGCGGTCTCCTCCCCGTCGCGGGCCGCCACGGTCACCGGCTCGGTGGTCATCAACGCCGCGTGCAGCGACTGCGCCGAGTCCAGCGTCGTGCGCTCGTCCCGCCAGGCCGCCCCGGGCCCGTGCACGCCGGCCAGCCGGGCGCCCCGCCAGAGCGCGAACTGGAGGGCGGTGATGTCGGAGAAGCCGGCCACGACCTTCGGGTCCCGGCGTACGGCGGCCATGTCGATCGCGTCCACCGCCCGCTGCGCGCCGTAGCCGCCCCGGGTGCAGATCACGCCCCGCACCGAGGGGTCGGCGAACGCGGCGTTCAGGTCCGCCGCCCGCAGCTCGTCGGCGCCGGCCAGGTAGCCCTGCCGGGCGTACGCGTTCGGGGCCGGGACCGGCCGCAGCCCCCAGCCGGTGAGCAGTTCGACGCCCCGGGCCACCCGCTCCGGCCGGGTCGGCCCGGACGGCGACACCAGCATGACCGTGTCGCCGGGGCGCAGCGCCGGCGGCCGGACGACGTCTTCGGTGATCACAACCGCCGAGCCTAACCAGCTCTTCGACGGGCGTACCGGATAGCCTCGACGGCGTGGCAACCGCGCTGGTGATCGAGAACGACCCGACCGACGACGCGCGCCGGCTGGGGGAGTGGCTGACCGAGGCCGGCCTGGACCTGTGGGTGGTCCGGGCGCACGCCGGCGACGAACTGCCGGCCGACCTGGAGGGGTACGCGGCGCTGGTGGTGCTCGGCGGCGAGCAGCAGGCGTACCCGCTGCCCGACGGCTCACCCGGGGCGGCCTGGTTCCCGCACGTGGAGGCGCTGCTGCGCAAGGCCGTCCGGTACCGCGTGCCGACCCTGGGCATCTGCCTCGGCGCCCAACTGCTCGCCACCGCGCACGCCGGCGCCGTCGAGCGCAGCCCGTCCGGCCCGGAGGTCGGCCCCGGCGTGGTGGGCCGCCGCGACGCCGCCGAGGCGGACCCGCTCTTCCGGTACGTCCCGCTGATCCCGGACGTGCTCCAGTGGCACTCCGACGAGATCACCGAGCTGCCCGCCGGCGCGACCCTGCTCGCCGCCTCCACCCGCTACCCGCACCAGGCGTTCCGCCTCGGCGACCGGGCCTGGGGGCTCCAGTTCCACATCGAGTGCGACACCGCGATGATCGCCGACTGGGCCACCGACTCGAGGCTGCTCGCCGAGCTGGGCTACGACCCGGAGGCGGTGGTGGCCGCCTGCGACGCGGTGATGGTCGACGTGGAGGAGGTGTGGCAGCCCTTCGCGGCGCGCTTCGCGGCCCTGGCCCTCGGCGAGCTGGACGAGGGCACCCGCCGCAGCCTGCCCCTGCTCGGGCACTGATGGGCCGGCCGACCAGGGCCGCGGGGCGGCTCGCCCGGTACGGGTTCGGCGCCGGTGACGCCGGTTCCCGCGCCGCCGACCTGCTCGGCCCCGACGGGCTGGGCCTGTGGCGGCCGGACACCCAGGAGCCGGCCGACGAGCCGGCGGCGGAGCTGCTCGCCGCCCTGTCCCGGGCCGCCGACCCGGAACTGGCGCTGCGCCAGCTGCACCGGCTCGTCGAGGCGGAGCGCCGCGCGGCCGGCAACGGCGGCGGTCCGGCCGGCATCGGCGCCGGGTCCGCCCTGATCGAGGCGTTGCACGACGATCCGGGGCTGCGCCGGCGGCTGGTCGCCGTGCTAGGCGCGTCCTCGGCGCTCGGCGACCACCTGGTGGCCAACCCGGACCAGTGGACGGCCCTCCGGACCGCCCCGGACGGTCTGGCGCCGCCCGCCGACGGGCGGCTCGACCGGACCGGTGACGGCAACCCGGTCGCGGTGCTGCGAACCGCGTACCGCCTGGCGTTGCTGCGGATCGCGGCGGCCGACCTGACCGGCGGGCGCGGGCTGGAGCAGACGATGGCCGCGCTGTCCGCGCTGGCCGACGCGACGCTCGCCGCCGCGTACGAGATCGCCGTGGGTGAGCTGCCGGAGGGCACGCCCCGGCCGCGGCTCGCCGTGGTGGCGATGGGCAAGTGCGGCGGCGACGAGCTGAACTACGTCTCCGACGTCGACGTCATCTTCGTGGCGGCCGAGGACGACCACCTCCCGGCGGCCACCACGGTCGCCACCCGGCTGATCCACATCTGCGGGCTGGTCGCCTGGCCGGTCGACGCCGCGCTGCGGCCGGAGGGCAACCGGGGCCCGCTGGTGCGGACCCTCGCCAGCCACCTCGCCTACTACCGGCGGTGGGCCCGGACCTGGGAGTTCCAGGCGCTGCTGAAGGCCCGGCCGGCGGCCGGGGACCTGGCCCTGGGCCGGGAGTGGATCGACCAGCTCGCCCCGCTGGTCTGGCGGGCCGCCGAACGCCCCGAGGCGGTCGAGGACGTGCGCGCCATGCGCCGCAGGATCATCGACAACATCCCGCCGAAGGAGCTGGACCGCGAGATCAAGCGCGGCCCGGGCGGGCTGCGCGACATCGAGTTCGCGGTGCAGTTGCTGCAACTGGTGCACGGCCGCGGTGACGAGACGCTACGGGTCCCGGGCACGGTCCCGGCGCTGCGGGCGCTGGTCGCCGGCGGCTACGTCGGGCGGGCCGACGGGGAGGCGCTGCTGCGCGGCTACCGCTTCCTGCGCGCCGTCGAGCACCGGCTCCAGCTCCAGGGCCTGCGCCGGACCCACACCGTGCCGACCGACCCGGCCGCGCTGCGCTGGCTGGCCGCCGCGCTCGGCCACGCGGCCACGCCGGGCCGCAGCGCCGTCGAGGAGTTCCGCGCCGAGTGGGTCACCCACGCCACCGAGGTACGCCGGCTGCACGCCAAGCTGCTCTACCGGCCCCTGCTGGAGTCGGTCGCCCGGGTCCCCGCCGACGGGCTGCGGCTCACCCCCGAGGCGGCCCGCCACCGGCTGGAGATCCTCGGCTTCGCCGACCCGGCAGGGGCGCTGCGACACCTCCAGGCCCTCACCGGCGGGGTCAGCCGTACCGCCGCGATCCAGCGCACCCTGCTGCCGGTGCTGCTGAGCGAGTTCGCCGACGCCCCCGAGCCGGACCGCGGGCTGCTCAACTACCGCCAGGTCTCCGACAAGCTCGGCAGCACACCCTGGTACCTGCGGCTGCTGCGCGACGAGGGGCCGGTCGCCCGCCGGCTCGCCCGGGTGCTCTCCTCCTCCCGGTACGCGGCCGACCTGCTCGCCCGCGAACCGGAGGCGCTGCGCCTGCTCGCCGAGGAGAGCGAGCTGGTCCCGCGCCCGCGGGACGTGCTGTGCGAGGGCTTCGCGGCGGCCGCAACCCGGCACGCCGACGACCCGGTCGAGGCGACCCGGGCGGTCCGCGCGCTGCGCCGCCGGGAACTGGTCCGGCTGGCCTGCGCCGACGTGCTGAGCCGCGCCGGGTCACTGGCACCGTCGCCACCCCGCGCCGAGGACCGTGCCGCGCAGGGGGCCGCCCCGACGTCGCAGCCCGGCCGCGCCGGGACGTCGGCACCGGCCCTGGGCCTCGCCGACGTGACCGCCGTGGGCACCGCGCTGGCCGACGTCACCGACGCCACGCTGGCCGCCGCCCTACGGACCGCCCGGGCGTCCCAGGCACCCGGGCCGGGGCTGCGGTTCGCGGTGGTCGGCATGGGCCGGCTCGGCGGGTACGAGTCGAACTACCTCTCCGACGCCGACGTGCTGTTCGTCTACGACGGGCCGGACGGCGTCAGCGACAGCGCGGCGAGCGCCACCGCCCACGCGATCGCCGAGGAACTGCGCCGGCTGCTCGGCATGCCCGCCCCCGACCCGCCGCTCGGCGTCGACGCCGACCTGCGGCCCGAGGGGCGGCAGGGTCCGCTGGTCCGCAGCCTCGCCGCGTACGCCCAGTACTACGCGCGCTGGTCGGGGGTGTGGGAGGCGCAGGCGCTGCTGCGGGCCCGGTTCGTCTGCGGCGACGCGGACCTGGGCGCCGAGTTCGAGGCGATGATCGACCCGGTGCGGTACCCGGTCGACGGGCTGACCCGCGAGCAGGTCGTCGAGATCCGTCGCATCAAGGCCCGGGTGGAGACCGAGCGGCTGCCCCGGGGCGCGGACCCGGCCACCCACACCAAGCTGGGGCGGGGCGGGCTGTCGGACGTCGAGTGGGCGGTGCAGCTGCTCCAGCTCCGGCACGGCGGGCGGCTGCCGGAGCTGCGCGGGACGCGTACGCTCGACGCCCTCGCGGCCGCGCGGGACGCGGACCTGGTCGACCGGGCGGACGCCGAGGCGATGGCGGCCGGGTGGACCCTCGCCGCGCAGGTCCGCAACGCGCTGATGCTGGTGCGGGGCCGGGCCGGTGACCAGCTCCCCCGGCACGGGGTGGAGCTGGCCGGCGTGGTGCGGCTGCTCGGCCGCGACGACCCGGGGGAGTTCCTCGACGAGTACCTGCGCACCGGTCGCCGTTCCCGCGCCGCCATGGAGCGGGTGCTGGAGAGCTGAGGCCGGGCGTCGCCGGCCGGCGGTCGGAAACCGGCCGCTACCGCCGGCGCACCAGCACGACGTTGTCGAGCAGCGTCGCGGGTTGCCCGTCCGGGCCGGTGGCCGGCCGGGGCACGCCGTCGACCCGCTCGGTGTGCCACCGGCCGGTGTCCAGGTCGAGCCCGGCCAGGGTCTCCTCCGGCGTGGGGAACCGGACGTGTGGGTGGGCGTGCCGACTCCACGGCGGCATCTCACCGTGCTCGACGACCAGCAGCCGGCCACCGGGCGCCACGGCCCGGGCCGCCGCGCGCAGCACGTCCTCCCGGGGGAAGTCCAGCGGTGACTGGAGGAACTGGGCGGACACCAGGTCGAACACGCCCTCGGGGAAGGTGCGGAGGAGGTCGTGCCGCTGGAAGTCGATCCGTGCCGCGACGCCGTCGGCGTCCGCCCGGGCGGCGGCCCGGTCCAGGGCGGTGGCGGAGATGTCGACGGCGGTCACCCGCCAGCCCCGGCCGGCCAGCCAGATCGCGTCGGCGCCCTCGCCGCAGCCCAGGTCCAGCGCGGTGCCGGCCGGCAGCGGACCGGCCACGTCGACCAGGTGCGGGTTGGGGCGGCCGCTCCAGATCTGGTCCCGTTCCCCGTAGAGCTCGTCCCAGAACCGGGCGGCCTCCACGTCCACGTCCGGCTGCCGGACGTCGTCCACGCGGTCAGCGCTCTCCTGCACCGTTCCTCCTCGCTGCTCGTGCCGCTCCCGGTCGGGCCGTCGCGTCGATCGTTGCCCGTCGCGTCGATCGTTGCCCGGAGCCCGACGATGCGGCAAGGATGTTTGCCGGAACGGCAAAAAGATTGGGTCAGCTGCCGAGCCGGTACTCCCCGGCACCCGGCACGGTGACGGTGATCCAGTCGCCGTCGGGGGCGAGCGTGGCGCCGCCGGTGACGGTCAGCCAGCGGTTGTGGCGTACGCGGACCGGGACCGGGCCGGCCGCCGCCGCCCGGAACGTCAGCGACGCCGCGTCGGAGCGGACCAGTTCACCCGGGGCGCCGACGACCGGGCGCGATCCGTCGACCGCCCACACCCGCCAGTGCGGGCCGGACCAGACCGGGGTGAGGTAGGGCAGGCCGCCGGTGACCAGGTCGGCCTCGGGCCGGCCCACCCACGACAGCGGGGCGTCGGGAACGGCGACGTACTGCACGGCGTTGTCGAGCAGCCAGTCCCGGTAGCTGTCCGGTGTCAACGGCACCCCGGTGCCGGCGGCGCCCGGCACGGTGGTGAAGAACAGCGGGTTGCGGTCGATGTCGGCCTGCCGCAGCCAGCCCCGCGCGAGCGGCACCTCGCCGAGGGACGCCGCCTCCCAGTAGCCGCGGGTCGGCGGGATCTCCACCCGGCCGGTGAGGCGCTGAGCGGCGAGGAAGTCCCGCAGCGGCGCGAAGTACGCCGGCCGGGCCGCCGGATCGGTGACACTGCGCAGGTCGGCCGGCGAGACCGGTGGCTGCCACCAGCACACCGCGGCCAGCAGCACGGCGAGCGCGACCGCCCCACCCCGCCCGCCGCGCGCGGCGGCGAACCCCCACCCACTCCACCGGCCCCGTGGCGCCCACCGGAGCCGCGACGCGTTAACAGGGGACCCTTCCTCTACCGGAGGCGTTAACAAGGGGCCCTTCCTTACACCCGCGGCGGCGGCCAGTACGGGTAGTGCGAACATCGCCGCCAGCCGGGTGGCGTTGAGGCCGACCGGCGTGTGCACCAGGGCCGCGGCCAGCACCCCCGCCGCGGACAGCAACGCGCCCGCCCGCACCGGCCGGTACGCCACCAGCGCGGCCACCAGCAGGCTGGTCACCACGGTGCGGAGGGTGTCGGTGCGGCTGATGTTCATCCAGCCGCCGTCGCCGAACAGTAACGCGGTGACCCCGAGGGGCAGCGCGGCGGCGACCCCGAGGGCCAGGCCGTCGGCGTACCGGCGGGACAGCAGCAGCGCCGCGCCGGCCAGGCCGACGAAGAGGCCGGCCACCGGGCTGGTCGCCGACGCCAGCAGCGCCCCGAGGGCGGCCAGCCCGAGCCGCACCGTGCCGCGTCGCCCCCGCGCGGGGGCGGGCTCACGCCGGTCGGCGGGCAGGGTGAGGGCGAGCAGGGCGACCAGGCCGAGGGCCACCCCGAGGCCGTACGTGACCCGGCCGGCGACCAGGTTCCCGGTGAGGGTGACCACGCCCACCAGGGCGCCGAGCAGCGGCCGGGGCACCCCGGTCCGGGCCAGCAGGGCGGCGAGGGCGGCCGCCGCCGCGACCAGCGCGAGCACGCCGGTGACCCGGACGCCGAGCAGCGCCATCACCGGCTGGGACACCAGGCTGTAGCCGAACTGGTTCACCCCGCCGTACCAGCGCAGGTCGACCGGGGCGGTGCCGTGGGCGGCGAAGAAGTCGGCCCGCGCCACCTGGGCGGCCAGGTCCGAACCCGCCGGCGGCAACGTCAGGTACGTCACACCGAGCACCACGGCCGACGCGGTGGCCAGCGCCACGACCCGCCTGTCCCGCATGCCCACCTCCGTACCGCGACCACCGTACTGGCAGCATGTGCTTCCGTGCCTCTCCACCTCGCCCGCTGGACCGGCCTGGCCGGCTCGACGATGCTCGCCGTCGCCGCCTTCCTCGGCGGCGCCCTGCCCTCCGGGTCGCACCTGGCGAACCCGGTCCGCATCTGGCAGGGCCCGAACGGGCCGCTGCTGATCGCACTCTGGGTGGTCGGCCTGGCGCTGTCCGCCGGAGCGTGGTGGTCGGTCCGGGACCGGGTGCCCTCCGCGCGGTGGGCGCTGGTCACCGTCGGGCTCTGGCTGGTCCCGCTGCTGGTCGCGCCGCCGTTGGGCAGCCGGGACGTGTACGCGTACGCCTGCCAGGGCGCCACGTACGCGGCCGGCTTCAGCCCGTACGAGCAGGGGGTGTCCGCCCTGCCGTGCCCGTGGCTGGACACGATCTCGCCGATCTGGCGGGACACCCCGGCGCCGTACGGTCCGCTGTTCGTCCTGGTCTCCGGGGCGATCGTGGCGGCCACCGACTCGCTGGTCGCCAGCATCGTCGTGTTCCGGCTGCTCGCGGTGGCCGGCGTCGGCCTCACGGCGGCCGTGCTGCCGGTGCTGGCCCGTCGGTGTGGGGTGGCGCCCGGGCGGGCGCTGTGGCTGGCGCTCGGCTCCCCGCTGGTCGGGGTGCACCTGGTCTCCGGCGCGCACAACGACGCGTTGATGGTCGGGCTGCTCGTCGCCGGGCTGGCGGTCGTGGCGTCCCGTCCCGGGCGCCCCGGCCCGCTGCTGGCCGGGGGTGTGCTGCTCGGCCTGGCCGCCGGGATCAAGGTGACCGCGCTGGTCGTGGTGCCGTTCGCGGCGCTGGCCGCGCTCGCCGGGGGGTACTCGGTCCGGGCGCTGATCCGCGACGGCGGGTGGGTGGTCGGCGGCGCCGTCGCCACGGTCGTCGGCGCGACGCTGGCCGCCGGCCTCGACTTCGGCTGGATCGGTGGGCTGGAGCAGGGGGGTCTGGTGATCGGCTGGACGTCGCCGCCGACCGCCGTCGGGCAGACCTTCGGGTATCTCGTGCTGCCCTTCGGCTGGCACATCGACGCGTTGCCGGTGACCCGGGGGATCGGCCTGGCGGTGCTCCTCCTGCTGCTGCCGTGGCTGTTGTGGCGGGCGCGGACCCGGGACGCGCTCTGGCACGCCGGGCTCGCGCTGACCGCCACGGTCGCGCTCGCGCCGCTCTTCCACCCCTGGTACTGGACCTGGCCCCTCGTGGTGCTCGCGGCGACCGCCCGCCGGGCCGACTGGGCGGCCCTGGTCGCGCTGGTCGCGTCGTTCCTGGTGCTGCCGGACGGCACCGGGCTGCCCCGGTACACCAAGACCGTCGGCGCGCCGCTGATGACGCTGCTGGTGATCGTGGTTACGGTCCGCTTGGTACGGTCGGCGCGGGCGGCCCGTCGGCCGGCCGCCGCCGAGTCGGGAGGGGTACGCCGGTGACCGGACCCGGCGCAGCGCCGGGTCCGATCGCGCCCGGGCGGGCGCTCGTCGCGCGGTACGCCGGTCTGGCCGGCGCCGTGCTGCTGTCCGTCGCCGGGTACGTGGGCGGGGCGCTGCCCGGCACCACCGCCGACCGGGTGTGGCGCTCCGCGGACGGCCCGCTGACCGTCGTGCTCTGGCTGGTCGGCACCGGCCTGCTCGTCGGCGCCTGGTGGGCCCTGCGCGACGGTGCGCCGTCGACCGGCTGGGCGTACCGCACGGCGGGGTTGTGGGCGCTGCCGCTGCTCGTCGCGCCGCCACTGGGCAGCCGGGACGTCTACTCCTACGCCTGCCAGGGCTGGGCGTACGCGCACGGCGTCGACCCGTACGCGACGGGGGTGGCGGCGGCCGGCTGCCCGTGGGTGGACGCGGTCGCGCCGATCTGGCGGGACACGCCGGCGCCGTACGGGCCGGTGTTCGTCCTGCTCGCCGCGCTGGCCGTGACCCTGGGCGGTGGGTTGGTCGGCGCGGTGGTGGTGCTGCGCCTGGTCGCCGTGGCCGGGGTCCTGCTCGCCGGGCTGTGCCTGCTCGGGCTGGCCCGGGCGGCGGGCGTGCCGACGCGCCGGGCGACCTGGCTGGTGCTGGCCTGCCCGCTGGTCGCCGTGCACCTGGTGGCCGGCGCCCACAACGACGCGCTGATGCTCGGGCTGCTGCTGCTCGGCCTGCTGGTGCTCGTCCGCTTCCCCGGCAAGCCGCGCCCGCTGCTGGTCGCCGGGGTGCTGCTGGGGCTGGCGGTGGGCGTGAAGGCGACCGCGGTGGTGGTGCTTCCGTTCGCGGCCCTGGCGGCGGTGCTCGGCCGCTACACCGTACGGTCGCTGCTGCGCGACGGCGGCTGGCTGGCCGCCGGGGTGTTCGCCGCCCTGGCGGGCGCGTCGCTGCTCTCCGGCCTCGGCCTGGGTTGGGTGCGCGGGCTGAACCGCAGCGGCGACTCGGAGCAGTGGACGTCGCCCCCGACGGCCGTCGGCATGGTCGTGGACTACGCCGGCGAGTTGCTCGGCCGGCGACCCGCCGCGGTCCCGGTGGCGCGGGCGGTGGCGCTGGCCGTGCTGGTCGCCCTGCTGGCGCTGCTGTGGTGGCGGGCCTGGACGGCGCTGCGCGAGCTGAACGACGTCCGGCAGCGGGTGGCGCGGATGGACGCCGCCCGGGTCCGGGTGTCCCTGCTCGGGGCGGGGCTCGCGTTGGCCGCCACGGTCGCCCTGGCCCCGGTGTTCCACCCCTGGTACGCGACCTGGCCGCTGGCCGTGCTGGCGGTCGTGGCGGTACGGACCGGCTGGTTCGTGCTGCCGTGCGCGGTCGCGGCCTTCCTCGCGCTACCTGACGGCACCAACCTCGCCCGGCTGGTCAAGGCCCCGGGCGCATTGGTGATGACCGTCCTGGTCGTCGCGCTGGCGGTGTGGGGTCTGCCCCGGCTCCGCAACGTTCGGCCGCGCTGACGTTCCGGTAGGTCCTTGAACGCGACGTTGTCTCACCCTACATTTAACGCATCTGCTAATTAACGAGGTGGTTAAGCAAGTGGCGACCGATCGGCTCAGCGTCATCTTCTCGGCGCTGGCGGACCCGACCCGCCGGGCGATCCTCGCCCGGCTCGCGGACGGCGACGCCACCGTCACGGAGCTGGCCGAGCCGTTCGACATCAGCCTGCCGGCGATCTCCCGCCACCTGAAGGTGCTGGAGCAGGCCGGCCTCATCACCCGCAGCCGGAGCGCCCAGTGGCGTTCCAGCAGCCTGAACCCGGAGCCGCTCCGGGAGGCCACGGCCTGGATGGAGCGCTACCGGCGGCACTGGGACGCCAGCTTCGACCGGCTCGACGCCCACCTGCGCCGAATCCAGGCGCAGGCACCGCCGACGACGGACGATCCGCAGTGAGAGAGGACAGCACGATGACCGACACCACCAACGAACTCGTCATGACCCGCGTCTTCGACGCGCCCCGGGAGCTGGTCTGGCAGGCCTTCACCGACCCCGACCAGTTCGCCGCCTGGTTCGGCCCCGTCGGCTGGTCCGTGCCGCGCGAGACGGTCGACTTCGACGTCCGCGTCGGCGGGCACCAGCGCTTCACCATGGTCAACGACGACGACCCGGCCATGACCTCCCCGGCGGACGGCACCTTCGCCGAGGTCGTCGAGAACGAACTGCTGGTCGGCTACGAGGAGGTCAAGGGCATGCCGGGCCTCGAGGACGGCACGCGGATGACCCTGCGGCTGGAGTTCCACGACGAGCCGGGCGGCAAGACCCGGCTGGAGCTGCGGCAGGGCCCGTTCCCGGCCGACTGGCGGTCGAGCGCCGAGGGCGGCTGGGGCAGCTCCTTCACGAAGCTGGACGCGCTGCTCGCCCGCTGAAGCGTCGTCGAGCAGTGGCGGTCGCGCCGGGATCCGGCGCGGGCCGGCCAGCACCTCTCGAACCCGCATCGAGGCGGAACGGCCGGGCCGGCCCCGCGGTGTCGCGGAGCCGGCCCGGCCGGTGCTGGTGGGTGGTCAGCAGTCGAAGTACATCGCGAACTCGTGCGGGGTCGGGCGCAGGCGCACCGGGTCGACCTCGTTGGCCCGCTTCCACTCGACCCAGGTCGAGATCAGGTCCGGCGTGAACACGCCGCCGTCGAGCAGGTAGTCGTGGTCGGCCTCGAGCGCGTCGAGCACCTCCGGCAGCGAGCCCGGCACCTGCTTGACGTCGCCCCACTCCTCCGGGGGCAGGTCGTACAGGTCCTTGTCGATCGGCGCCGGCGGCTCGATCTTGTTCTTGATGCCGTCCAGGCCGGCCATCAGCATGGCAGAGAAGGCCAGGTAGACGTTCGCCGAGGGGTCCGGCACGCGGAACTCGACCCGCTTGGCCTTCGGGTTGCTGCCGGTCACCGGGATCCGGGTGCAGGCGGAGCGGTTGCGCTGGGAGTAGACCAGGTTGACCGGCGCCTCGAACCCCGGCACCAGGCGGCGGTACGAGTTGACCGTCGGGTTGGTGAAGGCCAGCAGCGACGGGGCGTGGTGCAGCAGGCCGCCGATGTACCAGCGGGCGGTGTCGGACAGGCCGGCGTAGCCGGTCTCGTCGTAGAACAGCGGCTCGCCGTTGAGCCAGAGGCTCTGGTGGGTGTGCATGCCGGAGCCGTTGTCACCGAAGAGCGGCTTGGGCATGAAGGTCGCGGTCTTGCCGTTGGCCCAGGCCTCGTTCTTCACGATGTACTTGAACAGCTGGAGCTGGTCACCGGCGTGCAGCAGGGTGGAGAACTTGTAGTTGATCTCGGCCTGGCCGGCGGTGCCCACCTCGTGGTGCGAGCGCTCCACGGTGAAGCCGGTGTCGACGAGCCGGCGGACGATGCTGTCGCGCAGGTCGGCGTAGTGGTCGACCGGCGGCACCGGGAAGTAGCCGCCCTTGTACGCGGTCTTGTAGCCGCGGTTGCCGCCCACCTCCTCACGGCCGGTGTTCCAGGCGCCCTCGATCGAGTCGATGTAGTAGAACGCCTGGTGCGCCGAGGTCTCGTGGCGGATCGAGTCGAAGATGTAGAACTCGGCCTCCGGGCCGAAGTACGCGGTGTCGGCGATGCCGCTCGCCGCCAGGTAGGCCTCGGCCTTCTTCGCCACGTTCCGCGGGTCGCGGGTGTACGCCTCGCGGGTGAACGGGTCGTGGATGAAGAAGTTCAACGCGAGGGTCTTCTGCGCGCGGAACGGGTCGATGAAGGCGGTGGCGACGTCCGGGAGCAGGAGCATGTCCGACTCGTGGATGGCCTGGAAACCGCGGATGGACGACCCGTCGAAGGCGAGGCCGTCGGTGAAGAGGTCGTCGGCGACCGACTCGACCGGCAGGTTGAAGTGCTGCATCACGCCGGGCAGGTCACAGAAACGTACGTCGACGAACTTCACGTCCTCGTTCTTGAGGTAACGCAGGAGTTCCTCGGGATTGGCGAACACTCGTCCTCCTGGCACGTCCACTGGGTGGCTGGGCTTCTGGCGACGCTATGGCCGCGCGGTTGCCCGGCCATGTCTTCGGTGTTTCTGCCGTGTTACGTCCCTCGCGGAGCGTCATCCGCGCGGCTCAACCGCACCTGGCCGGCCGGTGGGAGGCGTCCGGCTGTGCCAGTGTAGTGACAACTGCCATGCTTGGTCCGTTTTTGCGTCCCGGGGTGGCCGGTCCCGGCCCGGCCGCCTGACTACCCTTGTCCGTTGTGACGAACCCGGCCGACCGCCCCGTACCGCCCGCCTCGGATCCGACTTTCACGCCGCCCGGCCTGGGCCGGCGTTTCGGCGCGCTGGTGATCGACTGGGTGCTCTGCCTGCTGGTCGCCCGGGGCTTCGCCGACCCGGTGACCGAGGGCTGGGCGCCGGTGCTGGTCCTGATCGTCGAGTACGGCTTCTTCCTCGGCCTCTTCGCCCAGACCCCGGGCATGTTCATCACGAGGGTCCGCTGCGTGTCCTGGGCCGACGGTGGCCGGATCGGGGTGCTCCGCGGGCTGCTGCGCGGCGTCCTGCTCGCCCTCGTGGTACCCGCCCTGATCATGGACGCCAACCGTCGCGGCCTGCACGACCGCGCCGCCGCCTCCGTCGTCACCTCCGCCCCCCGCTGACCGCCCACGAGACGGCGGGAGCTGGGCCCCCTCGGGGCCCGGCTCCCGCCGGGTACGGCGTGGGTCAGCGGCCGCGGGACTGGCGGAAGGCACCGCGCGGGGGCCGCATGTTCTTCGGGATCGCGCCCTTCGGCAGCTGCGGCCGGGCGCTGAGCGCCTTGAGGCGCTTGTCCAGCGCGTTGACGTCCTTGCCGGTCAGGTTGCGGGGCAGCTTCATCAACGTCATCCGCAGCTTGCGGATGGGCAGCTCACCCTCCTCCTGGCCGATCACGTAGTCGTAGAGCGGCGCCGAGCCGATCACCTTGGCCAGCCGGCGCTTCTCCTGGCCGAGCAGGCCGCGCACCCGCTGCGGGTTCCCCTCCGCCAGCAGGATCACGCCGGGCCGGCCGATGACCAGGTGCACCATGTCCATCTGGGTGGTCGAGCTGACCGCCGGCGTGACCCGCCAGTCGCCGCGCATGCTCTCCATGATCTGCGCCGCCGCGCCCGGCTGGCCCTCGGCCGCGTTCATCATCGCCCGGTTGGACCGCAGGTTGAGCACGATCAGCAGGCAGAGCAGGGTGATCAGGATGCCGAGCGGGATCCAGAGCCAGCCCCAGGCGAGGAACGCGACCACGGTCAGCGCGAGCGGGATGACCACCGCGGCGAAGGCCAGGGGCGCGAACCACCTGTCCTGCTTGGCGGTGAACCGGAACACCATCCCGATCTGCTTCAGCCGCTGGCCGAACGACACCTTCTCCTGGGGATTTGCCATGCCGCTGAGTCTAGTGGTCGGCGCACCCCCCGGTGATCCGCGGGCGGCTGAGTACCTTACGTCGCCGTAGCGCCGGCCGCCGGTCGAGGTAAGGAGGGCGGGCTGGCGAAGATCAGGCGGTGCACCCATGCCCCGCGGGCACCTTCGGGCGGAGAGTCAGAGTCGGCAAACGACAACGACCACGAGGAGCCCGAGATGTTCACCCACGACGCGGAGTTCCTGCTCTCCGTCCACCGTACGCACGCCGCCGAGCTGCGGGCCGAGGCCGCCGTCGACCGGCTGGCCCGGAGCCTGCCGCACCGTTCCGCCCGCGGCTGGCTGAGCCGGCGTCACCACGCCGGCCGCCCCGGCGACAGCCGCCGGTGACCACCGCGCAGCCGGCCGCGCCGGCCGCACCGGTCGCGCCGGCCGCATCGGCGGCACCGGCTTCACCGGCTTCGCCGGCACCACCGTCGGCATCAGCCGCACCGTCGGCGCCGGTCCTACCGCCCGGGTCCGCCGAGGCGCACCCGGTCCCACCGGCCGGGTTCGCCGAGGCGCACCCGGCCCGACCGGCGGCGGGCGCGCCCATCACGGGGGTGGGCGCGCCCGCCACGTCGCCGGGAGGACCTGCCACGTCGCCGGGAGGGCCCGCCACGCCGTCCGGTCTATCCATGATCGCGACTGGATCGTCGGACGCCGGCGGGACCGGGGGCGGCAGCGGTCGTGGCATGCTCGGTGCCGTGACCGCACGCCCCGCCTGTACCACCCTCGTCGGCCGCCAGCGTGAACTGGCCGCACTGCGGGACGCGCTCGCGCGGACCCGAGCCGGCGAGCCGACCACCGTCCTGGTCGGCGGCGAGGCCGGGGTCGGCAAGACCCGGCTGCTGGAGGAGTTCGGCGGCGCCGCCGACGGGGTCCGGCTGCTCGTCGGGCAGTGCCTGGAACTCGGCGAGGCGGGCCTGCCCTTCGCGCCGATCGCGGCGGCGCTGCGCGCGGTGTTGCGCCGCGACGGCCCCGCCGTCTTCGACGGGTACGAGGCGGAGTTCGCCCGGCTCCTGCCGGAGCTGGCCCGGGGCCCGCTCGGGGCCGCGCCGCCGCCGTCCTCCGACGCCCCGCGCGGTTACCTGTTCGACCTGGTCGCCGAGCTGTTCGCACGCCTCGCCGACGAGCAGCCGCTGGTGCTGCTCATCGAGGACCTGCACTGGGCCGACCGCTCCACCCGGGACCTGATCGGCTTCCTCGTCCGGGCGGCCCGCGCCGACCGCCTGCTGCTGGTCTGCACGTACCGCAGCGACGAACTGCACCGGGGGCACCCGCTGCGGCCGTTCCTGGCCGAGCTGGACCGGGCCCGGGGCGTCGAGCGGATGGAGCTGGGCCGGCTGGACCGGGACGGCACCGGGGCGGTGCTGGCCGGCCTGCTCGGCGCCGAGCCGGCCGCCCGCGCGGTCGACGACATCCACGACCGCACGCAGGGCAACCCCCTCTTCATCGAGGAGCTGGCCGCCGCGGGTGACCCGATCGGCTGCGCCGCCCTGCCGGACACGTTGCGCGACCTGCTGCTCGCCCGGGTGGACCGGCTCCCGGAGCCGGCGCAGCGGGTGTTGCGCATCGCCGCCGCCGGCGGCACCCGTTTCGCCCACGAACTGCTCGCCGAGGTCGCCGGCCTGCCGGACGCCGACCTGGAGGAAGCGCTGCGCGCCGCCGTCGCCGCCCAGCTCGTGGTGGCCGACCCGGAGGGCGACTACGAGTTCCGGCACGCGCTGGTCCGCGAGGCCGTCCACGACGAGCTGCTGCCCGGGGAACACGCCCGGTTGCACGCCCGCTGGGCCGCCGCCATCGAGGCGCAGCCCCGCCTGGTCGCCGCCGGGCGCGCGCCCGCCGAGATCGCCCACCACTGGTACGCCGCGCACGACCACGCCCGCGCGCTGGTCGCCGCGCGGACGGCGGCGTGCGCGGCGGCCGACCGCTACGCGTACGCCGAGCAGAGCCGGCTGCTGGAACGGACGCTGGAATTGTGGGAGCTGGTCCCCGACGCGGCCGACCGGCTCGGCATGGACCACCTCGCCCTGCTGGAGGAGACGATCGCGGCGGCCACCACCGCCGGGGACTACCATCGCGCCCTCACCCTGACCCGGGCCGCGCTGGCCGAGGTGGACGGGACCGCGGAGCCGCTGCGCGCCGCCCGGCTGCTCGACCGGCGCGGCCGGATGCTCGCCATGCTCGGCAAGAGCGACGGCGCCGCCGAGCTGCGGGAGGCGTACCGGCTGGCGGCCGGGGCGCCGGACGGCCCCGAGCGGTTGCACCTGCTCGCCGACGTCGCCGCCCACGTCGCCCGCGTGGACCGGGCCGAGGGTGCGTTGCTGGCCGCCGACGTGCTCGCGGCGGCGCACGCCTCGGGTGTCGACAACGCCGAGCTCCCGGTGAAGGTCGTCGCGCTGCTGCGCCGCGCCGACCACGCGACGGATCTGGGGCTGGCCGAGCTGCGCCGCTCCGAGGCGTTGGCCCGGGCCGCCGGCGCCGCGCCGGCGCTGGTCGGTGCCCTGGTGCACATCTCCGACGTGCTGTTCGAGCTGGGCCGGTACGAGGAATCGGCCCGCGCCGCCGCCGACGGCGTGGCCGAGGCGCGCCGGGTCGGGATCAGCCGCTCGACCGGGGCCTACCTGCTGTCCAACCGAGCCGAGGCGCTGCTCGCCGTGGGCCGGTGGGCGGAGGCGGGCGAGGTGCTCGCCGACGCCGCCCGCATCGACCCGCCGGGCGTCACCGGCTCGCACTGGCTCCAGTTGTGTGCCGCGTTGCGGCTGGCCCAGGGCCACCCGGCCGTCGACGAGACGATCGGCCGGTCGCTGAGCTTCCTCACCAAGCCGTACCTGCACCCGCACCAGCGGCTGCCCCTGATCGAGCTGCGGCTGGAGGCCGCCCTCGCCGCCGACGACCGGCCCGAGGCACGGCGGGCCGCGGCGGCGGCACTGGCCGACAGCAGCGTCGCCGACCATCCCCGGTACGGCTGGCCGGTGCTGACCGCCCTCGCCCGCGCCGCCCGCCACGTCGGCGACGACGACCTCGCCGCCCGGACGGCCGACCTCGCCGCCGCGGTTCCGGTGCGCTTCCCCGCCGAGCGGGCGCACGCCGCCCAGGTCGCGGCGACGGTGGGGGGGTCGGTCCCCGCCGACGGTCCGGTCGCCGTGCCCGCCGCCCGGACCTCCGTGGAAGCCGGCGACACCGGCGCGCTGACCCGGTGGCGGGCGGCGGTGGCGGCCTGGCGGGCCGACGGGCAGCCGTACCCGCTGGCCCGGGCGCTGCTCGCGCTGGCCGAGGTGGCCGCCGCGACGGGGGAGCGGGACGAGGTGGCGGCGGCCGTCGCGGAGGCGGCCGCGCTCGCGGACCGGCTCGGTGCCGCGCCGCTGGCCGAGCAGGCGGCGACCCTCGCCCGGCGGGTCGGGCTGCGCGGCGCGAACCGGGGCCGTCCCGGTGCGGACCTGCTGACCGAGCGCGAGCGGGAGGTGCTGCGGCTGGTCGCCGAGGGGCACAGCAACAGCCGGATCGCCGAGCAGTTGTTCATCTCGCCGAAGACCGCCAGCGTCCACGTCTCGCGCATCATCGCCAAGCTGGACGTGCACAACCGGGTCGAGGCCGCCGCCGTCGCCCACCGCCTGGGCCTGCTGGCCGAAACCCGCTGACCGCCGAGACGGTCAGCGGCCGGGTGGCGGGGTGGTCCGGGTGGCCGGCAGGTAGATGCGCCAGCCGGGGATCGTGTGCCGGCTGGCCGGCTGCGCGTCGAGTCGGGTCGCGAGGGGGGAGCCCTCCGGGGCGATCCAGGCCGCCCGGGGGTCCGCGTCCACCGCGCGCCGGTACGGGCGGTACCGGTCGTGGCCGGGGCTCAGGTCGTCGTCGACGACCGCGCAGAGGACCTCCTCCCCGGTGGCGAAGATGAGCCGGTTGCAGGTCCAGTAGCCGCCGTACACGTGCCGGACGTCCAGTGCGCGCAGGGCGCGGACGAGGCCGGCGTGCCGGTCCTCGGCGGCCCGGTGCGCGGGCGCGGCAGCGACCGCCCCGCCGGTGGCGACGGCCGCGCCGCCGAGGGTCGCGGCGAGCACCGCCGCGGCCGCGACCCGGCGGGCGCCACCGGCCCGCCCCGACCGCCGCCGGGCCGCGTCCCACACCGGCCACAGCAGCACGGGTACGGAGATGAGCAGGCAGGACAGGTACCGGGAGCTCTCGACCGGGGTACGGCCCGACGCGCTGCTCGCCGTGTAGACGGCCAGCGTCAGCACGGCCGCCCCGACCAGGGCCAGCGCGAGGGCCGCCCCGACCGGACGGGCCGCGCCGGCCTCGTCGGGTCGCCCGTCCGCGGCTTCCGGCAGCCGCCCCGGGCCGGCGACCGTCGGTACACCTCGCGGCGGCGTCGGGGCGCGCAGCCGGCGCCACGCCGCGACGGCGGCGGCGATCAGGAGCAGCGGCAGGGCGGCCGACCACCACAGCTGCCAGCCGGCGCACCGGCCGGGCGAGCAGAAGCCCATGCCCAGCGCCGGCCCGAGCACCAGCGCGCCGTGCAGCCGCTCCGCCCAGCCGGCGGGTTCACCGGCGCCACCGGCGGCCAGCACGGCGGCGAGCGGGCTGCGCCCCGACGCCATGGCGTCGACCAGCAGCGGTGCCGCACCGGCCAGCGCGCCGAGGCCGAGCAGGGCGCCCGCCCGGCCGCGCAGGTCCCGCCACCGGAACGCCACCAGCACCGCCCCGGCGGCGGCCACGTACGGCAGGACCAGCGGGTCCACCCACACCATCAGGCCGGCGAGGAACCCCCACACCGCCCAGCGGGGCAGCCCGCGTCCGGGCCGGCCGGCCGCCAGGTCGTACGCGAGCAGGGCGAGGGCCACCCCGGCGGCGTTCATCTCCGGGTACCCGCCGCCGGCGATGAGCTGGTTCTTGACGATCCGGTCCGAGCCGGACGCGAGCAGGACGGCGACCAGCAGCGCGTACCACGGGTCCCCGGTGAGCCGCCCCGCGAGGCGCCAGGCCAGCAGGACGAACACCGCGTACAGGGCCAGGGTGGGCAGGCGCAGCGTCAGGGTCGACGGCCCGACGAGCGCGAACAGCGGTGCGGCCAGGTACGCCTCCAGCGTCCCCATGTACGCCTGACCGTAGAACCAGACCGGGAACTCCCGCCCCTGCGCGATGTGCAGGGCGGCGAGCCCCATGGTGGCCTCGTCGCTGTTGGTCGGCGGCGTGGCGTGCAGCAGCAGACCGAGGCGGTACGCGACCCCCGCGAGGATCGCCACGAGGGCCAGCGCGTCGGGCAGCCGGTACCACCGGGCCCGCGGCAGCGCGCGCAGCGCGGCGCGGTGCTCCTCGCGTACCCCGGTGGTCATGGGCCGATCATGGCACCCGGTCGGTGGTCCGCGCGGCGCGGTGCCCGACGCGGCGGTCGGGTGTCGTCAGCCGGCGGTGCCGACCGGGGCGGCCCGGCGGGCCTCCAGGGCCTGCTGGTAGAGCCGGCCGGCGCGGTACGACGAGCGCACCAGCGGGCCGCTCATCACCCCGGCGAAGCCGATCTCCTCGGCCTCCTCGCGCAGCTCGACGAACTCCTCCGGCTTGACCCACCGCTCCACCGGGTGGTGGCGGGGGGAGGGGCGCAGGTACTGCGTGATGGTGATCAGCTCGCAGCCGGCCTCGTGCAGGTCGCGCAGCGCCTGGGAGACCTCGGCGCGCTCCTCGCCCATGCCCAGGATGAGGTTGCTCTTGGTGACCAGGCCGTCGGCGCGGGCCTGCCGGATCACGTCGAGGGAACGCTCGTAGCGGAACGCGGGCCGGATCCGCTTGAAGATCCGCGGCACGGTCTCGACGTTGTGGGCGAGCACCTCCGGCCGCGACCCGAACACCTCGGCGAGCTGCGCGGGAACGGCGTTGAAGTCGGGGATCAGCAGCTCGACGCCGCAGCCGGGCTGGAGGGCGTGGATCTGCCGGACGGTCTCGGCGTAGAGCCAGGCTCCGCCGTCGGGCAGGTCGTCCCGGGCGACGCCGGTGATGGTGGCGTACCGCAGGCCCATCGAGACCACCGACTCGGCGACCCGGCGCGGCTCGTCGGCGTCGAACTCGGCCGGCTTCCCGGTGTCGATCTGGCAGAAGTCGCAGCGGCGGGTGCACTGGTCACCGCCGATGAGGAAGGTGGCCTCCCGGTCCTCCCAGCACTCGTAGATGTTGGGACAGCCGGCCTCCTGGCAGACGGTGTGCAGCCCCTCGCGCGAGACGAGCCCGCGCAGCTGGGTGTACTCCGGGCCCATCTTGGCCTTGACCTTGATCCACGGTGGCTTGCGCTCGATCGGCGTCTCGGCGTTGCGCGCCTCGATCCGCAGGAGACGCCGCCCCTCGGGGGCGGGCGTCGCGGTGCGCGCTGCCTGGCCGGTCGTCGGCGCGGAGTGCTCGATCGTCACAAAGTCGAGCCTACGCCCGACGGCGCCTGTCGATGTACGTCGGGCGACCGCCGTCACGCCCCCACCCTTGTGACGCCGGACACCACCGCACAAAAATCCCCGTCACACCCATCCCCGCGAACACTCTCCCGAGCTGCGGGAAGAACGGTAAGGAAGGGCCCCTTGTTAACGCCTCCGGTAGAGGAAGGGCCCCTTCTTAACACCCAGTAGACCCGCCCGGCTGGCCCCGGTGAAAAGGCGACGAACGAGGCTCCCGCTCCGGCGGGGGCGAAGGTGTGGTGGCACCGCGAGGTTCCCGCTCGCCCACACCTCCCTGGGATCGCGTTGCGATGATCAAGGAGGTGACCGCCGTGCAACGCGTCCTTACCACCCAGCTTCCCGCCCACGTCGGCGCGTCCGTGCGGGTCGCCGGCTGGGTCCACCGCCGCCGGTTGCTCAAGTCGGTGGCCTTCCTGACCCTCCGGGACGCGGCCGGGCTCGCCCAGGTCGTGGTCACCGAGCCCGAGGCCCGCGCGGCCGTCGAGGCCCTTACCGAGGAGACCGTCGTCGAGGTGGTCGCCACGGTGGCCGCCAACCCGGCGGCGCCCGCCGGGGTCGAGCTCACCGCGCCGACGGTACGGCCGCTCGGCCCGCCCGCCGTGCCGCCGCCGTTCGACCTGTATCGGCCGGCGCTCACCGCGGGCCTCCCCACCCAACTGGGGCATGCCGACTACCTGGCGGCGCTCGCGTCGCGTGGCGAGCCGGTCGAGCCGTACGCCGGCTACGTGGACGCGTTCCGGCACGGGATGCCGCCGCACGGCGGCTTCGCCATCGGCCTGGAACGCTTCGTGGCCCGGCTGACCGGCGCGCGCAACGTCCGGGAGGTGACCGCCTTCCCACGCGACCTGCACCGCCTCACGCCGTAACCTCCCCGACGGGTGCCGGTCGATCAAGAGGTCTGCGTCACGGGTGAACCGTCACCGCGACGCAGACCTCGTGATCGACTCGGCGGGCGGCGCGGCGGGTTCGGGGCGGTCATTCCCGGGGGTTCTCCCGGAGCGGTCGGACGGCGGCGGGGACCGGCGCGCGGTCCGGCCGTAGGTAGCGGACGGTGAAACTGCCGGTGTAGCCGAACAGGGGCCCGAACCGGCGATTCGTCACCGCCACCTCGATGCGGAACCGCCCGGCCCGGTCGTCGTACCACTCGCGCAGGTGGGCCTCTCCGGTCACGGTGGCGGGGCAGCGCAGCCCGCCGCGCGCGCGGTAGGTGCCGCTGCGGAGCGTGAGGGCGCCGGCGGCGTCGACGGCGGGGTGCAGGTCGACCGCCAGGTGCTGGTGGGTCCCGAGGTAGTCGACCAGCACGGCCCGTCGTTCGCTCCACACCATCGTGGCGTCGAAGCGTCGCCGGCGGTCCGGTGCGACCTGGAAGGTCCGGACGAAGGTCAGCGTCGGGCGGCCGTAGGAGTCGGTGTAGGCGTAGTTCTCGATGGTGAAGGGGATGCCGACGCCGGTCTCCGGGAACAGGATGTGCCGCAGGGTGCCGAGGTGCAGGAACGGCAGGGTGAAGGCGGCACCCCGCCAGACGCGGTCCATCACCCCGGTGCCCACGCAGCCCAGGTGGGTGTCGCCGTCGACGTCGAAGCGGCGCTGCAGCTCGGGGTGGAGCCGGTCGAAGTCGGCACCCAGGGCGGTACGGAAGACGGCGGTCACAGCTTCTCCAACTCCTCGGGTGCCCGGGCGGCGAGGCGGTCCGGTGGTCGGCGCCGACAGCGGCGGGCCGCGGGGGTGTGCGGACGCGGCGGTACGGCCAGCGCGGCCACCGAGGTGCCGAGGACGGTGAGGGCCACCGTGGCGGCCGGGAGGCCGGAGCCGGCGGCGAGCGCCCCGGCGCCCAGCACCCCGAGGAGCCGTACGGCGATCTCCCGGGCCGCGTTGCGCCGGGCGCGCTCCGGGGTGACGCCGTGCTCCAGCCAGAGCCGTAGCCGGTCGAACGACCAGGCGGTGGCCCACCCGAACACCGGGCGGAACCCGAGGTCGGCGGCGCGCCCCAGCGGTCCCCAGCGTGGTGTGTAGGTGTAGCCGGTGAGGAATTGCACGCCGTCCGGACCCGGCAGGTAGCGCCAGTAGCCGGCACCGGCCGCGATCAACGAGCGCGGGTCGTCGGAGCCGAACAGCAGCGCGGAGGTGCGACTGCCGTCCGGCCGGTTCCGCTCGCCGGCGTGCACACCCCAGCCGGCGATCGTGACGCCGGGAGCCACCCGCGTGGCGTACCGGAACCGGGCGGGCGGGCCACCCGGCAGCGGGTCGATCCGGCCGAAGCGGACGTCCCACCGGCGGTGTTGGACGGGGTCCTGCGTCACCCGCCACACCTCGGTGACCGGTGCGCCGATGACTGTCTCGACGTAGACGGGTCGCATACCGCCCCTCGCTCTTGAGCGACTGCTCAAGAGCGAGCGTAGAGCGATTTGAGCAATCGCTCAAGAGGGTCTTCCGCTCAGTCCGGGGTGCCGAGCCGGTGCCGCAGCCCGGCCAGGACGACGTCGAGCCCACCCCGGAACTCGTCGTCGGGACCGATGGTGCGGGCCGTGCCGGCGGTGTCCGCCAGGTACGGGAAGTCGTCGCGCGGCAGCCGGGCCAGCGCGGCGGTGCCGCGCCGCGCCAATCAGCCACAGCGACCGGAGCGCGACCCCGCGGCGTTCGTGGTGTCCCTGCCCGAGCAGCTCGCCCCCGACGGCGGGGACCCGGCGACGGTCGTGGGCCGGTGCCCGGAGGCGTCCGCCCGACCCGGCTCAGGCGAGCAGGGTCGGCAGGCGGCGCTCGACCACCGGGAGGACGTCCGTCACGGTGACCGGGCGGCCCAGCTCGGCGGTCAGCGAGGTGACACCGGCGTCGCGGATGCCGCAGGGCACGATCCGGTCGAAGTGCGCCAGGTCGCAGTCACAGTTGATCGAGAAGCCGTGCAGGGTGACGCCGCGGGCGACCCGGATGCCGATGGCGGCGACCTTGCGGGCGGGGCCGCGGTCGTCCTCGGGGACCCACACGCCGCTGCGCCCCTCGACCCGGCCGGCGGTCAGCCCGAACTCGGCGCACACGTCGATCAGCATCTGTTCGGTGCGCCGCACGTACGCGACCACGTCGACCGGGTCGGGCAGGCGCAGGATGGGGTAGCCGACCAGTTGACCCGGGCCGTGCCAGGTGATCTTGCCGCCGCGGTCGACGTCGATGACCGGGGTGCCGTCCATCGGCCGGTCCCACGGCTCGGTGCGCTTGCCGGCGGTGTAGACGCTGTGGTGCTCCAGCAGCAGCACGGTGTCGCCGCGCTCGCCGGCCACCACGGACTCGTGCAGCCGGCGCTGCTCCTCCCAGGCTGCCTCGTAGTCGAGGAGACCGGCGCGGACGGCCGTGAGGCCGGAGGTCGTCGTGGTCACTGCCCCAGCGTAGTCCCGTACCCGCCGGTCACCCCCGCACGTGAGCCGGCTCACCGGGCCGGTCGGTCCGGCGGGATCCGCCAGACCCACACGTCCTGGACGCGTTCCGGCTCGCCGAACAGCGCGGTCGCGGCACGGAGTACCGCCTCCTGGTTGACCGCCCACTTCGCGCCGTGCACCCGGTCGGGGAGCACCACCGCCTCGATCCGCCAGTGCCGGAGGTCGGCCCGGACCTCCCTGATCGTGCCCTCGGTGACGATCGGCACCGCGCCGAACCGGGCGGCCTGGTCCATCAGCGTGCTCAGCAGCCGGGGCGGCGGGCCGATCCGGCCCCGCCCGTCCGGCCCGCCCGGACCGAGGAAGAACCCGGACGGGATGGCGAACTCGCCCTGCCGGTGGGAGAGGGCGTACGCCTGCCAGCGTTGCCCGTCCGGGTAGACGTCGAGGGTCAGCGGCACCGGCGTGAGCACCCCGCCGGGCGAGACGTACTCCCGCCACGTGCCGGAGGTGAAGAACCGGGGGACCGGTTCCCGCTCGATCGTCAGCAGCGGGACGGGCAGCAGCGGCACCAGGGCCACCGCGAACGCGGCCAGCCACGCCGCCCGGGCCGGTCGTGACCGCGGCGGGTCGGCGCGCAGGGCGTCGACCGCGTACGCGAGCAGCACGCCGATCACCGGCGCCACCACCAGCGCCAGGCGGGCCGGCAGCGCGGCGTTCACCACCGGGAGCTGGCCCACCAGGTCGAAGGGCATCGGCAGGTCGGTGCGCCGGCCGTCGACCTTGGCCACCGGGCCGAACGACAGCACCGTGAAGACGACCGCCACCGCGCCGAGCGCCCAGAGGGTGGCCCGCTGCGGCGCCCGGGCCCGGCGCCACAGCAGCACCCCGGCGGCGACGGTCAGGAGCAGCAGGGGGAGCCCGAAGAACGAGTTCTCCTCGGTCGGGTTCGGCGCGAGGCCGGTCCGCAGCCCGGCCTCGCCGGCGAGCGAGCGGCTGGGGTACGCCGCGTACGAGGCGACGTCCTCGGAGTGGATCACCGCGTCGAAGCCGGTGCCGTGGAAGCGTTGCGGGCCGGCGAAGTGCAGCCACAGCGGGTACGCCAGCAGCACGGCGGCCACCAGCGCCGTCACGCCGAGACCGCCGAGGAAGCCGGGCAGCGCCCCCCGGGCCTCGGCGCGGCCCTGCGGGTGCAGCGCCCGGACGCCGACGAAGAGGCCGAGGGCGAGCGCGGTGAAGAAGAGGCCCTCGGCCGCGATGGAGAACGCCACCGCGACCAGCACGCCGAGGATCACCCCGTTGCGGATCCGGTGTTCGGGGCGGCGCAGCGCGAAGGTTCGCCAGACCAGCAGCGGCACCAGCCAGCCGGCGGTCCAGTTCAGGTGGGCGTTGGCGTGCGAGACCATGCCGGGAGCGAAGCCGATGAACAGCCCGCCGAGGCCGGCGGCCAGCGGGCCGCGGCCGAACTGCCGGTTGAGCAGCCAGTACCAGGCCAGCGCCGTGGCGGTGAGGTTCAGTGTGAGGATCACCAGGAAGGTCGCCGGCGGTCCGATCAGGTACGTCAGCGGTGCGAAGACGGCCGCGTACACGGTGATCGAGGTGTTGACCGCGAGGTTGACCCCGTCCGGGACGTTGATCAGGTAGGTGAAGAGCGGGTTCTGCCCGTGCGTGAGGGCGTGCCCGCCGAAGGCCAGCAGCCACTCGAACAGCGCCTGGTCGCTGGAGTTGACCGTGATCGCCCGCCCGTTCGGGTCGCGCCACAGGCCACTGGTCACCCACCCGGCCAGGGCGAGCGCGGCGAGGGCGACAGCCAGGTCGGCCCGGCGGTCACGGACGGCCCGGACCGGTGGGACGGGGGCGGGAGCCAGGGACGGGGAGGTCGGCACGCAGCGGACGTTACCAACCGGACCCGGACACGCCGGACAGACCTGCAAGGAAGGGCCCCTTGTTAACGCGTCACGTTGTACAAGGGGCCCCTCCAATCACCCACCGCGTACGCACACACGTCCACAGTGGTGAATGTGTGAAGGCGGACCATGTCATCACTTGGACACATCGGCGTAACGTCGCGGCAATTCGCGGGTGACCCACTTCACACCCCCCGTCAGGAGGCTCCCCGTGCGCCGCAACCCCTCCCTCCTCGCCCGGCTGGCCGGCGCGGCCGCCGGCCTCGTCCTGGCCGCCACGGCGGCCGTCGCCGTCGCCACCCCCGCCCAGGCCGCCAGCCTCCAGCAGGTGACCGGCTTCGGCTCCAACCCCGGCAACCTCGCCATGTACGCGTACCGGCCGGACAACCTGCCGGCCGGCGCGCCCGCCGTCGTGCTGCTGCACGGCTGCACCCAGAACGCGACCGGCTACTTCGGCAACTCGGGCTGGCGGAAGTACGCCGACCAGTGGAAGTTCGCGCTGATCGTGCCGGAACAGAAGTCCGCCAACAACTCCAACACCTGCTTCAACTGGTTCGAGACCGGCGACACCGCGCGCGGCCAGGGCGAGGCGTTGTCGATCAAGCAGATGGTGGACCACGCGAAGAACAACTACGGCACCGACGCCGGCCGCGTCTATGTCAGCGGACTCTCCGCGGGCGGGGGGATGAGCGCGGTCATGCTCGCCACCTACCCGGACGTCTTCGCCGGCGGCTCGGTCATCGCGGGCATCCCGTACCGCTGCGCCACCGGGCTGACCAACGCGTTCTCCTGCATGAGCCCGGGGGTGAACAAGACCCCGGCGCAGTGGGGCGACCTCGTGCGCAACGCCTATTCCGGCTACTCCGGCCCGCGCCCGAAGGTGGCCGTCTGGCACGGCACCAGCGACTACACGGTGGCGGTTGCGAACGCCACGGAGTCCCGCGACCAGTGGACGAACGTCCTCGGCGTGAGCCAGACCCCCACCAGCACGGCCCAACTGCCGGCCGGCACCAGCCTTGAGGTGTACGGCAACGAGAAGGTCCGCGTCTACCGCGTCTCCGGCATGGGCCACGGCACGCCGGTCGACCCGGGCTCCGCCGCCGACCAGTGCGGCACCGCCGCGGCGTACTTCCTGGACACCATCTGCTCGACCTACCACGACGCCGTCTTCTTCGGCCTCAACGGCGGCGGGCCCAACCCGACCCCGACGCCGACGGCGTCCCCGTCGCCCACCCCGACGCCGACGACCAGCCCGACCTGCGTCACCGCGTCCAACTACGCGCACGTCACGGCCGGTCGCGCCTACCAGTCCGGGGGGTACGCCTACGCCAACGGCTCGAACCAGCGGATGGGCCTCTACAACACCTTCTACACCACGACGCTGAAGCAGACCGGCCCCAACTACTGGGTGATCGGCTGCTGACGGCTCCGCGGTTAGGAAGGGCCCCTTGTACAACGCGAGGCGTTAACAAGGGGCCCTTCCTTACTCGGCCAGGGCGGCGTGCAGGGCGCTGCGCAGGTCCGGGTGGCGGTACGTGAAGCCGGCCTTCGTCAGCACGCCGGGCAGGACCCGAGCGCTGGTCAGCGCCTCCTGCGCGAACCCGCCCAGGGCCACCTTCAGCGCCAGCGCCGGGATCGGGATGATCGCCGGCCGGTGCAACTGCCGGGCCAGCTCGCGGGTGAACTCGGCGTTGGTCACCGGCGCCGGCCCGACCGCGTTGACCGGCCCGGCCAGGTCGGCCCGCGCGATCGTGAACGCGGCAGCGTTCAGCCAGTCCGCCATCGAGATCCACGGCAGCCACTGCCGGCCGCTGCCCAGCCGGCCCGCGATGCCGAGCCGGAACGGCAGCAGTTGCGGCTTGAGCAGCCCGCCGTCGCGGTGCAGCGGCAGCCCGGTCCGCAGCCGCACCACGCGTACGCCGGCGTCCTCCGCCGGCCGGGTCGCGGCCTCCCACACCCGGCAGACGTCGGCGAGGAACCCCTCGCCGGCCGGTGAGTCCTCCTCGACCGTGCGGTCGCCGGTGTTGCCGTACCAGCCGACCGCCGAGGAGTTGACCAGCACCTCCGGCCGGTCCGCGGCGGGCAGCCCGGCGATGGTGATCGCCAGCGTGGTGGTGGTGTCCACCCGGCTGGACCGGATGATCCGCCGGTACTCGTCGTTCCACCGCCGGTCGCCGACACCCGCGCCGGCCAGGTTGACCACCGCGTCGGCCGCCGCCATCACCGCCGGGTCGAGCTGGGCCGCGGACGGGCTCCACTGCCGCTCGTCGGGGGTGCGCGGCGGCCGGCGGACCAGCCGGGTCACCTCGTGGCCGTCGGCGGTGAGCAGGTCGGCCAGCCGGGTGCCGAGGAAGCCGGACGCGCCGGCCATCAGGATCCGCATGCTCATATCTTCGGATACGGGTGACGATCCGGATGCGTTGAGCGGATCACACCCCCGAATCGGCCGGTGTGTGTCGGAGATCCGCCAGGAGGCGTTCGACCTCGGCTACCGCGTCCGCCGGCAGCGGCCCGAGGGCGAGCGCACCGAAGTTCTCCTCGGCCTGGGTGACGGTCCGGCAACCCGGGATCGGGACCGTCCGGGGGCTGCGGGCGAGCAGCCAGCCCAACGCGCCCTGCGCCAGGGTGCGACCGTCGGCGGTGAGCGCCGCCCGGATCTGCGCGACGCGCTCCGCCCACCGGGGTGACGGCCGCCCGTCGGTGAACCAGACCAGCCACTCCGGCGCCCTCCCGCGTACGTCGTCGGCGCCGACCGCTCGGGTCGAGCCGGTGAGCAGTCCCATCGCCAGCGGACCCCGGTTGACGCTGGCCAGGTCGTACCTGTCGCAGACCGCGAGCATCGCCGCGTTGTCCAGCAGCACCGACTGGTCGTGCTGGATCGCCGCGCAGTGCGGGGCGGCCGCCGCGAACGCCGCCGCCGACTCCGGGTGGTCCGTGCTCCAGCCGTACGCCCGGATCTTGCCCTGGGTGACCAGGCCCTCCAGGGTGTCGACCAGGTCGAGCGCGGCGGACGCCGGCAGGTCGTTGAGGTGGAGCTGGTAGAGGTCGACGTGGTCGGTGCCGAGCCGGCGCAGCGACTCCTCCAGGCTCGCCACGGCGTAGCCGGGGCTGTGGTCGCTGCCGGTCCACCGGCGGGTCGCCCCGTCGGAGCGGTTGCCGAACTTGGTCGCGATCACCGCCCGGTCGCGGCGGCCGGCGAGCGCCCGGCCGAGGATCCGCTCGCTGTGCCCGGCGCCGTAGATGCTGGCGGTGTCGAAGAGGGTCGTCCCGAGGTCGAGGGCGGCGTGGACGGTGCGCACCGACTCGTCGTCGTCGACCTCGCCCCAGCCGAAGGGCTGCCCGTCGTCTCCCCACAGTGGCCCGCCGATCGCCCAGCAACCCATGCCGATCGCGCCGACCTCGATCCCGCTGCGGCCCAGTGTCCGTGTCGTCGTCATGCCGCCAAGCCTTCAACCTGGAGTGCGCTCCAGGTCAAGCGCTAGGCTGCCGGCATGTCCGGGTACGCGCCCTCCGAGGCGGCTCGCCGCAGCGGCTTCAGTCTCGACACCCTGCGGTACTACGAGAAGATCGGCCTGCTCAGCGGCATCGGCCGCACCTCCGGCGGGCGGCGCGTCTTCACCGACGACGACCTGGGCTGGTTGACGCTGTTCCGCTGCCTGCGGGACACCGGCATGCCGATCGCGGAGATGTGCCGGTACGCCGAACTCGCCCGGGAGGGCGAGCACACCGCCGGCGAGCGGCATGCCCTGCTGGAGCGGCACGCGGAGCGGGTCGAGGAGCAGATGCGCCTGCTCCAGCGCCAGTACGACCACCTGCGCGAGAAGATCCGCTTCTACGATCGCCAGGCACGCCCGGATTAGCAGGTCAGACGGACTGAATTCGTCGACCGACGCCACCGGCGGCAGTTGCGTATTCGCAGCTCAGAGCGAAGGTGAAGGTGTTGTTCGCGTTTGCCCTCCGCTCTCCGGCGCGGCAAGGATGGACCATCCGTCCGGCACCCGATCGGGGCGCGATGGCTGCTGCCCGCGACCGGGACGATCCCTGAGGAGGAGCCATGCCGACCTTGGTCACCGGAGCGACCGGCACCGTCGGAGGCAGCCTCGTCCGGCAGCTGCTGGCCGCCGGCCACGAGGTGCGCGCGCTCACCCGTGACCCCGCCTCCCCGGCGGCGGCGCGACTGCCCCGCGAGGTGGAGGTGGTCGCTGGCGACTTCGCCCGGCCACACACCCTGGCCCCCGCCCTGCGCGGCGTGCAGCGGATGCACCTGGTGGCTCAGGACGGGTACGGCCCCCTGACCACCGGTCCGGAGATCCTTGCGCTCGCTGAGGAGGCCGGCGTCCGGCGGCTGACCCACTTGGGGCACAACGACCCGAGCCGGGACGACGACGACCCGATCGAGGCGGGCCACCGGCCGTTGCACCGCGCCATCGAGAAGTCGGGTCTGGAGTGGACGCACCTGTTCCCGGGCGAGTTCATGGCCAACACCTGGGAGTGGGTGGGCGGGATCCGCGCCGAGGGCGTCGTTCGCGCCCCGTTCGGTGACTGGAACAGCGCCATGGTCCACGAGGCGGACATCGCCGCGGTCGCGCTGGCCGCGCTCACCGAGGAGGGCCACGCCGGTCGGACGTACCAGCCGACCGGGCCGGAGCCGGTCCGCCGCCGCGACGCGGTCCGCATGATCGGCGAGGCGATCGGCCGCGACGTCCGATTCGTCGAGCTGACTCCGGAGCAGGCCCGCGCGCACTGGCAGGACGTGTACCCGCCCGAGGTGATCGACTGGTTCCTGGAGATGGGCGCCCACCCCGACGGCAACGCCTGGGTCTCGCCCGACGTCGAGGAGGTCACCGGCCGGCCGGGTCGTACCTTCCGGCAGTGGGCCGCCGATCACGCCGACGACTTCCGCTGAGGGTGGTGACCTGCTGACCTGAAAGTACTCAGCGCCAGCTCTTGACCACCTGGTCAACCGCCTCCACCAGCCGCTGCCAACTGTCCAGGCGCCGTACGAGACCGGTCCGATCGAGCCGTTCCAACAGTTGTCGGCGGTGCTCATCGAACCGACTCTTCACCCTTTCCCGGCGGCGTCCGCTTTCCTCGGAGGCCGCGAGAATGCACTCCTCGAGCTTCTTCTTCGGGTTGCGCAGACCCTCCACCTCGCGAAGCTTGGGCAGATCCAGCTTTCTGTGTCCGTTAGGGTTGCCGGCCACATGACGGATCGCCGCTTCGTCGAGGAGGAGCCACGCCTCTGTCATCGTCACGGGGATGATCGGAACCAGGCTGGCGTCGCCTGTCACGGCCCGTACCGCAGTTGTTATCTCCTTCAGCCGGTCCACGTAGCGAAAAGCGTCAGCGTCCCGGTGAACCACGATCAGGTCCGCCTCACCGTTCATCAGTTCCAGGCCCTTTGCGACGCGGGATCTGACGTCCTTGCCGACCTTCGTGAGTCGATCGAACGGAGGATGACTGAGATTGACGTCAACGCCACGGTCGAGGAAGAGCAGCTGGACATGGTCGGCCAGCGGCCGGTCTGAGCTTCCCTCGGCGACGAACAGACCGGCGTAGGTCCGCCCGGTCATGCGATGAGGCCAGGGGGGAGGCGGAGCTGGGCCGTCGGCGGACCGGCGAGGTATTCCACCACGTCGGCCTCGGAGAAGGTGGGCTCGCCGGGTCGGGCACGCCATGATCCCCGGTAAGGCATGAGCGACAGCGCACGCATGACCCCCTGATCCGGTACCGACCGCGGCCGAAGCCGGGCGAGCAGCAGGTCGGCCGGGTCGCAGAGCTGGACGACGCCGGGGGAGTGGGTGTTGATGATGACTTGACGGAACGGGTTATCAGCGCCGGGTGGGTGGCCGGGGTCGACGGCGAGGTCGCGGACGAGCTGCACCATCGCGGGAAGGTTCGCGGGGTGGATGCCGTTCTCCGGCTCCTCCATGCAGATCAGGCCGGTGAAATCCGGATCCTCCAGCAGCACACAGAGCGCCAGGAAGCGCAGGGTTCCCTCCGACAGCGCCCGGGCGGGAAGCCGAAGCCCTCCCCGTTCCCTGAGAAAGAGAGTGAACAACTCCCGCGCCTCGTCGTACTCGACTTCCAGGTTCTCGACGGCTACGCCGGACAGGTCGGAGAGCCGGCCGGCCACCGCCGCGTACACCCGCTCGGGTTCGGCAGCGGCGGACCAATCCGGGCCGTGTGCGATGCGGTAGAGCGTGCTGGGGAGGTATCGGCCATCCGGCGCCAGAATTTCGGGGCTGACGGTGCCGTCCGGGGCGCGGAGTGCGGAGGGCTCCAGGGCTAGGCGGCGCCAGCTCTGCATTTCCCGGCGAGCGGCGAGGACGGTCGGGTAGTCGGCGGTGGTCATGGTGCTCAGCACGGTGCGACTGGAACCCTTCGCGACTCGTGACCGCTTCATGCTTCCGCGCTTCTGCTCGGCGTGAACGTCCACGACCAATCCGTCTTCCGTCTGCCGCTGCGTCGACAGGAAGAGACGTCCCGGTTCCACCCTGGTGATGACCGCATTGAGGAATTCCGCCGGGGCGGGAAAACGCAGGGACGCCCGGCTGTCGTCAACCTGCCGTAGATCCTCCCGAACGAGTTGCAGGCGACCCAGGCCGTGATCGCCGCGCCCTGCCTCGTACCGAAGTGTCACCTCGTAGCGCAAGTGGGTCGCGGTCGACGCCACGCGTTCACCGAGCTCGTCCTCCACCTCGTTGGGTACGATCATTTCTGCGGAGAGCGTCATCTGATGCCGGTCGCTGCGATACCCGTCCCAGAACAGATCCCGTGGGTCGCCGCCCCTGTTGCCGGCCGCGCTGCGGACCCGTTGTGAGGCTTCAGAAAGGGGATCGGTAGCGAGGTAGGAGAGGAACTCGATCGCGTCGAAGACGTTGGATTTGCCCATGCCGTTCGCGCCGGCGATGCAGGTGAAGGGGCCGAACTCGACGTCAACATCGAGCAAGTTCTTGAATCCCTGTACCTGCAGCCGGGTGAGCATGAGCAGAGCTTAGTCCGGGGCCTACGCCACCTCGTGTGCCGGCGCGGCGGTGGCGCGCACGGACTTGGCCCAGCCGAGAAAGCGGTCGAAGAGCTGCGCCGGGTCGGGGCCGTCGTGCGGGTTGAGCGGGTGGAGTTGCCCGGCCGCGTCGTGCAGCAGCCCGCCCAGGTAGACCAGCAGCGCCACCCGGTCGTGTGCGTACTCCCGTAGCAGCGTCAGCCGGGCCGGCCCGCACGGCCACGGCGCGGCGCAGGCCCGGCACAGCCACAGGGGACGCAACGGCGTGTGCGGGCGGGTGGTCACCAGCGTCCGCCGTTGGCCCGCCAGGTCTGCGCGGGCGTCAGCCGGCCGACCCGCCCGACCTGCGGGTTCGCCCGCGTCGGCTCGTCCCGCCAGCGGGTGTTGCGCGGCGGCGTCGGCGGTTCGGTCGGCGTGGTCGCGTGCCGGTCGGGGCACGCCGTCCAGCGCAGGCCGCACGAGCACCAGCGCCGCAACCCCCGCCAGGTCCGCCGGTGCCGAGGCCCGAGCGGCACCGGCGGCTCGCGACGCCGCCACCTCCCGAGGAGTACGCGGACAGCCGCGCCGCCCTGCGCCATGCGCAGTGAGTTGGGCGGCCGGGGGAGGGGTGAACGCACGTCGTCTCCTCTCCGGTCAGCGGCGCCGGAACGGGCGGGGGCAGCCGTCATGGCGGTTCGGGTCCGCGCCTGACGGCTGGAGCCCGGCACCCGCCCCGGGCCTGCTGGTGCTGCCCGACGAGCGGTGTCGGGCGGGGCGTGGCACCCGACCGACCTCCGGGGGAACGGCGGCCGGCCGGGCGCGTTTTCACGGAACGACCAGCCCCGGTTGCAGACCAGGGAGCCAGCCACGACCGAACTTATACTTAGTACTGCTCATAGGTCAACCACTGACTACTGCTTACTTGTCGATAGAAGCGAAGCGTGATCAAATGGCGGTGCAGACCAGGGAGTCACCATGCCCGCCAAACCGAAGTGGGCGCAGCTTGCGGACCTCATCCGCGAGCAGATCGCGTCCGGAGAACTCGCACCCGGCGACAAGCTGCCGTCGACCTCTCAACTGTGCCTACAGCACGGTGTGTCAGCCGGCGTCGTCAACCACGCCATGATCGTGCTCAAGACCGAGGGCCTTGTCGAGGGCGTGCACGGTCTCGGCGTCTTCGTCGCCGAACGCCCCGACGCCTGAGGGGGTCTCCTCGATCAACTGATGTGTCCGGTCTCAGGACCTCGGTGACACTCCGCCAACCCGCTCGTGTCTCAGCTGGGGATGCGGTTCGACGGCATCCCCTAGTGCGATACGACCAGGGCGTTCGACTGTGGCCCACACGCCGAAGGTCATGTCGTGGTGATCGGCGACGGTTCTCAGGAGATGCCCGTGCTCCGGGGCGTCCTCCTGAGCGAGGTCGATCATGACGCATCGAGTAAGCCGCTGGCGTGGTCTCAAGACGACCTCGGGACCGATGCGAACGCTCCTTCCGAGCCATCCGTCTTCCGGGAAGTCGCTTCCCGGCGCGTCCACGAGCAGGTTGGCGCGGAACCGCAACGGCTCGACCGGCTCCCCCAGGAGATCATGCAGTCGTCGCAGGGCGGCGGTGCTGATCAGGCTTACCGGTCCCTCGTCATGGTGCATGACCTCAGCCTGGCGCTCGATCGTGACGCGACGGGCGAGCACCTTGCTGACCGCCGCATGCCCTGCTGCTGCATCGGCGGCGAAGCGGCGTCCGTCGGGTAACTCGACGAGCGGCACCGGATCACCGAAATGCCCGCGGAGCGTGAACAGCCCCGGCATCCGTCGGAAGCGACGGGTGTTCTTCCCGCTGCCCAGCTTCCCGTCTGCGTCCCGCACGGCCCACAAACGGTCACCAACCAATCCCCGCTGGTCGACGTCGACGGCGGCGAGTTGCTCGCCGAGTAGCGACTTGATCGGATACCGGCGGATCTCGGCTAGCTCCATCGGCGTCACTGTAGATGGCCGGACCGAGCAGGGTCATCCAGCCGCCCGTTGGTGAGCGGGCCGAGGGTGTCGCGGCGGACCCGTAACGAGTGGGCGGCCGCGAGCTCTTGGAGAATTTCGGCCCCTTCGGGGGCCGTTTCCTTCCAACATCTGGCGACGTGCGGTCAGGCCGGCAGCTTGGTCAGTTCGGCCAGGTGGCGTAGGGCTCGTGCGGTGGCGGCGTCGGTGGCGGGCAGCAGTGGCGGGCGGACCGCCGGCGTCGGGATGCGGCCCCGGGCGTGCAGCACCGCCTTGATCACGGATGGGTTGGGCTCGGCGAAGAGGGCGGCCGAGAGGGTGGCGAGCCGGTGGCCGAGCGGCCGGGCCCGCGCGACGTCCCCCGCCCGCCACGCCTCGACCAGCGCGGCGTAGTCGGCGGTGGCGACGTTCGCCGAGGCGACGATGCCGCCGTGCCCGCCGAGGGCGAGGAGCGCCGAGACGTACGCGTCCTCGCCGCTGAGCACGGCGCAGCCCGGCGGGACGTCGGCGAGGAAGGCGATGGTGTCCGCGTCGATGCCGCCGACCGCGTGCTTGATACCCACCACCCCGGGCAGCGTGGTCAGTCGGCGCAGCGCCCCGGCGGAGAGCTGCTGCCCGGTGCGGTACGGGACGTGGTAGACGACCAGCGGCACCGGGGACGCCTCGGCCAGCCGGGCGAAGTGCGCGACCACCGCCTCCTCGCCGGGCCGGAGGAACGGCGGCACCAGGCAGAGCGCCGCCGTGACCTCGGGCCGTCCGGCCAGGGCGTGCAGCGCCTCGACCGTGTTGGCGCCGACCAGTAGCCCGGCCTGGTGCTCCCGGCAGGGCTCGGCGACGGCGTCGACCACCCGACGCTGCTCGCCGTCGTCGAGTGCGTGCGGTTCCCCGGTGGTGCCCAGCGCGACCAGGCCGGCAGCGCCGGATGCCAGCACGTCGTGGGCATGGGCGGTCAACGCGTCGAGGGCGACCTCGCCTCGGTCGTCGAACGGCGTGACCAGCGGTACGTACAGCCCTGTCGGTGTCATGCCTCCAGCCTGCGACAGAGGATCGTGTAGGACCAGTTCCGATTCCTCACTAGATGCGTAAGCTGAACTGATGCTTGATGTCCGCCGGCTACGTCTCCTGCGGGACCTGGCCCGGCTCGGCACCATCGCCGCGGTCGCCGAGGCGCACACCTACACGCCGTCCGCCGTCTCGCAACAGCTCGCCGCGCTGCAACGGGACGCCGGCGTCGCGCTGACGGAACGCGCCGGCCGCCGGGTCGCCCTGACCCCGGCCGGGGAGGCTCTGGTCCGGCACACCGAGGTGATCCTCGGCGCCCTGGAGGCGGCCGACGCCACCCTGGCCGCCGCACGCGGGGGGCTCTCCGGCACGGTGCGCATCGGCACCTACCCGAGCGCCGTGCGTCCCGTGCTGCTGCCCGCCCTGGTCACGCTGGCCCGGGACCACCCCGCGCTGGACCTGACGGTCACCGAACTGGACCCGGTCGCCGTGCCCGCCGCACTGCGGGACCGCCGGCTCGACGTGGCCCTCGTGCACGACTACGACATCGCGCCGGTCGAGCCGGATCCGGCGCTGGATTCGACGCCGTTGCTGGACGAGACGGTCTTTCTCGCCGTGCCCGCCGACCTGGAGTGCGACCTGACCGGCGACCCGCTGCTCTCGGTACGCGACGCGGGGTGGATCGCGGGTAGCCCGGGAACCCTCTGCCACTCGCTCGCCGTGCACGCCTGCGAGCTGGCCGGCTTCCGCCCGACCGTGCGTCATCACGCTGATGACTTCGCCGCCATGCTCGCCCTGGTAGCCGCCGGCCACGGCGTCGGGCTCGTGCCCCGACTCGCGGTCGGGCAACCGCCCGTGGCCGGGGTCCGTCTGGTACCCCTCGGCTTCACCCGGCGCACCCGGATCGCGTACCGGAGGGGCGCGGCCGGCCACCCGGCGGTCGCCGCCTGCGTCGCGGCGCATCGGTCCGTCGACGTGGGCTCGTCGACCGGCTGAACGTAACGGCAGTCGCTTGGGTCAGGGGCGTCGTACCGGTCGGACCGTCACCAGATCATCGAGACCGACGAAGTCGGTCGGGTTCGTGGTGTAGAGCGCCAGCCCGTTCGCGTACGCGATCGAGGCGATCATCAGGTCGGCAATCCGCCGACGGGTTGTCCGGCCGGTGGCGAGGACCGCACCTGTGACCATGCCGAAGGCGCGCGCCGCCTCGGCATCGAAGGGTAAGGGATCGAAGGTCGCCTCGGCGTGCTGGAGCACGCTCATCCGACGTGCTCGTTCAGTGCGATCGTCGGCGTGGTGTGGGCCTGCGGAGAGTTCGGCGAGCGTGACCGCGGAGATCACCATCTCCTCGGGCAGTTCCGCCAGGTCCAGGGCGGCCAGGTGGATGACGACGTTGGTGTCGACGAGTCCGCGGCTCGCGGCGTCACCACTCACGGCTGAACGGGTCCTGGTCGACGGATGAGTCGATGTCCTCACGGAACCTGTCGGCATCGAGGACCGGTGCGGTGGCGAACGCCGCCATGACCTCGGCGCGCGGGACGAAGGTTCTCCGGCGGAGAGGAATGAGTTTGCCGATCGGTGTGCCGTTGCGCGTGATGACGTATGACTCACCCCGCTCGACCCCGCGCATGATGGCACCGGACTCATTGCGCAGCTCGCGCTGGGTGATCTCGCGATGAGCATGCTCGGCCATGAACCCGATACTAGTCCAGGGTGCTACGAAGTGCTACGACTGGCGGTCCTACGTCGAGGGGTCGTCGGGGGTGGTGTCGTGCCAGCGGGAGCGGAAGGCGGCCTCGTGCGCCTCGTGCGTGGTGCGCTCCTGGTACACGGCGGCGTACAGGGCCCTCCGGGCGTCGGTGAAGAGCACCACTTCGGTCGCGACCAGCCCGACGCAGATGGCGGTGAGCAGGGCGAGGGCGGCCAGGCCGGGCAGGTGGGAGGCGATCGGGATGCTGCTGGCGAGCACGAGCACCGCGCCGACCCGGGTCCAGGACAGGGTGTGCAGCGTACGGAGCTGGAACAGCATGTTCGCCGACAGGTAGCAGATCACCCCACCGAACAGCAGCGGTACGTCGGGACCGTGCGCCGGCTGCGTGATCGGGATCTTGGGATCGGCGATCTCGTGCACGATGCCCTCGGCCCCGAGGGCGAACAGGATGATTCCGGCGATCATCGGCAGGTAGAGGTAGGCGTACGCGTCGCGGGCCATCGCCACCCGCGGACCGTCCTTGGCGGCGTGCAGGGCGATGCGGGCGGCCGGCCCGATCATGTCGTAGTGGGCCCACCAGAGGGCGGCGGTGAAGACGATGCCGAGGACGGCCGCCGTCACCGCCGACCAGGTCGGCGGCTGGCCGAGCAGGTTGCTGCCCACGCCGACGGAGATCACCGACTCGCCCAGGGCGATGATCAGGATCAGGTCGTAGCGCTCGGTCCAGTGCTCGGCGGAGGTGACACCCCAGCCCCAGGTGCCGACGAGGATGCCGGTGGTGTACTGCAGCAGCACGAGGGTCAGCCACAGTCCGTCCCGGGCGAGCGTGGCCGCCTCCGGATCCTCGATCACGGACGGCGCCATGGCGGCGGCCACCAGGAGCAGCGTGCTGAACACGAGTTCCGGGGAGAACCGGAGCAGTTGCCGCCGTTCGTTCGGGCTGTGGCGCACGACGTGCCAGAAGAGCAGGAAGTGCACCGCCCGGATCACCACGTAGCTGATCGCCACCACCACCGGCCCGGCCGCGCCCTCGCGCGGATCGCCGAACGCCTGCGGGAGCGCCAGCGCGAAGCAGAAGAGCGCCGCCATCCCGACGACCATCAGCACCGGCACGAAACCGAGCCCGAGGCGGACCCGGGTGGCGACCACGCTGTGGATCACCCAGCACCACCAGAGCACGGCGAGCACGAGCATCGCGTGCAGCAGACTCCGGCCGCTGATGTTCATGGCGGTGGCCCGGGTGATGATGAAGAACGAGAAGACGAAGACCAGGTCGAAGAAGACCTCGAACTTGTCGACCCGTGCACCGGGGGCGATGGGGACGGCCGGCCCCAGCCGGTCCCGCCACCCCTTCCCGCCCACCCGACCACTCTCTCAGCGCCCCGAGACCGGCCGGGCCGGAATCGGCTCAGTCCCCGGGGCGGTAGCGCAGGCCGTCCATGAGCAGGTCCAGCAGCCGCCGGGCCTGGTCACGCTGCTCGGGGCCGCCGGCGGCGAGGGAGACGCCGCTCAGGCCGGCGAGCACGTCCGCCGGGTCGACGTCGGCGCGGACCGTGCCGGCCGCCGCGCCCGCCGAGAGCAGCCGGGTCAGGGCGGCGACGAGGCGGTCGCGGCTCTGCGCGTACGGGTTGGTGCCGGCCGCGATGACCAGCCGGAGCGCGTCGGCCATGCCCCGCTTGGTGGACAGGTAGTCGATGAACCGGTCCATCCAGGCGCGGGTCGCGTCGGCCGGCGGCAGCCGCTCCAGCAGGTCCTCCGCCGCGTCGCAGAGCTTGGCCAACTCGTTGCGGTAGGCCGCCTCGACCAGCGCCTCCCGGGTGGGGAAGTGCCGGTAGAGGGTCCCGATGCCGACCCCGGCGTCCTTGGCGATGGCGTCCAGCGTTACGTCGGCCCTGGCCTGGGAAAACGCCCGGACCGCCGCGTCCAGCAGCCGCTCGCGGTTGCGCTGCGCGTCGGCGCGCAGTGGTCGGGGGGCGGGGTCGGGCACGTCTCCTCCTGGCGCTCGGCGGGCTCCGGTGGCCCGTCCCGCGACGGTACGCCGGGGCGTCTGCAGGACGCCGGCCGGGAGCAGGCCGGTTGGCAAGCGGAGGACCCTCCGGTTACGCTGGATCCGTAGCGGAGGAGCCTCCGCTTCCGATGGTAGCGGCCGGACCGGGTTCCGCCGTGCCACCTCTGACAAAGGACGGATCATGACCACCAGCACACCTGTCAGCACGCCGTTCACCGCAGAGTCCACCGCCCTCGAGGTGATCCAGGGCATCGACCTCACCGGCCGCCGGGCCGTCGTCACCGGCGGGGGATCCGGCATCGGCGTCGACACCGCCCGGGCGCTGGCGTCTGCCGGCGCCGACGTCACCATCGCCGTCCGCAACCTCGACCAGGGGCGGCGGGCCGCCGACGACATCACGCGTACGACCGGCAACGACCGGATCCTGGTCGCCCCGCTCGACCTGGCCGACCCGGCCTCCGTCGCCGCGTTCGTGGCGACCTGGGACGGTCCGCTGCACATCCTGGTCAACAACGCCGGTGTCATGGCGTCGCCGGAAATGCGGACGCCGCAGGGCTGGGAACTCCAGTTCGCCACCAACCACCTCGGCCACTTCGTGCTGGCCACCGGCCTGCACCGGGCACTCGCCGCGGCCGGGGGAGCCCGCGTCGTCTCGGTCAGCTCGGCCGCGCACCTGCGCTCGCCGGTCGTCTTCGAGGACATCCACTTCCACGACCGGCCCTACGAGCCGTGGGCCGCGTACGGGCAGTCGAAGACCGCGAACGTGCTCTTCGCGGTCGAGGCGACCCGGCGCTGGGCGGACGACGGCATCCTCACCAACGCGCTGATGCCCGGCGCGATCCGCACCAACCTGCAGCGCCACATCACCGAGGAGGAACTGGCCCGGCTGCGCGCCGCCAGCGGCGGACCGGCGGCGCCGGCCTGGAAGACGGTCGAGCAGGGTGCCGCCACGTCCGTGCTGGTGGCCACCTCGCCGCTGCTCGACGGCGTCGGCGGTCGCTACTTCGAGGACTGCCAGGAGGCCGGCCCGAACCAGCCCGGCACCCGCACCGGGTACGCGCCGTACGCGTTGGACCCGGAGGCCGCGCAGCGGCTGTGGGAGGTCTCCGAGGAGACCCTCAAGGCGGCGTGACCCCGCGACGACGAAGGGCTCCCCGGTCACCCGGGGAGCCCTTCGTCGTGGAGCGTCAGCCCTACAGGCCCAGCTCGGCCTCGAAGTTGCCGGCCTCCAGCCGCTCCTTGACGGCGACCAGGAAGCGGGCGGCGTCCGCGCCGTCGATGAGCCGGTGGTCGTACGACAGGGCCAGGTACACCATCGACCGTACGGCGACGACCTCGCCCAGCTCCGGGTCGTTGACCACGACCGGCCGCTTGACGACGGCACCCGTACCGAGCATCGCCGACTGCGGCGACGGCACGATCGGGGTGTCGAAGAGGGCGCCCCGGCTGCCGGTGTTGGTCAGCGTGAACGTCGCACCGGCGATCTCGTCCGGGCTGATCTTGTTGGTCCGGGTGCGCTCGGCCAGGTCGGCGACCCGCTTGGCGATGCCGCCCAGGTTGAGGTCACCGGCGTTGTGAATGACCGGCACCAGGAGCCCGCGCTCGGTGTCCACGGCGATGCCGAGGTGCTCCGCGTCCGGGTAGGTGATCGTCCCGGCCGCCAGGTCCATCCGGGCGTTGACGATCGGGTACGCCTGCAGCGCCTCGACGGCGGCGAGGGCGAAGAACGGCAGGAAGGACAGCTTCACGCCGTGCCGCTGCTGGAAGGAGTCCTTCGCCTGCGCCCGCAGCTTGGCGATCTTGGTGACGTCCACCTCGATCACCGTGGTGAGCTGCGCCATCTCGTGCAGCGACTCCTGCATCCGCTTGGCGATCGCCGAGCGGATCCTGGTCAACTTCTCGGTGGTGCCCCGCTTGCCGCTCGGCGTCGGCTTGACCGCCGGCTTCGCCGGGGCCGCCGCCGCGGCCGGCTGAGCGGCCGGAGCCGGGGCGGCCTTGGCCGCGCGGGCCTTCTCCGCCGCCTCCAGCACGTCCTGCTTGCGGATCCGGCCACCCACGCCGGTGCCGTTGACGGTCGACAGGTCCACGTCGTGCTCGCCGGCGAGCTTGCGGACCAGCGGGGTCACGTACCCGGCGGCCTCCTCGCCACCGGCGGGCGCCGGCGCCGACGGGCGCTGCTGCGGCGTCGGGGCCGGCGGGGTGGCGGCCTGCTCGGCCTTCACCGGCTCGGCCGCGACCTCGGCCTCGGCGGCCGGCTCGTTGTACGACAGGCCCGGCGTCGGCTCGCTGACCTGCGGCTCCGGCTCCGGCTTCGGTTCGGGCTTCGGCTCGGGCGCCTCCGCCTTCGGCTCGGGCTTCGGCTCCGGCTTCGCCTCGGCCGGGGCGGCACCGGCCGCGCCGACGATCGCCAGGGTCGCGCCGACCTCGGCGGTCTCGTCCTCGGCGACCTTGATCTCCAGGACGGTGCCGGCGACCGGCGACGGGATCTCGGTGTCCACCTTGTCGGTGGAGACCTCCAGCAGCGGCTCGTCCACCTCGACGGTCTCGCCGACCTGCTTGAGCCAGCGGGTCACCGTACCCTCGGTGACGCTCTCGCCCAGGGCCGGCATGGTGACCGGGGTGCCCTCGCCCGACGGCGCCGGGGCGGCCTTCGGCGCCTCGGCCTGCGGGGCCTCCTCCTGCGCGACCTGCTCGGCGGTGCCCGCGGCGGCGGCCGTCGGCTCCGGCTCCGGAGCGGCCTGCCGCTGCGGGGCGGCCTCGCCGCCGCCGGCGGCGCCGCCCTCACCGTCGATCACGGCCAGCTCGCTCCCGACCTCGGCGGTCTCGTCCTCGCCGACGACGATCCGGGTCAGCACGCCGGCCGCGGGCGACGGGATCTCGGTGTCGACCTTGTCGGTCGACACCTCGAGCAGGGGCTCGTCGACCTCGACGGTGTCGCCCTCCTGCTTGAGCCAGCGCGTGACGGTGCCCTCGGTGACGCTCTCGCCGAGCCGGGGCATGGTGACCGATACCGGCATGTTCTCCAGACTCCTTCGGTTCCCCTGGTGGGATCGTCGCCCGTCGCCGGACGCCGCGGTTGTCGTGTCAGGCGTGCGCGTGCAGCGGCTTGCCGGCGAGGGCCAGGTGCGCCTCGCCCAGGGCCTCGTTCTGCGTCGGGTGGGCGTGCACGAGCTGCGCCACCTCGGCCGGGTACGCCTCCCAGTTGTAGATGAGCTGGGCCTCGCCGATCAGCTCGCCGACCCGGGCGCCCACCATGTGCACGCCGACGACCGGCCCGTCCTCGACCCGCACCAGCTTCACGAAACCGGTGGTCTTGAGGATCTGGCTCTTGCCGTTGCCGCCCAGGTTGTAGTTGTAGGTCCTGACCTTGTCGGCGCCGTACTGCTCCTTGGCCTTCGCCTCGGTCAGGCCGACCGACGCCAGCTCCGGGTCGGAGTAGGTGACCCGGGGGATGCCGGCCTCGTCGATCACGGCCGGGGTCTGCCCGGCGATCTCCTCGGCGACGAAGATGCCCTGCTGGAAGCCCCGGTGGGCGAGCTGGAGGCCGGGCACGATGTCGCCGACGGCGTAGACGTTCGGCACGTTCGTGCGCAGCCGCTCGTCGGTCAGCACGTAGCCGCGGTCCATCTTCACGCCCTGCTCCTCGTACCCGAGGTTGGCGGTGTTGGGGCCGCGGCCGACGGCGACCAGCAGCAGCTCCGCCTCGACGGTGTCGCCGCCCTGGATCGTCACCTTGACGCCGCCGTCGGTCTTCTCGACCTTCTCGAACGGCTTGCCGACCTTGAAGTTGATCTTCCGCTTGCGGAACGCCCGCTCCAGCGCCTTCGACGACTCCTCGTCCTCGGCGGCGACCAGCCGCGGCAGCGCCTCGACGATCGTGACGTCCACGCCGAAGGACTTCCACACGCTGGCGAACTCGACGCCGATCACGCCGCCGCCGAGCACGATCACCGACGACGGGACCCGGTCCAGGGTCAGGGCGTGGTCGCTCGTGATGACCCGCTCACCGTCGATCTCCAGGCCGGGCAGGCTCTTCGCGTACGAGCCGGAGGCCAGGACGACGTTGCGGCCGGTGTAGCGCTTGCCGTCGACCTCGACGGCGTTCGGCGCGACCAGCTTGCCGGCGCCGGCCACGAAGGTGATGTTCTTCGCGCCGCCCACCAGACCCTGCAGGCCCTTGTACAGCCGCGAGACGACCCCGTCCTTGTACGAGTTGACCGCCGCCATGTCGATGCCGACCAGCTCGGCCTTGACGCCGAACTGCTCCGACTCGCGGGTCTGGTCGGCGATCTCCGCCGCGTGCAGCAGCGCCTTGGTCGGGATGCAACCGTTGTGCAGGCAGGTACCGCCGAGCTTGCCCTTCTCGACCAGCGCGACGGAGAGGCCCAGCTGGGCGGCGCGCAGCGCCGTCGCGTAGCCGCCGCTGCCACCTCCGAGGATGACGATGTCGAAGGTCTGGTTCGGCTCGCTCACGTCCAACTCCCAGGTCGCGTCGCTGCATTCGGGGGGTCACAGCAGGGTAATGCGGGCACACCCCACCTCGGTCATCTTGTCACCACCGCGCTCCGCCCGCGTAACGAGGTGCCCAACGACACGTCGTCGACACGTACGCTTGGCACGGGCTTCGATGACGCGGGTTGGGGGAGACGGCCGGTGGGACTGTTCCGACGACGGAAGAAGAGGCCTGCGGTCAGCCTGGACCGCGCGGCCGACCGTGCCGATCTGGAGCACCTTGAGAACTTCGTCCGCACCCGGCAGGGTGTCGAGGCGTACATCGAGCCCCGGACGACCGTCACCGAGACCACGGTCATGCTGATCGCCAGCGACGGCGAGTGGACCCGCCGCCGCATCGACGGTCCCGACGGCGCGCGGCGCTTCGCCTACCGGATGGGCATCCCGGTGTACGACGTCCGCCTGATGGGCTACCCGCAGCGGATGCGCGACTACAACGAACGCCGCAAGCGCCGCCCCGAACTGTTCTGAGGTGGGCGTACCCAGCGCCCGAGGTGTTAGGAAGGGCCCCTTGTGCAACGCCAGGCGTTGCACAAGGGGCCCTTCCTTGCGCGTCAGCCGTTGGCGGCGACGTCCTCGATCAGGTGCAGCAGGGTGCGGACCGGGACGCCGGTGCCGCCCTTGGTCCAGTAGCCGGTCGGCTCGCCGGAGTGGTAGCTCGGCCCGGCGATGTCGATGTGCGCCCACGACACGTCCGCGGTGACGAACTCGCGCAGGAACACCCCGCCCTGGAGCATGTGACCCGCCCGGTCCATGCCGGCGTTGACCTGGGAGATGTCGGCCACGTCGGAGTCCATGCCCTTGCGTACGTCGTCTGGCAGCGGCATCGGCCAGGCCGGCTCGCCGACCGCGTCGCCGGCCACCTTCACCCGGTCGCACAGCTCCGGGGTGCCCATCACACCGGCCACCTTCTTGCCCAGCGCGATGACCTGGCCGCCGGTCAGGGTGGAGGTCTCGAAGAGGTAGTCGCAGCCGTCGGCGCAGGCCCGGGCGATCGCGTCGGCGAGGATCATCCGGCCCTCGGCGTCGGTGTTCAGCACCTCGACCCGCTTGCCGTCGAACATCGTGATCACGTCGCCCGGCCGGTACGACGTGCCCGACGGCATGTTCTCCGCCATCGGCAGGTACGCGGTCACCGGCACGGACGGCTTGAGCGCGGCGACCGCCAGCATGGCGGCGGCCACGGCGGCGGCGCCCGCCATGTCGGACTTCATCTCCCACATGCCCTGGGCGGGCTTGATCGAGATGCCGCCGGTGTCGAAGGTGATGCCCTTGCCGACCAGCGCGACCCGCTTGCCGGTGCCGCCGCCGGCCGGGGTGTAGCTGATCCGCACCAGCCGCGGCGGGGCCTCCGAGCCCTGGCCGACGGCGACGATGCCGCCGTACCCGCCCTCGCGCAGCGCCGCCTCGTCGAGAACCTCGACCGCCAGGCCGGCCTCGCGAGCGGCGGCGGCCACGGCGTCGGCGAACGCCGGCGGGCGCAGGTCGTTCGGGGCGGTGTTCACCCAGTCCCGGGTGCGGCGCACCGCGTCGGTCACCGCCTGCGCCCGGGCCACCTCGGCCGTGGCGACCGCGTCGCCCGCGTCCGGCACCGACACCAGCACCTCGGCCACCGGCTCACGGCGGGCGGGCTGGGGGCGGGTCTTGTAGCCGGCGAACCGGTAGCCGCCGAGCAGGGCGCCCTCCGCGACCGCCCGCAGCGCCGCCGGCGCGTCGGTGTCGTCCGGCAGCGGCAGGGCCAGGGCCACCCGGGAGGCGCCCGCCAGGGACCGAACGGCCGCGCCGGCCGCCCGGCGCAGGGCCTCCGGGGCGGGGGCGGCGCCGGTCGGCTCCGGCCCGAGGCCCACCGCGGCGACCACCGGGGCGGTGACCGTGCCGAGCGTGGCGAGCTTGATCACCTCGCCGGGGCCGCCGGTCGCACCGAGCAGCGCCAGCGTCTCGGTCAGCTTTCCGTCGAAGGCCGCGGCGATGCTCTCCGCGCCGCTGGCCAGCAGCAGGGTGGCGGCGTGGCCGCTGCCGGCGGCCGGCTCGCCGGTCTGGCTGTGCACACCGATGACGATGGCGTCGACGGCGAGTTCGGCGGGGTCGGTGTCGACCAGGCTCAGGGTGGTGGTGCTGGGCGGTGTCACTGAAGCTGCTCCCGGGCGGGCCGGGCCGGTCGCATCGTCGCGAACCGGCGATGAAGGTCTCCGGCGGACCGTACCCGCCGGAGGTGAGGGCTGTCCCGCCGACGGCTCCGGCGGGTCCCGCCGATGCTAACCAGCGGTTCAGGCCCCGGTAAGTTCCCACCCATGACCGACGTGACCTCCGGCGCCGCCGAGACCCGGCTCCGCCGTTCCCCGCTGCACGACCGGCACACCGCCGCCGGCGCCAAGTTCGCCCCGTTCGGCGGGTGGGAGATGCCGCTGGAGTACGCCGGCGGCGGCGTGCTCAGGGAGCACACCGCGGTGCGCACCTCGGTCGGCGTCTTCGACGTGTCCCACCTGGGCAAGGCTCGGGTGACCGGTCCCGGCGCGGCGGACTTCGTCAACGCCTGCCTGAGTAACGACCTGGGCCGCATCGGGCCGGGCCGGGCGCAGTACACGCTCTGCTGCGACGACGCCACCGGCGGCGTGGTGGACGACATCATCGCCTACCTGCACGGCGACGACCACGTCTTCCTCGTCCCGAACGCCGCGAACACCGCCGAGGTCGTGCGCCGCCTGCGCGCCGCCGCGCCGCCGTCGGTCACGGTCAGCGACGAGCACGAGGCGTACGCGGTCCTCGCCGTGCAGGGCCCGCGCTCGGCCGACCTGCTCGGCGCCCTGGGCCTGCCCACCGAGCACGGGTACATGAGCTTCTCGACCGCCACCCTCGCCGGCGCCGAGCTGACCGTCTGCCGCACCGGCTACACCGGGGAGCTGGGGTACGAGCTGGTCGTGCCCGCGGGCGACGCGGTCGCCGTGTGGGACGCGCTGTTCGCCGCCGGGGAGGCGTACGAGCTGCGGGCCTGCGGCCTGGCGGCCCGAGACACGCTGCGCACCGAGATGGGGTACCCGCTGCACGGGCAGGACCTGTCGCTGGATATCACCCCGGTGCAGGCCCGCTCGGGCTGGGCGGTGGGCTGGGACAAGCCCGCCTTCTGGGGCCGGGACGCGCTGCTCGCGGAGAAGGGCGCCGGCCCCCGGCGGACGCTGCGCGGCCTGGCGGCGGTCGACCGCGCCATCCCGCGCCCCGGCATGGCCGTGTACGTCGGCGACACCCGGGTCGGCACCATCACCAGCGGCACCTTCAGCCCGACGCGCAAGCAGGGCATCGCCCTGGCCCTCATCGACACGGCCCCCAACCTGACGGACGACACCGAGGTCGAGGTCGACATCCGCGGCCGCCGCGCGCCGATGCGCCTGACCCGCCCCCCGTTCGTGAACCCCTCGGTCCGCTGACACCGATCCCCGTTGATCATGGATTTGACGGGTGATTTGGAGATCAACTCGCCCGCTAACTCCATGATCACGCTGGTCGGGTGTGGGGTGGGGGGGGTATCAGAGGGGTGGGGTGGGGCGTTCGCCGGCGTCCAGGACGGCCTGGGTCCAGCCGCCCTCGATGACGCCGGTGCCGTCGAGGACCGCCCAGTCGACCACGTCGGTCGCCTCCACCACCACCGGGGAGCCGATCCGGACGGTCGGGTCGGTGTTCGCGTCGCTGGCGCTCGCACCCTCGATCCGCTCCGGCACGGCCCAGGAGGTCACCCCGGCCCAGACGTACTCGGGGCCGTCGTCACCCGACAGCCCGTACTTGACCACGAGCTGCGTCTCCGGCGGTAGCTGCCCGGCGAGGAACCGCGCCCGGATGTCGCCCAGCGAGGCGCGGGCGGTGGCGACCGCACGGCTCATCGCGTCCCCGGGCCGCGCGTACCGCACGTCCGGCTGGATGCCGTTGAAGAGCGTGGCGCAGGCGGCGGCGTAGTAGCGACCGTCCGGGCCGGGGTGCCCGGCGGGCGGGCGCAGGCTGAGGAACGAGTCGGCCTCCGGGTCGGTCGCCGGGTCCAGTTCCAGCCGGAGCAGCACCGGCGCGGTCGCCCCGTGCTGCTCCGGGTTGCCGTACGCCACCGCGATGTCGTGCCCGGTGACGGTGGCCAGCACCGGCAACTGCACGAACGCCGGCACCTCCTCGCCGGCCAGGCCGTCCGTCCAGTCCCGCAGCAGCCGGCGCGCCGCCCCGGTCATCACCGCGCCCCACGCCCTGGTGAGATGGTCGGGCACCCCCTGCGCCTGAAGCTCCAGCAGGCCGAAGCGCCGCAGCCCCTTCGTGGTGAACCACAGCCCCTCGGCGTCCGACGAGTACGGCACCAGCACCCAGTCGACCAGCCGGATCCGCCCCTGCGCGTCCGGCAGCGACCGCAGCGCGGTCGCCGGGTCCAGGAACTGGAGCCCGAAGACGTCCACCACGTCGCCGCCGACCGTGTCGGCGACCGCGGCGGCCACCGCCCGGGCCGCCCACTCGTGCGCCGGCGGCCACCCCGGCCGGTACTCGGCCTGCACCACCACCAGGTGGGTCGCCGCCGCCAGCCGGGCCAGCTGCGCCTCGGTCGCGCCGAACGCCGTCAGCAGGTCCGGCGGCAGCTCGGGGAACTCGTCGACCGGCCGGGTGTCCACGCTCATCAGCGGGCTGTCCAGCATCTGCCGCGCGAGCCCGTGCACCGGCTCGGCCAGCCGCCCGGCGAGCCGCTGCACCGCCGTCTTCGTGCCCACCGCCGGCAACCCGGCCATCGGCACCAGGTAGGTCGCGCTCAGCGACTCGGGGACCGGTACCGGCAGGAAGTCGTCCGTGATGAGCATGTCGTCCCCCGGGATGGCCGCGCCGGTGCTGTCGCCCCGAACGCTACCCGCCGGGCGGGGCCGAACTCAGCCGGACAACACCAGTCCCAGGTAGGTCAGCGTGGTGACCACCTCCACCGTCGCGCCCAGCACGTCGCCGGTGACGCCGCCGAGGCGGCGTACCACGTGCCGCAGCAGCCCCACCGCGACGGCGAGGGCGACGGCGACGGCGAGCGGCCCCTGCCACGGCCGGCCCGGCACGGCCGCGACCGCCACCAGCCCGACGGCGGCCGCGCCGGCGGCCAGCGCGAGCGGCCCGACGGTGCCGGCGACCAGCGCGCCCAGGCCCTCCGGCTGGGCCGCGGGCACCCCGCGCCGGCAGGCCACCGCGACCCCGAGCCGGCCGGCGGCGGTCGCGGTCACCACCGCCGCCAGCACCGCGGGCCCCGACCGCCCGGCCAGGTCCGCGAGCGCCGCCGCCTGCACGAGGAGTACGACCACCAGCGCGACCACCCCGAACGGGCCCACGTCCGGCTTTTTCATGATCTCCAGCGCGGCCGCTCCCCGCCGGTACGACCCGAGCGCGTCCACGGTGTCGGCCAGCCCGTCGAGGTGCAGGCCCCGGGTGAGCAGCGCGCCGGCGGCGACCGTGACGCCGGCCGCCACCAGCGGCGGCGCGAGCGCGCCGACGAGCAGCAGCACCCCGGCGAGGGCGGCGCCGAGCAGCGCGCCGACGGCGGGAGCGAGCGCCATCGCGGTGCCCGCGACCGCCCGGTCGATCCGGCCGGCGCGCACCGGCAGCGTGGTGAACGTGGTCAGCGCCAGCCGCACCCCGGCGGCGAGCCGCGAGTCAGCCGGCACGCCAGCCGGACGGATCCAGGGACGCGGACCGCGGCTCGGTGGTGGTCGGCCCTGGCCCCGCCGGTTCCGGCTCGTGGAAGTCCGGCTCGGTCGTGGTCGGCCCCGGCCCCGCCGGTTCCGGCTCGTGGAAGTCCGGCTCCTCGGCGTCGGGTTCCCCGGTCTCCGGCTCGGTCTCGTCCGGGACGCCGCCGCCCAACGCCGGGTGCGCCGGCAGCGCGGCGGCCAGCCCGAGCACCGAACGCAGCAGCGGCAGCGCCACCAGCGCGTTCGCGCCCTCGCCCAGGTCCAGCCGCAGGTCGAGCAGCGGGGTCAGGCCGAGCACGTCGGCGGCCAGCCGTACCGCCGGGTGCCCGCCGTGGTCGGCGAGCAGGCACCAGTGCCGGGCCTGACCGGCCAGGTCCCGGCTGACCAGGCCGGCGGCCACGCCGACCGGCCCGTCGAGCAGCACCGGCAGCCGCCGCGCGGTCGCGCCGAGCAGCACGCCGGTGGCCACGGCGATGTCGCCGCCGCCCAACTCGGCCAGGATGTCCTTGGCGCCGCGCGGCGAGTGCCGGCTGCGGTGCAGGGCGTCCCGGACGGCAGCGCAGCGGACCATCCAGGAGGCGTCGTCGTACTCGCCCGCGTCGGTGAGGACCCGGCCGAGCACGGTGGGCGGTTCGGCGCCGGCCGTGGCGGCCAGCACCGCCGCGGCCGCCGCCTCGGTGCCGGCGCCGCACGCGCCCAGCACCAGCAGCCGTACGCCGTCGTCGGCGGCCTGCTCGGCCAGCCGCCAGCCCTGGCGCAGCGCCGACTCGACCTGGTCGAGGGCCAGCGCCGGCTCGACCTCGATCGGGCCGGCGGTCGGCGCGTCCACCACCTGGAGGCTGGCGCCGGACTCCGCGGCCAGCCGCGCGAGGGCACCCCGGCCCGCCCGGGCGTCCTGGGCGCGGCGGGTGGAGTCGCCCGGGACCGTGCCGGCGGCGGCGCCACCCGCGTGGTCGCCGTGCACCAGCAGTGCCCGCACCGGGCCCCAGGGCACCGGTGTCGGGGTGCCCTGCGTCGCGGCGGCGAAGCCGACCACCCGGTCGAGCACGCCGAACCCGGCGCCGGGCACGTCCAGGGTGGCGAGCCGGTCCACGGCCTGCGGCCCCGCGTACTCGTCGGGCATGGGCAGTTCCATGCCCGGCTGGATGACCAGGCCGGTGGCGACCATCGGCAGCGCCATCGTCGGGGCCGCCCAGGCGGTGCCGCCGTCGTCGGCGGGTCCCGCCGGGGCGGTCGGGGTCAGCACCTCGGGCAGCGCCGCCGGCTCCCCGCGCGGCGTCACCTCGGTCTCGTCGGTCGGCTCGCCGGCCCCGCCGTCCAGCGTGGGGGCGCCCGCCGCTCCCACGGTGACGCTCGGCGGCGGTCCGGGGGCCGCCGGCGCGGCGGGCTTCAGCCAGGCCGGCTGGCCGGCGACCACCAGGACGACCGCGTCGCAGGCGTCGGCGACCGCGCGGTTGGCCGCGCCGAGCGCGTCGGTGAAGGCCCGGCCGAGGGTGGTGGTCGGCACCAGGGAGAGCCCGACCTCCGGGCTGACCACCACCAGCCGGGCCCGGCAGGAACGCACCGCCTCGGCCAGTTCCGCGACGGTGGCGGTGTCGTCGGCCGGCTGATGGGCCGGGTCGAGCAGGACGGTCACCCAGCCGCCCAGGTCGTCGACGAGCAGCGTCTCGTGCGACCCGGCGGCGGAGATCACGTCCGCCAGCCGACGCGGGTCCCCGGCCGTCTCCTCGGTGGTCCAGGTCTCCGGGCGGCGGGCCCGGTGGGCCGCCAACCGCGCCGCCCACTCCTCGTCGTCGCCGGCGTCGGCGGCGGTGGCCACGTAGCGGACCAGCGGCGCGTCGGCGACCAGGGACTCGGCGAACTCGGACTTGCCGGACCGGATACCGCCGAGCACCAGGACCGTGTTCCACCCGTCAACGGACATGCCCGTACCTTAAGGCCGCCCGGTGTCCCGCCGCCCTCCGGCCCGTACGCCGCCGGCCGGTCCGCGCGACCTCATCCGCAGTGTTCGAAACCGCTGCCGTAGCTGGCGCCGCCGGTCGACCCGCCCCACTTGACGCAGACCCCGGCGGCCTTGGCGCGGACCGGGCCGGCGTAGTACGCGAACGACCCGCTGTCGGTGCTGCGCGCCCGCCCCTGCACCTCCAGCCAGGCCGACGCGGCGGTGGCCGTGCCCACGGCGCTGTCCTTGAGCGTCACCACGCAGTTGGTGCCGGTGCCATTGTGGTACAGCAGGTAGACGCGCCCCGTCCGGGTGCCGCCGGCGGTCAGCGGGGCGGAGTCGATCACCTGGTAGCCGCTGCCGCACACCTCGCCCGCGGTGTACGGGTTGGGTTTCGGGGGAGCGGCGGTGGCGGTGGTCGGCCCCGGGCGCGGCGACGTGGCGGTGGCGGTACCCGCGTCCGACGGCGCGGGCGCCGGAGCCGCCGAGGCGGGGGCCGAGGTGCGGCCCGCCGACGGGGTGGCGGCGGTGGCCGGACGCCCGGTGCCGGTCGGGGCCGCCGCGCTGGGCGTCGGGCTCCCGGGGTTGATCCCGCCCACGGAGGCGGCGGCGGCCGGGGTGGCGCGGTCCCTGTCAGGGGCGGTGCTGCTTCCGTCGGTGAGCAGCGCCGCGGCTGTGACGGCGCCGACGGTCACGACGGCGACCGCGACGGCCGCGCCGACGAGGGCGGCCCGCCGGCCGGGCCGCCGGGCGGCGGGCTCCTCCCGGGTGGGCGACGACGTCGGGTCGGTCTGGTGGGCGGACGGCTGCCCCGGCGGCGTGGACGGCCCCGAGCCGTCCGGGCCCCTGCCGTCCGGCGCGGCGGCGGCAGCGGGGATCGGCGGGACCGGTGCGGCGGTGGACGGCGGGACCGGTGCGGCGGTGGACGGTGGGACCGGTGCGGCGGTGGAGAATCCCGGCGGGCCGGCGGCGGGCGACGCTCCGGCGACCGCCCACGGTGGACGGGCCGAGTCCGGGACCACCGCCAGGGTCGCCTCCCGCGCCGCGCTGGCGGCGTCGGCCAGCGCCGCCGCGTCGGGCCAGCGGTCGGCCGGGCGCTTCGCCATGGCGCGCTCCACCACGGCGACGACCCCCGCCGGGGTCTCCGGGGGCAGCGGCGCGGGCTCGTCCTGCAGGTGGCGCAGGGCCACCTGCAACGGGTTGTCCCCGTCGAACGGTGGCCGGCCGGCGAGGCAGGCGTACGCCACGGCGCCGAGGGCGTAGACGTCCGTCGCGGGGGAGACCGGCTGGTTCGCGGCCTGCTCGGGGGACATGTACGAGGCGGTGCCGAGCACCATGTTCGCGGCGGTGAGGCCGGCCGTGGTGCCGGAGCGGGCGATGCCGAAGTCGACGAGCACCACGCGGCCGTCCCGCTTCACCAGCAGGTTCCCCGGCTTGACGTCGCGGTGGACGATGCCGGCGACGTGCGCGGCGTGCAGCGCGTCGGCGGCCTGCGCCACCACGGACATGGTCGAGGCCGGGTCGAGCCGCCCCGCCCGGCGCAGCCAGGTGCCGAGCGGCTCGCCGTCGACGTACTCCATCACCAGGTAGTCGACCGCGGAGCCGTCGCCGAGGGTGGCCCGCCCGACGTCGTGCACCGCGACCACGCCGGGGTGGCGCAGCGCCGCCAGCATCCGGGCCTCGGAGCGGAACCGGGTGGTGAACTCCGGGTCCTCGGTCAGCGCCGGGAGCAGCACCTTCACCGCCACCACGCGTTCCAGTGCGACGTCGGTGCACCGCCAGACCGCCCCCATGCCGCCGGTTGCCACCCGCTCGTCCAACCGGTACCGGTCGCTGAGCGTCACACCTCGAGTCAGCACCGGGTCACGGTACCGGCCGGCCCCCGCGGGGCGATCACGCACTCACCCGACGCGCAGCCGTTGTCCGTCCGGCCCATTACTCTGGCGGGAGATCAGCGGCGAGGGGAGACGCGCACATGGCGTGGAGCTGGCGGTACGAGGGCACGAACGGCGAGCCGGCGCAGGGTCCGGCGGAGTCGTTCGGCAGCCAGGCGGACGCCGAGTCCTGGATCGGCCAGACCTGGCGGGAGCTCGCGGCGTCCGGCGTCACCTCGGTCGCGCTCGTCGAGGACGACCGCGTGGAGTACCGGATGAGCCTGCTGCCTCCGGCGGAGTGATGGCCGGCGACCGCCCGGGTGGCGAGGGGCTGGTGCTCGGCGTACCCCGGGCGGCGTTCCGGCCCAGCCCGGTCTTCCTCGCCCTGGTGGCGCTCTTCGTCACCAGCGCGGTGATGACCTGGCGCGGGTTCGGCAACGTCCGGTTCGACGTGTTCCTCTTCGTCGTGTCCGGCTGGCTGGTCTCGCTCTGCCTGCACGAGTACGCGCACGCACTCGTCGCTTTCCGGGCCGGTGACCGCAGCGTCGCCCACCAGGGCTACCTGACGCTCAACCCGTTGAAATACAGTCACCCGCTGCTGTCCATCGCGCTGCCGGTGATGGTGGTGCTGCTCGGCGGCATCGGTCTGCCCGGCGGTGCGGTCTGGGTGGACCGGCACGCCATCCCGGGGCGGCTGCGGCACACCCTGGTGAGCCTCGCCGGGCCGGCCACCAACGTGCTGTTCACCCTGGTGCTGGTCGCCGCGCTCCGCGTCGGCGCGCCCGGCGGCGGGCCGGTCGATTTCTGGGCCGCCGTGGCGCTGCTGGCCTTCCTCCAGCTCACCGCGAGCCTGCTCAACCTGCTCCCGGTGCCGGGTCTTGACGGCGGCAACATGATCCAGCCGTGGCTCAGCCCGCCGTACCGCCGGATGTACGACCTCTTCGCGCCGTACGGCTTCATCCTGTTGTTCGCGCTGCTGTGGAACCCGACCATCGGCGGCTGGTTCTTCGGGGCGGTCTTCGCCGTCGGCGACGCCCTCGGCCTGCCGCCGGGCCTGTACGCCCGCGGCCTGGAGCTCGTGCGCTTCTGGCAGGGCTGACGGCGGATCGCGGCGGTTCCCGTCCGTCGCGGCCGGCGCCGATGTCGCACGCCGGCCGCGACGGTGCGCGTCACGGGCGCTGGGCGGGGGACTCCGTGCGGGACGGGTCGCGCTCGGTGACCGGCTCGACGATCTCGTCGATGGCCTTGAGCAGGTCGGCGTCGAGCTTCACGCCGGCCGCCTTGACGTTGTCGTGGACCTGCTCGGGGCGGGACGCGCCGACGATCGCCGAGGACACGTTCGGGTTCTGCAGCACCCAGGCGATGGCGAGCTGGGCCATGCTGAGCCCGGCCTGCTCGGCGAGGGGCTTGAGCCGCTGCACCCGGGTCAGGACCTCGTCGGTCATCCACTGCGCGATGAAGCCCGCGCCGGACTTCTCGTCGGTGGCGCGGGAGCCGGCCGGCGGCGGCTGGCCCGGCTGGTACTTGCCGGACAGCACGCCCTGCGCCATCGGGGACCAGACGATCTGCCCCACGCCCAGCTCCTCGCTGGTGGGGATGACCTCAGCCTCGATGACCCGCCAGAGCATCGAGTACTGCGGCTGGTTGGAGACGAGCGGGATGCGCAGCTCGCGGGCGAGCTGGTGGGCCTCGCGGATCTGCGAGGCCTTCCACTCGGAGACGCCGATGTAGAGAGCCTTGCCGGAGTGGACGACGTCGGCGAAGGCCTCCATCGTCTCTTCGAGCGGGGTGCTGTAGTCGTACCGGTGGGCCTGGTAGAGGTCGACGTAGTCGGTGCGCAGCCGGCGCAGCGAGCCGTTGATCGACTCCATGATGTGCTTGCGGGACAGGCCCCGGTCGTTACGACCCGGCCCCGTCGGCCAGTACACCTTCGTGAACAGCTCGACGCCCTCGCGCCGCTCGTTCTCCAACGCCCGGCCGAGGACGTCCTCGGCGCGGGTGCCCGCGTACACGTCGGCGGTGTCGAAGGTGGTGATGCCGGCGTCCAGGGCGGCCCGGACGCACGCGAACGCCGCCTCCTCCTCGACCTGCGAGCCGTGGGTGATCCAGTTGCCGTACGAGATCTCACTGACCATGAGGCCGGACCGGCCCAGGTGTCGGAATTCCATCCCTCGACCCTAGTCCGGCGTGCACCGGGGTTCACCGGTTGCCCGGTGGTGTGGATCCTCACCCCGAGGGCTGGGGGCGCGGCGCGGCGACCGTCAGGCCGGCAGCAGGGCGTGCCGCATGCTGCGGCCCAGCCAGGCCCGGAAGGCATCCTCGGGCCAGCCGCGGTCCAGCACCAGCGCGCCGTAGTGGGCGGGGTCGTTGTAGAACCACAGCTCGTCGATCGCGTGCTCCACGTCGGACCCCTGCCGCAACGGCACGTCGAGTTCGCGCAGCCGCTCGACCACCATCCGGGCGCCGGCCCGCCGGTTGCGCAGCAGGGTCTGCCAGACCTCGGCCGCTTCGGGCGTGCCGTCGGCGGCGCGGCGGACCGTTTCGAACACGCGGGCGGCGCGGGCGCCGATCAGGGTGCAGACGCCGGCGTACCCGTCGAGCACCTCGGCGCCGGTGCGCCCCTCCCGCACCGGGCGGAACCAGGGGCGTTGCGCCACCGGCACCGGCTCGTCGTCCCCCGCGAGCGCCTCGTCGAGCACCTGGCGCAGCAGGGCCGCCTTCGAGCCGAACGCCGCGAACACGGTGGGGCGGGCCACTCCGGCTTCGGCGGCGACGTCGGCCAGCGATGTCGCCGTGTAGCCGCGAGCGACGAAGAGATCGGTCGCGGCGCGGACCACGGCCTGCCGGGTGCGGCGGGCGCTCTCCTCCCGGACCCGGGACCGGTACGGCCGCGTCGGCTTTCCGTCCTTGACTTCACCCATGGCGTCGTCATACTAGCAACACATTCACTGTACTTCTGGCTATCCAATAGTGCAGTGTTCATCGACTATCACGTCGGTCCGCCGGGAGGCGACATGTCCGTTCACCCCTACGTGCTCCGCCCCGACGACGGAGAGGCGTACTGGTTCCTCGGCAACCTGGTCACGGTCAAGGCGTCCGGTGCGCACACCGGCGGGCGGATCACGGTGGCGCAGTTCGTCAACCCGCCGGGCTTCGCCCCGCCCCTGCACCGGCACCAGGTGGAGGACGAGATGTTCTACCTGATTTCCGGCACCGCGGTGTTCCACTGCGGGGACGAGCGGTTCGGCGCCGGGCCCGGTGACTTCGTCCTGCTGCCGGTCGGAGTCCCGCACACCTTCGTGGTCGGCGAGGACGAGCCGTTGCGGGCGTTGCAGATCACCACTCCGTCCGGGTTCGAGGGGTTCGCCGCCGAGGCCGGCGTCCCGGCGGCGGAACGCCGGCTGCCGGACCCGGCGCCGATCGACCCGGCGGCTCTCGGCCACGCCGCCGCACGGCACGGCATCGACCTGCTCGGGCCCCCGCCCGGCCGGTGACCGACCCGTCTCCCGAGGAGCGAAGCATGATCGTGCAACCCGTCGCGTCGACCGTTCCGGCGCGGAGCCGACGGTTCCGTACGGCCACCGTCGCCGCCCTGGTCCTGGCACTCGGGCCGGCCCTCGCCGGCTGCGCCACCGACCCGTCCCCGACCGCTCCACCCCCGGCCGGCGCGTCGGACCAGGCGGGGCCGACCACCGGCGGGCCGGCCGCCGGTGGCGAGGAGGTCGACGACTGTTCGCTGTTGACCGAAGCCGAGATCACCGACGTCATCGGACGGGCCGGCACCGGCGTCGCCGGCGCCGACGGCTGCGTGTGGGAGAACCGGGAAACCGGCCACTCCGTCACCCTGTTCGTGGGCCGGCCCGGCACCGCCCCGCAGGGCGTCCTGCCAACGCCCGACCCGGTGCTGGGCGAGCCCGAACCGGGCCCGGACGGGATCCGGTTCGTGATCGACGAGGCGGAGTTCGCCGACGGCGACCGGATCTGCCGGCTGCGGGTGGTCACGAGCGTCGTCGACGACCGCGACCGCGACACCATGGTCCGGCTCGCCGGCCTGGTCCGGGACCGGCTGTGAGGCCCGGCGGGCTCCGGCCGCGTCAGCAGGGGGCGCACCGCCCGGGTGGCTGGCGGGGCACGGGGCGGCCGGCCGCGCCGGACGGTCGCCGGCCTGCCCCGGGCACCGGCGGCTGGCCGAGGCGTCGGGGACCTCGTCCCGGGCAGCGCCGGACCCGGCCGCCGGAGCGCGCCGCCTAGGGCCGGTCAGATCACCGGCACGGTGTCGGTGAGCAGCCGGTCGATCTCGGCCGCCACCTCGCCCCGGTCGGGGTGCACCGGGTCGATCAACGGTTCGCCCCGCCGGTCCAGCGCCCCCCAGCGGCCGGTGCCGACGGCGACCAGGAACGCGACGGAGTGCACCACCAGCGCCGGGTGTACCGGCGGCACGACCACCCGCCCGGTCCGGTCCACCACGCCGTACCGCCCGGCCACGTCCACCACGGCCAGGCCCTCGTCGGTGAAACCGTCGACGTGCCGGCCGTCGGCGAGGGTGGTCGCGAACCCGTGGTAGCGGGTCGGCACCACGATCCGGCCGGTGCGGTCCACCGCTCCCCAGCCCTCCCGGCGGACCGCGGCGACGCCGCGCCGGAACGGGCGTACGTCGGCGAAACCCGGCGGCACGACCACCTCGCCGGTCATGTCGATCGCCCGCCAGCCGCCGGGCTCGCCGTGCGACACCCACGCCAGCCCGTCGGAGAACGGGCGCACCGCCGTCCAGGACGGCTCCAGCACGGTCGCGCCGGTGAGGTCGATCAGCGACCACCGGTCGGTCGTCGGCCGGCGTACCCAGGCCACCCCCTCCCGGAACGGCTGCGCCTCCGCGTACTCCGCGCCGATCACCAGGTCGCCGTCGGGGTCGCTGTACCCCCAGCGTTCGCCGTCGCGCGCGGGCACCGGGGGCCGGTCCCGCTCCAGCAGCTCCTCCCGGCTCCGGGGGTACGGCCCGAAGCCCGTCCCCGCCGCCCGTTCGGTCACCGCGTCCAGGCTCATCCGGACCCGCGCCAGCAGCTCGGGGTCGGCGGCGCCCCGCAGGTTCAGCGCCCGCTCGAAGTGGTCGCACGCCTCCATCAGCCGGCCCTGGTCGAAGCAGCACCGGCCGGCGTGCTCGTGCAGCGTGGCCCGCAGGCGGTCGGGCAGCTCCGGCGAGTTCGCCGCGGCGAGGAGCCGGTCGGCCTCGTCGTACTCGCCCCGCCACCGCAGCACGTGCGCCAGCCGGGCCTGCGCCAGCGCCGTCCGCCGCAGCTCACCGGTCGCCTCCGCGTACGTGAGGGCGAGCCGCCCGTCGGCGAGGGCGTCGTCCAGGTCGCCGACGATCCGGGACACCACCGCCCGCAGGCTGAGCAGCCGGGCACGGGACCTGTTGTCGACGGCCGTACCGAGCTTCTCGGTGAGGCGGCGACGGATCACCCGGAACTCGTCGGGTTCCGTCACGATCTCGCGGAGCGTCGCCGGGTCCAGCTGCCAGTGGTAGCTCGCGAGGATCTGCTCGGGATCACCCTGCTCCGACAACCGTGTCCCGCCCGGCGCGGCGTCGGTGCGCGGGTCGGGCCCCTCCTCGCTGGAGTCCGAGGAGGGCGCCGTTACCGAGCCGGTCGGTCCGGCCCCGGTCGGCGCTGTCGCGCCGGTGCCGTCGGGGGTCGCCGTCGTGTCGCCGGTGCCGTCGGGGGATGCCGGCAGATCATGGTCGCCTTCGGCTCCGTACGGGGGGATGTCCGTCGCCGACCCCGCCGCGTCCACGGCGGCGGGTGGCGTCGGCTCGGCCGCAACGTCGACGGGCGCTGCCGACGTCGGCCGCGTGTCGGTGCCGCTCGCGGGTGCGGTCGTCGGGTCGACGGTCGGCGGTGTCCCGGTCGAGGGGGCAGCCGTCGGGGGTTCCACCGGCGGACGCGGCGCGACCGCCGGCCCGGCCGGTGCGGCGGACACCGCGGCGTCGTCCGTGTCCGGTCGCTCGCCCGGCTCGTGCGCCCGGTCGCTCCGGTGACCGGCCGGTTCCGACAGCGGGGCGGCGGGCTCGGGGATCGGGGAAGCCGCCACCGGCGGTGTGACCGGCGCATCCGACAGGTCGTCGCCCAGCGGGGTCGAACCGGTCGCGGCTGGTGGCGGGGACGGGGAGGTGGCTGGTGGCGCCGACACCGGCTGGGCGGGTGGCGCGGAGACCGGTGACGTCGGGTTGGTTGGGGACGTGCCGACCGGGTGCGTGGGTGGTGTCGCGACCGGGGCGGTGGTGGCCGGTGCCTCGGCGGCCGGTGGGGTCTCCGGGGCCGGTGCGGTGAACTCCGGGTGCTCTGCTGCCGGGGCGGCGGGAGCCGCGGCCGACCGGGGCGCGGCCGGCTGCGCCGGGACCGGTGTGGGGGATTCCACCGCGCCGGCCGGTGGCGCCGAGACCGGCCGGGTGGGTGGTGCCGACACCACCTGGGCGGGTGGGGCCGACACAGGTCGATCGACCGCCGGCGGGGGCTCCAACAAGCCGGACGGCACGGGCGCGGACGGGAGGGCGTCGGACGGGGCGGGCCTGCCGGGGTCCGCTGCCGCCGTGGGAGGTGCCGGCGAGGTCGGGGTGGATGACGTCGCAGCGGTGCCGCCGACCGGCTCGTCGCCGGCTGGTGCGGGCGGCAGGGGCCGCCCGTCCGTGTCGGCGGTCGTGGCGGAGCCCGCCGCGCTCTCCGCGCTGACCGGCGAAGCCGGGGTAGCCTCCGCCGGCGAGGTCGGTTGCGTCGGCTCCGGCTCGGCGGGCGGCGCGGCCGACCCGAACCAGGCGGCCGGGCCGTTCCGCTTCGGGGTCTGCGCGCGCGGCGGCTCGACGGCGGGCTGATCCAACGGCGGTGGCGGCACGTACCGGCGCGGGTTCCAGGGCGTGATGGCCGGCGTCGTGCCCGAGGTGGTGTCCGGTGCCGATCCGGCCGTTGCCGCTTCCTCCTGTGTCGAGGACGCGCCGGCCGGCCGGATGTCCTCGGGCCGGGCCGCGCGTTCCGGCGCCGGACGGAACTCGACCCGGGGCCGATCGTCCGGCGACGACGGAAGCGGCGTGGTGTCCTCCGGCGAGCCGGGACGCGTCGTCGCCCGATCCGCCCCGAGGTCACCCGGCTCCGGTGCCGGCCGCCGGTCGACCGGCTCCGGTGGTGTGGCCGGTCCGTACGGGCGGGGGGCGGGGGAGACCGGGCGGTCCGGTCCGTACGGGATGGGCGCGGTGCCGGGGGGCCGCTCGGCGTGTCCGGCCGCCGGTGACACCGGACGGTCGAGGTGTCGCCGGTCCTGCCGGTGGTCGACGGGAGCCGGGGACACCGGCCGGCCGGGCGTCCCGCGATCGTGACCGGAGGCGGGAGGTACCGGCCACCGGCCCGGCCCGTCGGTGCCGGGGGCGATCGGCGCCGGCCGGTCGTCGTACCGGCCGGGACGAGACGCCGGGGAGACCGGTCGGTTTGGGAGTCGGCGGTCCTCGCCGGTCGGGGCGGGTGCGGGTGAGACGGGCCGTGCCGGTGGTGGGACGGGTCCGGGGGAGACGGGTCGGTCCGGGAGTCGGCGGTCCTCGCCGGTCGGGGCGGGTGCGGGTGAGACGGGCCGTGCCGGTGGTGGTGGGACGGGCCCGGGGGAGACGGGACGGCCGGGCGCGCCGGACACGGGCCGGTCGTGCGCCGGGGACGGCGGGACGGACACCGGCGCGCCGGCGGGACGGGCGCCCGCGGCCGGGTGCACCTCGTCGTACCGCGCCGGTCGGGCGTCGTGAGGTGGCCGCTCGGTCAGACGGGAGTGGTCCGGCCGCGGTTCGCCGTGGCGGACGGCGTCCCGGTCGAAACCGGGGCGGACCGGGCCGGGCGGCGGCCAGGGCAGCCGGTCGTCGGGCCGCCGGTCGGCCTGCGGTCGTTCGGCACGGTACCGGTCCGCCGGACGGTCGCCGGCCCGCTCACCGTTCCGCTGGGGATCCGGGTCCCGGTACGCGGGCGGGCGGTCCGGCTCGGCGGGACGGCGCTGCGGATACCCGTCCGCGCGCGCCGCCGCGTCGCGTCCGCCCCACGGGCCGTCGTGCTCCCGATGACGAGCACCGCGCGACGGCGGCTCGGCCTGCGTCCGCTCGGGATGCGGCCGGCGGTCGGCGTGGCCGTACCGCGATCCGTCGCCGGAACGGTCCCACGGTCCCTCGCCGGCGGGCTCCGGGCGGCGGTCCGCCGGTCGCGGCGGACCCGCCGCGTGGTTCCGGGAACCGTCGGCATCCCGATCGCGTGGTCCCTCGGCAGCCCGGTCGCGGGCGCCGTCGCGGGGACCGTCCGTCACGCGGCCGCGGGGGCCTTCGCCACGGGGGTCGCGGGGATGGTCCGGGGCGCGATCGCGTCGGCCGTCGATTCGGTCCCGCGGGTCGGGCACGACGTGCCCGTGGGGCGCGCCGGGGTGACGGGGCCCGTCGGCGCGGTCCCACGGGCCGGTGTACGTGTGGTCCTGTGGCCCGCCGTTGCGACGGTCCGGGGAGTGCGCGGCGGGCCGGCCCCGGTCGTCGGATCCGGAGCGTCCCCAGGGGTAGCGCGTCCGGCGCGGCTCCGCGCCGTCCCGGTGTCCGGCGTGGGTGGGCTCGGGGCCCCGGGGTCGGTCCTCCTCGGTCTCCCGCAGCCAGCCGAGGTCCGCGTGTCCCGCCGGGGACACCGGCCGGTCCCGTCCGGCCGGCTCGTATCGGGGGCGGCGGTCGTCGTACCGGCCGGAGTCGTCGTGGCGGCCACGGCCGTCGGCCCGGTGGTCGTCGGGGCTCCACCCAGGGTCGCCGGCGGGTCGGCCGTTGCGCTGGTCCGGTCGCTGGCCCCGCCCCCGCGTGTCCGTCCTGGCCGGGTCGCCGGCCGGCGGGCGGTACGCCTCGTCGCCCGGGCGCCGGTCGTCGTGGTGGCCGCGCCGGCCGTCCGGTTCGTCGTCCCAGGACCGGCCGACGTACGTCCCGTCGGGGCGGGTCGGCGCGAGCGGCGGCACCTCGGCCCGGCCGACCACGGCGGCCCGGCCACGCGGGGCGGGCGGCGGGGTGTGCTCGACGCCGATGTCACCGGGGTAGCGCTGGCCGGGGAACTGGGGGTGCCATTCGTTCGTCGGCTCGACCACCCAGGACGGCTCGGCGGGGTCGTGCCACCGGTCGCCGTAGCCGCGACTCATCCGGGCGACCCGTCGTCGGTGCGCGCGGCGGCGGGGTCGTGCCCCGCCCGGGCGGGCACGCCGGGCCGGCCGGCGGGCGTCCGCTCGCTCACGGCCGCGCCCCGGTGGCCGGCTCGCGTCCGCTCGCTCACGGCGATTGTCACCTCGTTGCACATTGTCGCGCTGGGCACCCCGCCTGCCGGTAGAGTCCCCCGTTCCGGCACGGCGTAGCTGCGGATGGAGGGTAACGGCGTGGGCTCGGTCACCGCCACTGTGGCACCGTCCCGGGCCTCAAACGTTATCCTATGGTTCCGGACATTTAAGGCTATAACCGGTTCGGGCTTCCGACGTTACGCCACCTACCGGCAAGCCTCCGTCGCCGGGCTGGTCACCAACGTCGTCTTCGGGTTCCTGCGCTGCTACGTGCTGCTCGCGGCGGCCGGGGCGGCGGGCACCGTCGCCGGGTACGACCGGGGTCAGCTGGCCACGTTCGTCTGGGTGAGCCAGGGCCTGCTCGCCGTCGTCCTGCTGTGGGGTTGGACGGAGCTGGCCGACCGGATCCGTTCCGGCGAGATCGCCGCCGACCTGCTCCGGCCGGTGCACCCGGTCACCGCGTACCTGGCCGCCGACCTCGGGCGGGCCGGGCACGCCGTGCTGGTCCGGATGGTGCCGCCGGTGCTGGTCGGGCCGCTCTTCTTCGAGGTGCACGTGCCGTCGCGGTGGGCCACCGGACCGTTGTTCGCGGTGTCCGTGCTCGCCGCCGTGGTGCTCTGCTTCGGCTGCCGGTTCCTCGTCAACGCGTCCGCGTACCGGCTGCACGACGTCCGGGGCGCGATGATCCTCTGGACGGTCTGCTCCGGGGTGCTCGCCGGGCTCTACTTCCCGCTGCGCTTCCTGCCCGAGTGGCTCCAGGTCGCGCTCTGGCTGGGCACGCCGTTCCCGAGTCTGTTGCAGACCCCGCTCGACGTGCTGGTCGAGCGGGACCCGACCGGCGTGCAGGTCGCCCTGGTCGGCTTACAGGTCGCCTGGACGGTGGTGATCCTGGCCGCCTGCCGCTGGGTGCAGCGGCGCGCCGAGCAGCACCTGGTGGTGCACGGTGGCTGAGCGGACCGGCGCGGGAGGCAGGCTCGCGGCGTACCGGGCCCTGCTCGGCGCGCAGGCCCGCTCGCAGACCGCGTACCGGACGTCGTTCGTCGTGGACGTGCTCGGCAACGTCGGCTCCACCGTCTTCGACGTGCTCACCGTACTGGTGATCTTCGGGGTGACGCGGGAGCTGGGTGGCTTCACCCTCCGCGAGACGATGGTGATCGTCGGGCTCGCCACCGCCGCGTTCGCCACCGCCGACCTGCTGGTCGGCAACATCGAGCGGCTGCCCCGGTACGTGCGGACCGGGCTCTTCGACGCGGTGCTGGTCCGCCCGCTCGGCACCCTGCCGCAGCTCCTGCTGATGGACCTGCCGCTGCGCAAGGTGTCGCGGGCGGTGTTCGGCCTCGCCGTCCTCGTCGTCGCGCTCGGCTCGGCCGGCATCGAGTGGACGCCGGCCCGGGTCGCCCTGGTCGTCGTCGCCCCGCTCGCCGGGGTGGTGTTCTTCGGCTCGGTGTTCGTCGCGACCGCGACCGTCTCGTTCTGGTGGGTCGACTCCGGTGAGCTGGCCAACGCGGTCACGTACGGCGGGCGGGACTTCACCGCGTACCCGGTCACCGTCTACGGTGGCTGGTTCCGGGCGCTGTTCGCGTACGGCCTGGGTTTCGCCTTCGTGAGCTACCACCCGGCGCTGGCGCTGCTGGGCCGGGCCGACCCGCTGGGCCTGCCGGCCGCGGTGGGCTGGGCCGCGCCGGCCGTCGCGCTGGTCGCGGCGGCCCTGGCCGCGGCGGCCTGGCGTACGGGTGTCCGGCACTACCGGAGTACGGGATCATGACCGACGTGATCGTGGCCGAAGGGCTGCGCAAGGACTTCACGGTGCGCATCCGGGCGGGCCGGCTGCGCCGGGAGAAGCGGCGGGTGGCCGCCGTCGACGGCATCGACCTGCGGGTCGCCCGGGGCGAGCTGCTCGGCTACATCGGGCCGAACGGCGCCGGCAAGTCGACGACGCTGAAGATGCTGACGGGTGTGCTGATGCCGTCCGCCGGGGAGGTCCGGGTGTGCGGCCTGCGTCCGGTCGCCGAGCGCACCCGGCTCGCCCTGCGGATCGGGGTCGTGTTCGGGCAGCGCTCGCAGCTGTGGTGGGACCTGCCGCTGCGGGACTCGTTCGCGCTGCTCCGGCACGTGTACCGGGTGCCCGCCGACGCGCACGCGGCCCGGCTGCGGCGCTGCCGCAGCCTGCTCGACCTGGACCCGTTCCTGGACGTCCCGGTTCGGCAGCTCTCGCTGGGCCAGCGGATGCGCGGCGAGCTGACCGCCGCGCTGCTGCACGGGCCGGAGGTGCTCTTCCTCGACGAGCCGACCATCGGCCTCGACGTGGTGAGCCGGCAGGCGGTCCGGGGGTTCCTCGCCGAACTGGGCCGGGCGGGCGACACCACGCTGGTGCTGACCACCCACGACCTGGCCGACATCGAGCGGCTCTGCGCGCGGCTCGTCGTGGTCGACCACGGGCGGGTGGTGCACGACGGCTCGATCGCCGAGCTGCACCGGCGGTACGGCTCCCGGCGGCTGCTCGTCGCCGACCTGGACACCGCGCCGGCCCGGCCACCGGCGTTGCCGGGCGCCCCGCTGGAGCGGGTCGAGGCCGACGGGCACCGCCTGGTGTACGCGCTGGAGTCGGCGGGCGTCGCCGAGGTGGTGGCCGCCCTCGCCGGGCTGGGCGCGCTGCGTGACGTCTCGATCGTCGAGCCCGACATCGAGGACGTGGTGGCCCGCCTGTACCGGCGGGAGGATCAGGGGCGTTCCACCATCGGCACCGTGACGGTGCCGGGGGCCGGCGCCCCGTAGCGGTGCGGCACGCCGCCGGGCCGGGTCGGCCCCGCACCCGTCAGATCGGGTCGCCGATGTTGACGCGCGGCTGGGGGGCCCGCATCCGGCGGAACGTGATCGACCGCATGATCGCGTAGAGGTAGAGCGAACCCATCCGCTGCCCGGTGTTCGGGAAGCGCTCGCGGACCAGCTTCCTGATCTTCCGCGAGATCAGGATCGAGTCGACGATCACACCGAACGCCAGCGCGCCCCAGAGGATGTTGGAGACCAGCTGGACCACCGGGGGCATCGCCTGGTTCGAGCCGATCAGCACGATCAGCGCGCCGCCGAAGAACCAGGTGCCCACCGTACGCCGGGAGTCGACCACGTTGCGGGCGAGCAGCCGCTCCGGCCCGCGGTCGCGGGGGCCGCCCTCGCGCCGGAACTCCGCCGCCGCGTCGGCGCGCAACTGGCGCCGCCGCTCCCGCTGCTCCTCCTTGGTCAGCGGCTTCGCCGCCGTGGCCGGACGGCGGCCGGCCGCCGGACGCTTCGGCGTCTCGCGTCCCTTGGCGGGGGTGTAGCCGCGGGGACGGGCGGAGGTGGTCTCCTCCTCGGGGGTCACCGAGGTGGTGGCCTCCTCGACGAGGTTGGCGGACTTGCGGCGAAACAGCGACACGCGGCAAGGGTAGCCAAACGCCGGCGCCCGGTGCACATCGCGGTGCACCGGGCGCGAACGGCAGTGGCCGAGGTTACGGCCGGTCGACCGTCACGGCCGCTCGACGTGCGCGCCGAGGTCGGCGAGCTTCGCCTCGAAGTCCTCGTAGCCGCGGTTGATCAGGTCGACGCCGTACACCCGGGAGGTGCCCTCGGCGGCGAGCGCGGCGATCAGGTGGCTGAAGCCGGCCCGCAGGTCCGGGATGACCAGGTCGGCGGCGTGCAGCTTGCTCGGCCCGGCGATGACCGCCGAGTGCTTGAAGTTGCGCCGGCCGAAGCGGCACGGTGTGCCGCCGAGGCAGTCCCGGTAGACCTGGATGTTGGCGCCCATCGAGTTGAGCGCCTCGGTGTAGCCGAGCCGCTGCTCGTAGACCGTCTCGTGGACGATCGACAGGCCCCGCGCCTGGGTCAGCGCCACGACGAGCGGCTGCTGCCAGTCGGTCATGAAGCCGGGGTGCACGTCGGTCTCCAGCGCCACCGACTTCAGCTCGCCACCGGGGTGCCAGAACCGGATGCCGCCCTCCTGGCCCGGGTCGCCCAGCTTCGGCGGCCGGGCGTCGGTCACCTCGTACTCGCCGCCGACCGAGCGGAAGATGTTGAGGAAGGTCATCATGTCGGCCTGCTGCGCGCCGAGCACCTCGACGTGCCCGCGGGTCGCGAGGGCGGCCGCCGCCCAGCTCGCCGCCTCGATCCGGTCCGGGATGGGACGGTGGGTGTAGCCGTGCAGCTTCGGCACGCCCTGGATCTCGATCACCCGGTCGGTGTGCACCTTGATGATCGCGCCCATCTTCTGCAGGACGCAGATCAGGTCGATGATCTCCGGCTCGACCGCCGCGTTGCGCAGCTCGGTCACGCCCTCGGCCATCACGGCGGTGAGCAGCACCTGCTCGGTGGCGCCGACGCTCGGGTACGGCAGGGCGAACTTGGTGCCGTGCAGGCCGTTCGGCGCCGACAGGTGCAGGCCCTCCGGCCGCTTGTCGACGGTGGCCCCGAACTCCCGCAGCGCCTGGAGGTGGAAGTCGATCGGGCGGGGACCGATGTGGCAGCCGCCCAGGTCCGGGATGAACGCGTGCCCGAGGCGGTGCAGCAGCGGCCCGCAGAACAGGATCGGGATCCGGCTGGAGCCGGCGTGCACGTTGATCTGGTCGGTGCTGGCGCTCTCCACGTTCGCGGGGTCGAAGACCAGCTCGCCGTCCTCGTTGCCGTCGCTGACCTTGACCCCGTGCAGGCCGAGCAGCCCGCGGACGACCTCGACGTCACGGATCTTCGGCACGTCGTACAGCCGGCTCGGGCTGTCGCCCAGCAGGGCGGCGACCATCGCCTTCGAGACCAGGTTCTTCGCGCCGCGCACGCGGATCCGCCCTTCCAGCGGAGTGCCTCCGTGTACGACCAGGACGTCGTCGGTCAACGCAACCTCCAGCGCGTCGGGTGGTGCCGTGTCGATGATGGGGCGGGATGTCCAGCTACCCGGAACGGCGCTGGCCGTAACCGGGGACCCCGTGCGTCGTCGCCCCGGCAGCATAGCCCTCCGTGACGAGAATGGACCCGGTCACTTCGCCCTCGCGGGTACTTATGGGTGATCCGGCACTATCCCGTACCAATGGCGCTACAGAGAGTGATCAGCCGGCGCTCGGTGGCGGGGTGTCGGCCCCGGGGAGCGCGAGCATCTGGTCCAGCGCCACCCGCGCGTGGTGCGCGGTGTCCGCGTCCACCGTGATCTGGTTGACCACCCGGCCGGCGACCAGCTCCTCCAGCGCCCACACCAGGTGCGGAAGGTCGATGCGGTTCATCGTCGAGCAGTAGCAGACCGCCTTGTCGAGGAACATGATCTGCTTGTCCGGGTTGGCCAGCGCCAGCCGGCGGACCAGGTTCAGCTCGGTGCCGACCGCCCACGCCGAACCGGCCGGCGCGGCCTCGATCGTCTTGATGATGTACTCGGTCGACCCGACGAAGTCGGCGGCGTTGACCACCTCGTGCCGGCACTCCGGGTGCACCAGCACGTTCACGCCCGGCACCCGCTCCCGCACGTCGTTGACGCTGTCGAGGGTGAACCGGCCGTGCACCGAGCAGTGGCCCCGCCACAGGATCATCTTCGCGTCGCGCAGCTGCTCCGGGGTGAGCCCGCCGTTCGGCTTGTGCGGGTCGTACAGGACGCAGTCGTCCAGCGAGAAGCCCATCTCCAGCACCGCCGTGTTCCGGCCCAGGTGCTGGTCGGGCAGGAAGAGCACCTTCTCACCCTGCTGGTACGCCCACTCCAGGGCGCGCTTCGCGTTCGACGAGGTGCAGACCACGCCGCCGTTGCGCCCGACGAAGCCCTTGATGTCCGCCGAGGAGTTCATGTACGTCACCGGGACGGTGCGCCCGGCGATGCCGAGGTCGGTCAGCACGTCCCAGGCGGTCTCGACCTGCGACAGCACCGCCATGTCGGCCATCGAGCAGCCGGCCGCCAGATCGGGCAGGACCACCTTCTGCGCGTCCGAGGTGAGGATGTCGGCGCTCTCGGCCATGAAGTGCACGCCGCAGAAGACGATGTACTCCGCCTCCGGCCGCGCCGCGGCCTCCCGGGCCAGCTTGAACGAGTCACCGGTCACGTCGGCGAACTGGATCACCTCGTCGCGCTGGTAGTGGTGGCCCAGCACGAACACCTTGCTGCCCAGCTTCGCCTTCGCCGCCGCCGCGCGGGCCACCAGATCCGGGTCGCTCGGCGCCGGCAGGTCACCCGGGCACTCGACGCCGCGCTCGGTGGCAGGGTCGCTGCCGCGACCGAGCAGGAGCAGTGCGGTGGCCGTGTTGGAAGGTTCTACCCAGGTCGACGTCACGTACCCCATGGTCCCACAGCGCGGACGCGGCGCCGGCTCCGCCGGTGTGGGCTGCCACACTGCTCGGCATGCGCGTGCTGCTCTGTCCCGACAAGTTCGCCGGCACGCTGTCGGCCCCGGACGTGGCCGCGGCCGTCGCCGACGGCTGGCACCAGGTGGCCGGCGGCGACGAACTGCTCGTGCGGCCCCTCGCCGACGGCGGCCCCGGCTTCCTGGACGTGCTCGCCGACGCGCTGGACGCCCGCCGGGTGCCGGTGCCGACCGTCGACCCGCTCGGCCGGCCGGCGGCCGGTGAGATCCTGGTCACCGCCGACGGCACCGCCTACGTGGAGAGCGCCCAGGCGTGCGGCCTGCACCTGCTCACCCCGGCCGAGCGCGACCCGAAGGCCACCACCTCGTACGGGCTGGGGCTGCTGGTCGCCGCCGCCGTCGAACACGGCGCCCGGCAGGTGGTGATCGGGCTCGGCGGCTCCGCCACGAACGACGCCGGGGCCGGCATGCTCACCGCGCTGGGCGTGACACCGCTGGACGACGCCGGCCGTGCCCTGCCGTACGGGGGAGCGGCGCTGGCCGCCGTCGCGGCCCTGGACGGCGTACCCCGGCTGCGTGACGCCCGCCTGGTGGCCGCCACGGACGTCGACAACCCGCTGCTGGGGCTGCACGGCGCGAGCAACGTCTTCGGCCCGCAGAAGGGCGCCGACAAAGCGGACGTGCTGCTGCTCGACGCCGCGCTGGAGCGCTTCGCCGCCGCCCTGGAGCGGGACCTGCCGGGCTGCCCCGCCGGGCTGGGCGCCCTGCCCGGCGGCGGGGCGGCCGGCGGGCTGGGCGCGGCCGTCCTGGCGCTCGGCGGCCGGTGCGAGTCCGGCATCGGCCTGGTCACCGGGGCGATCGGGCTGGACACCGCGCTCGACACCGTCGACCTGGTGATCACCGGCGAGGGGTCGTTCGACCACCAGTCGCTGCGCGGCAAGGTGGTCGCCGGGGTGGCCGGCGCCGCCCGGGACCGGGGGGTGCCCTGCGTGGTGCTGGCGGGACGGGTGAGCACCGGCCGCCGTGAGGCCGCCGCCGCCGGCGTCACCGAGGCGTACAGCCTGGTGGAGCACTTCGGCGGGGAGGAGCGCGGCGGGGTCGAGGCGGCGATGGGCCGCCCGGCCGAGGGCCTGCGGGCACTGGGCGCCCGGCTGGCCCGGCAGTGGAGCCGCTGACGGCGGGCTGCGCGGGACCGGACGGCCGATGCGGGCCGCGTCACCTGGGTGACCTCCCGCCCGGCGGCCTACAATCGGAAATTGGACCACTGTGGGAATCGCTGACCGACGGGTGACGTTGGCCAGGACGACCACACCGTACGCGTGCAGGGAGAATTCCACGTGACCACGCCAGCGCAGACCGAGTCGACCGAGGCCAAGGCCCCCACGACCGTCATCCTCACCGACGTCGCGGCGCAGAAGGTCAAGGCTCTGATCGAGCAGGAGGGCCGTGACGACCTGCGGCTCCGCGTCGCGGTGCAGCCGGGCGGCTGCTCCGGCCTGCGGTACCAGCTCTTCTTCGACGAGCGGTCGCTCGACGGCGACGTCGTCACCGGCTTCGACGGCGTCGAGGTCGTCGTCGACCGGATGAGCGCCCCCTACCTGGCCGGCGCCACGATCGACTTCGCCGACCGGATCGACGCCCAGGGCTTCACGATCGACAACCCGAACGCGGGCAACTCCTGCGCCTGCGGCGACTCGTTCAGCTGAGCCTTCCCGACGGCGGGGCCGTCCCTCGACGACGAGGGGACGGCCCCGCCGTCGTGTCTCCGCACGGTGTGCGGGAGGTGGCCGCGGTCCGACCGACCGGTCTCCTTCCGGTGGCCGGACCGGTAGGCTGACCGCGCCCTGCTCCCGACCCCCGAGGGTTGACATGAAGATCGCCGTGACGGGCTCGATCGCGACCGACCACCTGATGAGCTTCCCCGGCCGGTTCGCCGACCAGTTCATCGCCGACCAGCTGCACAAGGTGTCGCTCTCCTTCCTGGTGGACGACCTGGTGCTGCGCCGCGGCGGGGTGGCCGCCAACATCGCCTTCGGCATGGGGCAGCTCGGCCTGCGCCCGGCCCTGGTGGGCGCGGTCGGCGCGGACTTCGCCGACTACCGCTCCTGGCTGGAGCGGCACGGCGTCGACTGCGACTCGGTGCACGTGAGCGAGGTCGCCCACACCGCCCGCTTCGTCTGCACCACCGACACCGAGATGTGTCAGATCGCGTCCTTCTACGCGGGTGCGATGAGCGAGGCGCGCAACATCGAGTTGGAGCCGGTGGCCCGCCGCATCGACGGCCTCGACCTGGTGCTGGTCGGCGCCAACGACCCGGAGGCGATGCTGCGGCACTCCGCCGAGTGCCGGGAGCGGGGGTACGCCTTCGCGGCCGACCCCTCCCAGCAGCTCGCCCGGATGCCCGGCGAGGACGTCGTCGCGCTGATCGACGGCGCGGACTACCTGATGACCAACGACTACGAGAAGTCGCTGCTGCAGAGCAAGGCCGGCCTCAGCGACGAACAGCTGCTCGACATGGTGAAGGTCCGGGTCACCACGCTGGGCAAGCACGGCGTGGAGATCGCCGGCCGCGGCATCGACCCGATCCACGTGCCGATCGCCCGGGAGATCCGCGCGGTCGACCCCACCGGCGTCGGCGACGGCTTCCGGGCCGGCTTCTTCGCCGCGCTCTCCTGGGGCCTCGGGCTGGAGCGGGCCGCCCAGGTCGGGTCGCTGCTCGCCACGCTGGTGCTGGAGACCGTCGGCACGCAGGAGTACCAGGTCCGCCGTGACCTGTTCGTCAAGCGCCTCGCCGAGTCGTACGGCGACGAGGCCGCCGAGGACGTACGGCCGCACCTCCTGCCGTGACACCCCCGCTCGTCGCGTGCGCCGGGCTGCCCGGGGTGGGCTAGCTGGACCATCCTGGCGGCCCGGCCGGAGGCGGGGCGGGTCAGTGGCGGCGGCGGACGTCGTACGCCGGGCCGTCCGGGCCGTCGAGCCGGCCCACGAACTCCTGGCCGCGCATGCGGCACCAGGCCGGGATGTCCACCGCGGCCGCCGGGTCGTCCGCCAGCACCCGGACCACCGTGCCGACCGGTAGGTCGGGCAGGCGCCGGGCCACGGCGATCACCGGCAGCGGGCAGCGCTGCCCCCGGCAGTCGAGCACCTCCTCCGGCAGCGTCACAGCCCCACCACCCCCGCCTCGGCGCGCAGCCCCGCCACGATCCCCGGCAGCTCGGCGAGGAAACGCTCCACGTCCGCCTCGGTGGTCTCCCGGTGCAGCGAGACCCGTACGTTGCCGTGCGACAGCACACCCATCGCCTCCAGCACGTGCGACGGGCGCAACGTCGACGACGTGCAGGAGGAGCCGGAGGAGACGGCGAAGCCGCGCCGGTCCAGCGCGTGCAGCAACGCCTCGCCGTCGACGTACAGGCAGGAGAACGTCACCAGGTGGGGGAGCCGGTGATCCGGATCACCCACCACCTCGACGTCCGGCACCTCCGCCGCCACCCGCGCCCGGATCCGGTCCACCAGGGGCGCGAGCCGGGCCGCCTCCGCCGCCGCGTCGGCCGCCGCCACGCGCAGGCTCGCCGCCGCCGCCACGACCGCCGGCAGGTTCAACACCCCGGGCGTACGCCCCGACTCGCGCTCGTCGGCGGGCCACGGCGACTCCCAGCGGGTGCCCTTGCGGACGACCAGCAGCCCGACGCCGGGCGGCCCGCCCCACTTGTGGGCGCTCGCGGTCAGCACCGACCAACCCTTTGGAACGGGAGCGCGGCCCACCACCTGGGCGGCGTCGACGTAGAGCGGGACCCCGGCCGCCGCGCAGGCGTCGGCCGCCACACCGACCGGCTGCACCGTGCCAACCTCGTGACTGGCGGCGATCAGCGCGGCGAGCGCCACGCCGGGCTCACGGACCGCCGTCGACCAGGCGTCGACGTCCACCCGGCCCAGCCGGTCCACCGGCACGGGTGTCGCCGTACCGCCGCCGGCCACGTGCTTCTCGGCGGCGTGCAGCACCGCCGAGTGCTCGATCGCGGAGTGCACCAGGGTGGCGCCGACCCGGCGCCGCCCGGTGAGGCCGCCGAGCACGGCGGAGTGCGCGGCCGCCGTGCCGCTGGGGGTGAAGGACAACTCGTCGGGTCGGACACCGAGCGTGGCCGCGGTCGCCTCGCGGGCGGCATCGAGGAGCTGGCGGGCCCGCCGGGCCTGCGTGTACAGGCGTCCCGGGTCGGCCCAGCCGTCGTCGAGCGCGGCCAGCAGTGCCTGCCGGGCCACCGGGTGCAGCGGCGCGGCGGTCGCCGCGTCCAGGTAGACCGGGGAAGCGCTCACGGCGCCACCCACGTTCCCGACTGCGGGGCTCGCGACCCCGGCTCGCTCCTCGCGCTCACGGAAGTTCACGCTATCGCGCCGGCCGGCCCGTGATCTCCCCGATGGGGGCGGAGAGCGACCCCAACACGGTCCAGCCCGTCATGGTCGAGTAATCTGCGACCGTCGGTGACGCCTTTGCCGCCGGTGCTGTCGCTCCGCCCGGCGGAGACCGGCAGACAAGACACACACCGCGGCGCGCTAGGGAGGCAGGACCAGGTGGTCGCAAGGAGTTCGGAGGTACGGCCGTCGGCCGTACGACGCAGCGCTTCCCCGGGAGCCGGTGGGCGCCGGGCGCGGGGTGCCGGTCGGCTCGCCGGGCTCGGTCTCGGCGGAGCGGCGCTGCTGGTCCTGCTCACGGGCTGCGACGTCGGCGCCGCGTTCGACGGCTTCGGCTGGCCGCAGGGCGGCATCACGCCCGAGGCGCACCGGATGTACGACCTGTGGATCGCGTCGTGCATCGCGGCGCTCGCGGTCGGCGTGTTCGTGTGGGGCCTCATCTTCTGGTGCGTGGTGCGCTACCGGAAGCGGGGCAACGAGCTGCCGGTGCAGACCCGCTACAACATGCCGATGGAGTTCCTCTACACCATCGCGCCGATCCTGATCGTGTCCGTGCTCTTCTACTACACGGCGATCGTCCAGACGAACGTGGTGAAGACGACGAAGAACCCCGACGTGGTCGTCGAGGTGGTCGCCTTCAAGTGGAACTGGCAGTTCAACTACCGCGACGGGCAGGGCCCGGAGGCCAACACCGTGGCCTCGGTCCTCGGCACCAGTGAGGTCATCCCGATCCTCGTGCTGCCGACCGACCGGTCCATCCGCTTCGAGGAGACCAGCCGCGACGTCATCCACTCCTTCTGGGTGCCGGAGATGCTGTTCAAGCGGGACGTCTTCCCGGGCGAGATCCGCAACGTCTTCGAGGTCTCCAAGTTCGAGGAGGAGGGCGCGTACGTGGGCCGCTGCGCCGAGCTGTGCGGCAGCTACCACGCCTTCATGAACTTCGAGCTGCGCGTCGTCTCCCCGGAGCAGTACGACCAGTTCCTCGCCGCCAAGCAGGCCGGCCGGTCGACGCAGGAGGCGCTGACCGCCATCGGCGAGAAGCCGTACGCGGAGACCACCCGGCCGTTCGAGACCCGGCGTACGCAGGCGAACTTCAACCCGGACAACGCGTCCGCCGGCGCGGGCAACTGAGGGGGCAGGCATGAAGACCGAGTGGAAGCTCTTCCTGATCATCGCCGGGTTCCTGCTCTTCGCCACGTTCCTCTACGGCGGCTGGACCGCCGCGGACGCCGGTCGGGTCGAGTGGGTCGGCACCGTCGGCCTGCTGCTGAGCTTCCTGCTCTGCGCGATGTGCGGTGGCTTCTTCTGGTTCGTGTCCCGCCGGATCGACCTGCGTCCGGAGGACCGGCCGGACGCGGAGATCGCCGAGGGCGCGGGCGAGGTCGGCTTCTTCAGCCCGGGCAGCTACTGGCCGTTCGGCTTGGCGCTGTCCGCGTCGATCGCCGGTCTGGGCCTGGTGTTCTGGCAGTTCTGGCTGCTGGGCGTCGGTCTGGTGGCGGTCGTCTTCGCCGCCTGCGGCCTGCTCTTCGAGTACTACAGCGGCACCCGGCGCACCGCCGAGCACTGAGCCGCCACCCGTAACGCACGTGAAGGCCCGCCTCCCTCCGGGGAAGCGGGCCTCTGCGCATGCGGCTCGCGCTACGCCGTCCCCGCACCGGCGCGAGGTGGGTCGATCGAATCGTTCGGGTGCGGCACCGCGCCGGTCCCGCACTCGCCAGGGTGGCCGTGGGCGGCCTGCGTCTGTGGCGGGCGGGGGAGGTGGTTGGGCGGCGGGGCGGCGTCGGCTTGCGCGGGTCAGGCGGCGCGGCGGTGGACGCCGGGCTGCCGTCGGCGGGTCGCCAGGCGGGGCGCGGGGAAGGCGAACGTGGCGATGAGCACGGCCGCCCCGCAGCCGGTGCAGATCAGCTCGGGACAGTCGCTGCCGTGACCGTCGACGCAGGGCGGGACCTCGAACGGCTGCCCGCCCTCACACGCGTCGCACTGCATCTCGCGGGTCGACACGGCCGGCTCCTCTCGCTGCGGCTCCGTCGACGGGCGACGGGCGGAGAACTACTCGCCTGTAGTTTTCCACGCACCCCCGACATTCCTCCGTGCGCCACCCACCCGGGCTCATGACCGACTCGATGCCGCCGCCATCGCGGGTCCTGGCCGGCGGAAGGCGCGATGCCGGCGGCATGGAGCGGGTCTTGCCCGGCGAGCGGCCCGGGGTGGGGCAGCGCCGGCCGGGGTGGGGCAGCGGGGCGGCGGTCAGCGGGACCGGGCGACCTCGATCCAGCGGTCCAGGACGCGGGCGGCGGCGCCCGAGTCGATCGACTCGGCGGCACGGGCCAGGCCGGCGCGCAGCGCCTCGGTCAGGTCCCCGTCGAGCGGGCCCTGCGTGGCCAGCGCGGCCGCCGCGTTGACCAGCACCGCGTCGCGTACCGGGCCGGTCTCCCCGGCGAGCAGGCGGCGCACCACGCCGGCGTTGTACGCGGCGTCGCCGCCACGCAGGTCGGCCAGCGTGGCCCGGGGCAGGCCCAGGTCGGCGGCGTCCAGCAGCGCCTCCCGGACCGTGCCGCCCTGGGCCGCCCAGACCCGGGTGGGCGCGGCGGTGGTGAACTCGTCCAGCCCGTCCTCGCCCCGCATGAGGAGCACCGAGTCGCCACGGGCCGCGAAGACGTCCGCCATCACCGGGGCCATCCGGGCGTCGAAGCAGCCGACCGCGGCGGCCCGGGGCCGCGCCGGGTTGGTGAGCGGGCCGAGGAAGTTGAAGGCGGTCGGGACGCCCAGCTCGCGCCGGACCGGGCCGGCGTGCCGCATGCCCGGGTGGAATCGCGCGGCGAAGCAGAAGCCGATGCCGGCCTCGGCGACGCAGGCGGCCACGCCCTCCGGGCCGAGGTCGAGTGGCAGCCCCAGGTACTCCAGGACGTCGGCCGTGCCGCAGGACGAGGAGGCGGCCCGGTTGCCGTGCTTGACCACGCGGACGCCGGCGCCGGCGACCACCAGCGAGGCCATGGTGGAGATGTTCACGGTGTGCGCGAGGTCACCGCCGGTGCCCACCACGTCGAGGGCGCTGGCCCGCAGCTCGTCGGGGAGCTGGACCAGGACCGCGTGCCCCAGCATCGCCTCGACCAGGCCGGCCACCTCGGCGGCCGTCTCGCCCTTGGCGCGCAGCGCCACCGCGAAGCCGGCGATCTGGGCCGGGGCGGCGGACCCGGACATGATCTCGCCCATCGCCCAGGCGGTGTCGGCGGTGGAGAGTTCCTCACCGCGAAGCAGCGCGGAGAGCAGGTGCGGCCAGGTCCGTTCGCCCATGGTGGGCCTCCCGAGCGGTCCAGGTGGATGGGGAACCGGCGCCGGCGGGTCCGGCGCCGAGGTGGTGCCGGAGTGGGGGACGTCAGGCGGGGGCGTGCGTCCGCAGCAGCTCGGCCACCGTGGTGCCGGTGGTCACCGGGTCGAGCGGGTGCACCAGGGTGGCGTCGACTTCGGCATACGCCGCGAGCCATCGGTCGGCGGCGCGGGCGATCACCACGCAGGTCGGGGGAGCGTCGTCCCGGTCGTCCTTGATCTGGCGGGCGATGCCGATGCCGCCGCCGGGCGTCGCCTCACCGTCGAGCAGCATCAGGTCGATCTCGTAGTCGTCGACGAGGCGGACGCACTCGGCGTAGGTCGACGCCTCGACGAACTCGATCTGGAGGCCGGGTGCGGGCCGGGTGCCGACGGCGAGCCGCATCCGGTCGCGGACCTGCGGGTCGTCGCTGTAGAGCAGGACGGTGCACTGACGATCGCTCATGGTTGACGTGCTCCCACCTCGTAGCTGCCCGCCGATCGTACCGGTCGGTGTGAGATACCCGACGCCCCGCCCGGGGCGTACGCGTCGGCGCGGCTCAGGCCGCGGTCTCCGCGGCGCGCTGGCGGGCCTCCTGGCGGTCCAGCTCGCGGTCGATCCGGCGGGCCTCACGTTCCGCGTGGCGCATCCACTGCACGACCAGCACCGCCAGCATGGTGACGCTGACGAACTCGCCACCGGCCCAGAGGATGCCCCCGGCGACCACCTGGTCCTCCCACGGGTCCGACCAGGTCAGGCCGAGCGACGGGTACCAGTCGCCGCCGAAGAGCGTGGTCGACTGCATGATCGTGAGCCCGAGCACGGTGTGGAACGGCACGGACAGCAGCATCAGCAGGGCGCGGCCCGGGTACGGCCAGCGGCCCGGCAGCGGGTCCAGGCCGAGCAGCGGCCAGAAGAACACGCAGCCGGTCAGGATGAAGTGCGCGTGCACCAGCTCGTGCGCCCAGGCGTGTTCGAGCGTGTACCGGTACAGGTCCGTGAAGTAGAGCGCGAACGGGTTCACCACGAAGATCGCGAAGGCGACCAGCGGGTAGCTGTAGACGCGGGCGATCCGGCTGTGCACGATCGTCAGGAGCCGCTTGCGCGGGCGGATCGGCAGCGTCCGCAGGGCCAGCGTCATCGGTGCGCCGAGCGCGAGGAAGATCGGCGCGATCATGGACAGGACCATGTGCTGGACCATGTGCACCGACAGCAGGGCGGTGTCGTACGCGTGCAGCCCGCTGACCGTCACCGCCGCGATGCCGCCGAGGCCCGGGCCGAGGAAGAAGACCGTGCGGGCGACCGGCCAGCGGTCGCCGCGGACCCGCAGCCGGTGCACGCCGTAGAGGTAGAGTCCGGCGGCGAGCACCAGGCCGACGGCGAGCCAGCTGTCCAGCCGCGTCTCGGTGAACACCGAGGTGACGGTGAACGGCGGCGGGGTGACCACGGTCACCGCCGGTGCGGCGACCGAGGTCGCGGTGGAGATCGGATCGACGTGCAGCACGCTTTTCAGCCTAGGTCAGGCGAACCGGACCACCCCGATCGGGCTGCCTGGACCACCGGTTTGGCACCCCGCTGATCGCGGGCGCCGGTCAACGGCAATAATGACCGCGTGACTGCGGCCCCAGCCATTGACAAGAGCCGGATCCACTCCCTGACCCGACCCAACATGGTCAGCGTCGGGACGATCGTGTGGCTCTCCAGCGAACTCATGTTCTTCGCGGCGCTGTTCGCGATGTACTTCTCCATCCGCGCGGCGGCGCCGGAGCAGTGGGCGGAGCACACCCCGCACCTGAACATCCCGTACGCGACGACGTTCACGGTGATCCTGGTGCTCTCGTCGGTGACCTGCCAGCTCGGCGTGTTCGCCGCCGAGAAGGGCGACGTGCACGCGCTGCGGCGCTGGTTCACGGTCACCTTCGTGATGGGCCTGATCTTCGTGCTCGGCCAGGTCAACGAGTACCGCGAGCTGGTGCACGAGGGCATCAAGATCAACTCAGACGGTTACGGGTCGATGTTCTACCTGACCACCGGCTTCCACGGTCTGCACGTGACCGGCGGTCTGGTCGCCTTCATCATCTTCATGATCCGCACCACCATGGGCCGGTTCACGCCGGCACAGGCCACCGCGGCGATCGTCGTGTCGTACTACTGGCACTTCGTCGACGTCGTGTGGATCGGGCTCTACGCCATGATCTACTGGCTCCAGTGATCTTGGCGCGTCACGAACCGCGCCGCTGCTCCGTCCCCCTCAGGCAAGGTCCAACCGGTTAAGGACACAGGTCATGACTTCTGACAACGACCGCCGACGCGGTCTGCTCGCGCGCCTGCGCGGGCGGCCCGCAGCGCGCAGCAGGGGCCGCCGCCGGCTGGGTGCCGCGGTCCGGCTGCTGGCCGCGCTGATGCTGGCCGGCGGTGCCTACACCGTCTTCGCCCCCGGCGTGCAGGCGCAGGACACGCCGTTGTCCGGCGCCGCCGCGGAGGGCAAGGCACTGTTCGACGTGAGCTGTGTGACCTGTCACGGTCGCAACGCGCAGGGTGTCGAGGGCCGGGGCCCGAGCCTGATCGGCGTCGGCGCCGCCTCGGTCGAGTTCCAGGTCAGCACGGGCCGGATGCCGATGGCCCGGCAGGAGGCCCAGGCGCAGCGCAAGCCGGAGGTCTTCACCGACGAGGAGACCCGCCAGCTCGCCCAGTACATCCAGGAACTCGGCGGCGGCCCGGTGGTGCCGGCGGGTGACAACCTCCACGAGGACGCGAACATCGCCGCCGGTGGCGAACTGTTCCGGATCAACTGCTCGCAGTGCCACGCCTTCGGTGGTGGCGGCGGCGCCCTCTCCTCGGGCAAGTACGCGCCGAGCCTGAACCCGGCCACCGACCGCCAGATCTACGCGGCCATGCTGAGCGGCCCGCAGAACATGCCGGTCTTCGGTGACAACCAGATCACGCCGGAGCAGAAGGCGGACATCATCGCCTACATCCAGGAGACCCTGAAGCACGACCAGGACCCGGGCGGCTTCAACCTCGGCCGCTACGGCCCGTCGACCGAGGGCCTGGCGATCTTCCTGGTGGGCATCGTCGCGCTGGTCTTCGCCAGCCTGTGGATCGCGGGCAAGTCGTGACCGGCCGACCCGTGGATAAGATTGCGTTGGTGTCGCTCGCCGGCACCGTCCGTAGCGAGGTGACGGCATGACCACCACCCAGACCGGGCATCCGCGGATCCCGGCCAGCCGGGAGCCGCTCGACGTGACCGAACCCCGGCTCAGCCGGTTCGAGATCGTGCAGGAGGGCGCCCGGCGGGACGACATCGAGATCGTCCACTACGAGCCGCAGGTCGTCCCGGGCAGCAAGGCCGAGCGCCGGCTGGTCCGCACGGTCGCGTCGTTCTTCCTGCTGACCGGCCTCGCCGCGACGGCCTTCCTGGCCATCTACATCTGGTGGCCGTGGGAGTACGCTCCGGGCCGCGGCGGCGACAAGTGGTACACCCCGCTGCTCGGCGTCACCCTGGGCATCGCCCTGCTCGGCATCGGCTTCGGCATCCTCACCTGGGGCAAGAAGCTGCTGCCCAAGGAGGTGTCGATCCAGGACCGGCACGAGGGCGCCGGCTCCGAGGAAGACCGCATCATCACCGGCCAGACGATGCTCTACATGGCCGACGAGCTGGGCGTGAAGCGCCGGCCGCTGCTCGGCCTCTCGCTGCTGGCCGGTCTCGCGCCGGTCGGCGCGGTGGCCGCGGCGCCGCTGGTGGGTGGCCTGATCTCCGACCCGCACAAGAACAACCAGATGTTCACCACCGGCTTCGCGCCGGCGGAGGGTGGCGGGAAGATCCGGCTGGTCCGCGAGGACGGCCGTCCGGTCCGCCCGGCCGACATCAGCAGCGGCGGCCAGCTCACCGTGTTCCCCGGCATCGACCACGGCATCAGCAACAAGCACGCCGACTCGCCGGCGCTGCTGATCCACCTGCGTGACTCCGACGCGCAGGAGGCCCGCCGCGCCAACGAGCGGATCGGCCACGGCGACTACATGTGGGGCAACTACGCCGCGTACTCGAAGATCTGCACGCACGCCGGCTGCCCCGCCAGCCTGTACGAGCAGCAGACCAACCGGCTGCTCTGCCCGTGCCACCAGTCGCAGTTCCTCATCACCGACAACGCGAAGCCCATCTTCGGCCCGGCCAGCCGGCGGCTGCCCCAGCTGCCGATCGAGGTCGACGCCGAGGGCTACTTCGTGGCGAAGTCCGACTACACCGAGACCGTCGGGCCCGACTTCTGGGAGCGGCCGTGAAGCGGCGAAAGTTTGACATGGCAGCCGTCCCGGGCAACGCCGCCCGGGGGGTGGACGACCGCTTCCAGGTGGCTACCCCGCTGCGCCGGCTGCTGAACAAGGTCTTCCCGGACCACTGGTCCTTCCTGCTGGGCGAGATCGCGCTGTTCTCGTTCATCGTCCTGCTGCTGACCGGTGTCTTCCTCACCTTCTTCTTCGAGCCGGCGATGACCGAGGTGGTCTACAACGGCAGCTACGCCCCGCTGCGGGGCACGCCGATGTCGGCCGCGTACGCCTCCAGCCTGGACATCTCGTTCGACGTCCGGGGCGGCCTGATCATGCGGCAGATGCACCACTGGTCGGCCCTGCTGTTCATGGCCGCGATCGTGGTGCACATGCTGCGCGTCTTCTTCACCGGCGCGTTCCGCAAGCCCCGCGAGACGAACTGGATCATCGGTTCGCTGCTGTTCTGGGTGGGCTTCCTCGCCGGCTTCACCGGCTACTCGCTGCCGGACGACGGCCTCTCCGGCACCGGCCTGCGGATCGCCTCCGCGATCATGCTGTCGATCCCGGTGATCGGCTCGTGGCTCACCTCGTCGATCTTCGGCGGTGAGTTCCCCGGCACGATCATCATCAGCCGGTTCTACATCGCGCACGTGCTGCTCATCCCGGGTCTGCTGGTCGCGCTGATCAGCGTCCACCTGGGCCTGGTCTTCAAGCAGAAGCACACCCAGTGGCCCGGCCCCGGCCGGACCAACGGCAACGTGGTCGGCGAGCGGATGTTCCCGCGGTACGCGATCAAGCAGGGCGGCTTCTTCATGGTCGTCTTCGGCGTGATCGCGCTGATGGGCGGTCTGTTCCAGATCAACCCGATCTGGCTGTTCGGCCCGTACGAGGCGTGGGTGGTCTCGGCCGCCAGCCAGCCGGACTGGTACGTCATGTTCCTCGACGGCTCCACCCGACTCATGCCCGCCTGGGAGATCACCATCCCGATCGGCGACGGGTACGTGATCCCGCCGCTGTTCTGGCCGACGGTCGTCCTACCCGGCATCCTGGTGGGCCTGTCGACGCTCTACCCGTTCCTGGAGGCCCGGCACCTCAAGGACCGTAAGAGCCACAACCTGCTGCAGCGGCCCCGGGACGTCCCGGCCCGCACCGCGGTGGGTGCCATGGCGGTCGCGTTCTACGTGGTGCTGACCCTCTCCGGGGCGAACGACGTCATCGCCGACAAGTTCCAGATCAGCCTGAACGCGATGACCTGGGCCGGCCGGATCGGTCTGCTCGTCCTGCCGCCGATCGCGTACTACGTGACCTACCGGGTCTGCCTGGGTCTCCAGCAGCACGACCGGGAGGTTCTCGCCCACGGTGTCGAGACCGGCATCATCCGGCGGCTGCCGGACGGCCGGTTCGTCGAGGTCCACCAGCCGCTGAGCGCGGCCGACCACGACGGGCACGGCGCGCTGGAGTACGCCGGCTGGGTCGTCCCGAAGAAGATGAACCGGCTCGGTGCCCTCGGGCCGGCGATCCGGGGCTTCTTCTACCCGATCGAGAAGCCGGCCGAGGCGCCGGTCTCGCCGGGGCACCCGCCGGTCGAGCCCCGCGCCGAGCGGGAGGAGATCGGCAGCGGCGAACGCCGCTGACCCACCTCGTACCATCTCGTGGCGCCCGCCGGATTCGTCCGGCGGGCGCTACGCGTTTCTCCCACCGACGGAGACGGAGGAATAACCCGGGCCAGCCGGGTATCCGTGCGGTCCAACGTCTCAAGGGGGGGAAGGCATGTTGGGAATCAAGCGCCTGGGCCTGCTGGCCGCGCTGGTGCTGGTGGGTATCGCACCCGCCGCGGCCGCCCAGGCCGCGGTGCAGCCGTCACAACAGGACACCCAGTACCTGCAGGCGATCCACCAGGTGAACCTGTTCGAGATCACCGCGGGTGAGCTGGCCCAGGAGAAGGGCCAGAACGAGCAGGTCAAGAATCTGGGCGAGATGTTCAAGACCGACCACACCCAGCTGGACCAGTCGGTCCAGGACGTCGCCGGCCAGTTCGACGTGGAGCTGCCGGACGAGCCCACGCCGGAGCAGCAGAACATCATCGACCAGCTGAACAATGCCAGCGGCGAGGAGTTCGACCGGCTCTGGGTGACCAACCAGCTGACCGGGCACGTCCAGGCCATCCAGGCCACCCAGACGGAGATCTCGCAGGGCTCCGAGCAGGCGGTGGTCCAGCTGGCGCAGACGGCGCTGCCGACGCTGCAGGCGCACTACGACGAACTGGTCCAGCTGGCTGAGCAGCTCGGCATCCCGGTCCCGCAGGCCACCGGCACCGGCACCCCGAGCCCGGGTGGGACCGCGCCGGGGGGTCCCGGCACCGAGACCCCGGCTCCGGGCGGCACGACCGAGTCGCCGGCTCCGGGCCAGAGCTGACCTTCGGGGTACGCAGTACGACGGCCGGTCCACCACTGGGTGGACCGGCCGTCGTGCGTCGTGTCGGGCGCGGCGGCCCGGCCTCCGTGGTCAGTCGGCGCCCGCGAGGCCGATCGCGAACGTCTCCTCCAGGTCGTGCTGGGAGTACGCCCGGAACGCGATGTGGGACTCCGTGTTCAGCACGCCCGGCACCTTCGAGATGCTCCCGGCGATGACCTGGGCGATCTGCTCGAACTCGCGCACCCGGACCATCGCGATCAGGTCGACGTGCCCGGCCACCGAGTAGACCTCGCTGACGCCGGGCAGAGCGGCCAGGGCCTCGGCCACCTCGGGGATCGAGTCGGTGGCGCAGTCGATCAGCACGATCGCGGTGATCACGGGACGGTTCTCCGTTCGTCGGCGTCGTCGCTCATGCTAGATGTTCCCGGGCGGGGCGGCTGGCCGACGCCGACGGTGAGGTCGGTACCCGCACGGACGGCGTCCCGCAGGTGCTCGCCGGGGTGCACCGTGGCACCCGGCCAGACCACGGCGTGGGTGACGTCGCCGCGGACGACGGCGTCCGCTCCGACGACCGCCTCCCGGCACCGGCCGGTCACCACGGCACCGGCGTCGACGAGGGTGCCGCCGCCCGCCGCGTGCAGGTTGGCGGCGAGGTAGTCGGCGGGGGTGCCGGTGTCGTAGAAGGTGCCCCGGTAGGGGACGACGGTCAGTTCCCCGGCCGCCTCGGCGGGCCGCCACACCGTCCGGACGAGGTCGCCGAACTCGACCGGCAGGTCCCGGACCCGCCGCCACGGCAGCAGCGAGAACCCGGTGAAGACGTGGCCGTCGAAGGTGCCCGGCGCGGCCGGGTCCGGGGCGGGCTGGCCGAGCAGGCGTACGGTCTCGCCGTCCCAGCCGCCCAGCAGCGCGGCGATGTCCGGCCCGGGTGGGCGGGTCGGGTCGGCGAGGTACGCGTCGGCGTTGCCCACCAGGACGCCCCGCCCGTCGATCCAGTCGCGGAGGTTCGCCACGCCCCCCGCGGTGCCGAGCGGCCCGTCGGGCTCCACCGAGAGGTGCGCGCGGTCGCCGACGTGGCGGACGACCTGCTCGGCGAGGTAGCTGGCGTTGACCGCCACCCGGGCCGGGCCGGTCAGGTCGAGCCCGGCGAGGCGGGCGAGCGCCCGGTCGAGCAGCGGCACGTTCCCCACCGGGCACAGCGCCTTGGGGACGCGCTCGGTCAACGGCCGCAGCCGGGTGCCCTCGCCGGCGGCGAGGACCACCGCGCAGACGGGCGCGCCCTCCGGGGTCACGGCCGGACGTCGGGCACGGGCGGCGGGAACTGCCCGGCCAGCGGCCCGATGTCGTAGTAGGCGAGCAGGCGGGCGGTGGGCCAGGTCAGCCGGGGCAGGTCGTCCAGCGGATGCCAGGCGGCCTCGAAGACCTCGGCGCCGTCGACCGTGAAGGTGGTGGTGGAGGCCGGCACCTCGGCGGTGAACACCACGTCCACCCAGCCCTTGGCGTGGACGACGGCGTTCGGCGTCGCCGGGCGCAGGTCGCGGGGCGACAGGCGGATGCCGGTCTCCTCGTACAGCTCGCGGGCCGCGCCGACCACCGGCATCTCGCGTTTCTCCAGCAGCCCGCCCGGCAGCGTCCAGCCGTTGCCGGGCGGCTGGCGCAGCAGCAGCAGCCGGCCCGCCCCCTCGGCCTCGGCGTCGCGGACCAGGGTGACCGCGCCGACGATGTACTTCGGCACGGCCAGCCGGACCAGGCGGCGCCGCACCGGCAACGGCAGCCGGTAGAAGACCTGGTACGCCACGGCGCGCCCGGTGAAGCGGGAACGGGGGATCATGGGTCCAGGCTAGTGCCCGTGAGGAATGTTCGGACGGTCCGGGGCGCGATGGGTTGTCGTACTCCGCTTGATGCGACGGTGACTCAGTTGATGGGTTACACGGGCCTTGAGCATGCCGGATACGGACCGTGACGCCGACTGTCCACGACGGCTGGCGTGCCAGGCATCCGCTTCTGCCGATGAGAGTGTGGTCGAGGCGTTCGATCGGGTCGCGTCCCATCGACGGCCGCTGCTAGCGTCACCGGCAACCCTTGAGAAGGGAGTGCCGATGGTGGATCGGGCGGAGGTCGGTGGACGGCCGCGGTCAGTAACGATTGCAGCGACTCTGATGACCGTCGTGGCCGTCGGGTATCTCGCAGACGCGGTGGCGGTCGCCGCTGGGGCAGTTGCATACCCGGACCGTGTGCGCGAGGCACTGAACGCCTCCGAGGTCGACCCACGTGCCTTTGACGCTATCAAGCCATTGGTCTCGGCATTGCCCTACGTCGCGGCGTTGATCACCGCCGTGGCAGCACTGGTCCTACTGGGTATCGCGGCCTCGGTGCGTGCGGGGCACTTCGCGGGCCGCATCATCGCCTGGATCGCGATCGGTCTGTCCCTGACGTGCAGCTTCTGCGGGCTGGGCCAAGCTGGTACGCCCGCTTTCAGCGGAATCGCCTACGTGTCCGCCTTCAGCCGTGACGCCTCCGGAACTAACACGTTCGTCCAGCGGTTGCCGGCCGCGTACCCGGCGGCCTATCAGTACCTCAGCGCCGGCTTTGCCCTCTTCGCGATGCTCGCCCTGATCGTCGTCGTCGTGCTGCTCGCGCGACCCTCAGCCAACCGCTTCTTCCGTCCGGTCAGACAGCTGGCACCGCCGTCAGCTACTCATTACCTGGCCGACTCGGCGCCAGCAACTCACTACCTGGGCGACTCGGCGCCAGCAACTCATTACCTGGGCGACTCGGCGCCAGCGCCGGTCGGTGGGGCAGCCCGTCCGATCATCGGCCAGATTTCCCAACTGTCGGTGCTGGTCGGGCAGCATCAACGCGGCGAGTTGACCGACGAGGAGTTCGCTGCGGCTCGCCAGCAACTGCTCGGTGGCCCCTGATTCCAGCCCGTCAGAGATGCTGGTATCCACCCGGCGGGAGACGCAGCTGCGCGCCCTCAGTGTCACACTCGCACCTCCCGCCATCGGCCACTGCGCGGTAACGCCCGCACATGCCGCGAGGCGCGCTACGCAGCGTCCCGTCGCGCCGGTTCGGGTGCCCTTGCGGACGTGCCGAGTTGAGTGCACTCGATCATGCCCAGAAAATGCGTTCCGTATGGAGCTCAGGTGCAATCAGAAGTTAGGCGCGCAATTACCCGCGGGTGGCGACGGAGGATGAAGCGCTGCATTCAGCCGAGGACGGTGCGTGGGCACCCCGGCAGCTTGCAACCGAGAACGACGTCAGTCGCTGTCATGAGGCGTGAGGTGGACGGTGGACGGTGGACGGTGGACGGTGGACGGTGGACGGTGGAGATGATTGTCGATGAGGTGATGCAGGCGGTGCCGGTCGAAGCTGTGTCCGTGTCCGGGATGAGTGAGGCGTACCGGCAGGTTGCGTAGCCTTCGCAGTGAGCGTGCGTAGTGCTCGGTGTCGCTGCCGGGCAGGGAGTCGAGCAGGACGTCGTCATAGACAACGTCTCCGCTGAACAGCGTGCCGTCGCTCTCGTCGAACAGGGCGATGCTGCCAGGGCTGTGACCGGGTAGATGCAGGACCGTCAGGGCGTGGTCGCCCAAGTCGAGCAGGTCGCCGTCGGCCAGCGAGCGGGTGCGTGTCGCGGGGCGTACCCGATAGGTCTCGAGGTCATAGTCGCCGTGCGGACGGGCGGTCAGCAGCGCTGGTGGCAGGACTTCGTCGAGGCCCAGTTGGGCGGCCAGGACCGGGCCGTGCAGGGAACCCGGTGCTGGGTCGTCGACGAGTTCGAGCGGGTGGGCCCAGACCTGGCTGAATTCGTACGCGGATCCCATGTGGTCGAGGTGTGCATGGGTGAGGACCAGCACGGGTTCGCGGTCGAAGCGCTCGCGGAGCAGCGGCACCAGCGTGGTGACGCCCAGTCCGCAGTCGACGAGCAGGTCGCGCTCGCGGCCGCGCAGATGCCAGACGTTCGCCCGGAGCAGGGGACGGACGTAGGGTTCCTCGATGAGGGTGGTGCGCTCGTCTACATCGGTGAAACGAAACCACTGTGGCGCCACGGGCAGATCGCCCACATTCGTGATGTTCATGCGGCTGCTTTCGTTAGGGTGGCCGGCCTATTCGGCGGCGCTGTTCGCCGATCCTTGCCCGGTCGGGCCCACGGGTGCGGTCATCGGCGGGTTGCTCCGCCGAGTAGGTCGGCGACCGCGGGTCCCAACTCTGGATAAGTGAACTCGAAGCCGGCATCGCGCAGCCGCTTCGGGACGCACCGACGGCCGGTTAATACCAATAGCGGATCGGCGCGCATGAACACCGATCCGACCCGGACCAGAGGCGCAGGGGTGGGAACACCGGCGGCACGACCCATCGTCCGGCGGAGCGCGGCCATGAGATCGCTGTTGCGTACGGGGTTGGGGGAGGTTGCATGCACAATGCCCGACAGCATGGGGTCGTCCACGCAGTGGCGCACGATCGCACACAGGTCGTCGATGTGCAACCAACTGATCCACTGTCGGCCGCTGCCCATCCGGCCACCGAGACTCCACCGCACGAATCCGGTCAGTCGATCGAAGGCCGGGGTGTCGCGGTCGAACACGATGCCGGTACGCAGCGTGACCTGGCGCGCCGCGGTGATCTCCGCCGCGGCGTCTTCCCAAGCCCGCGCGACACCGGCCATCTGCGGTGGATCGTCGGCGGGCGGGGCGGATTCGTCGAGCACCGCCTCCCCGGCGTCGCCGTAGATCGCCAGCGTGCTCATCTGTAAAAGCACTGGCAACGGCCGGTCCAGACCGGTGCAGGCGCGGGCGAGCGCCCGGGTAGGTTCCGTCCGGGAACGTGTCAGCAGCGCGATGTTGGCCGGTGTCGGCCGCCGGAACACCAGTTCACCGCAAAGGTTTACCAATGCGGCGTCGGACAGTTCAGATGCCCAGGGGCCGACGGTTCGACCGTCCCAGTGCACCTGCCGGCCCCACCGGACCCGCGCGACCGAACGGCTCAGTACCACCACGTCGTCGCCCCGACCGGCCAGGTCGCGGGCGATCCGTTGCCCGAGCGCCCCGGAACCGCCGGCGATGACGACCTTCATCGGCTGCAGGTGGTGACCGGGCCAGCGGTGGGCCGCACCGCCATCGGCGGCAGCGAATTCCAAGTGGCTGGGACATTGCGCATCAGCAGCCCGCAGTCGGGTATCGCGGATCCCGGGGGGAACCGGGCCGGGTCGTCGAAGAACGTGGACTGTACCGAGGCCAGCTCCACCGGCGTGACCCGCCAGCCCTGGGTGAGTAGTTCCACGGCGTCGAGGTGGCTCGGATCGGGGGTGGTCGAGAAGCCGGTGGCACCGCGCCGGAAAAACTCCGACGCCTGGTCGACGTCATGGAAGAGGTGGCTGCCCGACAGGGCGGCTGCCATACGGACGTGGACGTCGACGCGTACCGCATCGCCCGGATCGACGAAGGCGATCCGCAGCTCGTCCGCGCTCTCTCTCACGTCGAAGCGGCTGCGGTGGTGCCGCCCCGGGAAGAGCCTGCCGCCGACCCAGGAGTTGAGCCGGGAGCCGGTGTCACGGCGTGGGATGTAGACGCCGTGTGCGACGCCGTCGGGTGTGTCCCACTCAACCGCGATCCGGTGCGCGCCATTTTCGCTACGCAGGCCGAACGGTGCGGGCACGGATGGGAGACGGACGCCGCTCAACCGGATCAGGCAGATGCCCGACACAGCCCACCCGTTGACGACCTGCGGTCGCAGCGGGGCGGGTAGAAGCCGTGCAGTGGCCTCCGGGTCCGTGCGGTAGTTCACGAGGAGGCGGCGCTGGACGACGCTCACCAATCGGGGGGCTCTCATATGGCCGCCTTCCTTATTCCGGCGCGCCGCTGGCGTTGCCGGAGTAATACCTGCTCAGGCAGAACGCGCACGCCAGGTTGAGCGGTCGCTCAAACTGGAGCTTACGACGTTTTGAGCAAGCGCTCAACCCGGCGGTCACCGTCGGCCGAGCGCCTAATAGGAACGCCTGATAACACGCTTATACCAACAAATTGGGCGCGCCTCTGTCGATAGGGAGGAACTAATGAGGTTCTGCATCCTCTTCTGCCGCGATCCGATCGTTACATACCGTTACGGTGGCAGGCGCCGCTGGCGCACGATCAAGCCGATGAGCGATCGGCGGCTTCCTCAGTCGAGACAGAACTCGTTGCCTTCGATGTCCTGCATCACGATGCACGAGTCGGTGCCGTCATACAGCAGTCGCACGCGGGTCGCGCCGAGCGGCACCAGCCGCGCGCACTCGGCCTCGAGTGCGGCCAGCCGCTCCTCGCCCTCGAGCCCGGTGCCCACCCGAACGTCGAGGTGCATCCGGTTCTTGGCCACCTTGCCTTCGGTGGCATATAGGAAGAATCGGGTATCTTGACCGATGCGACCAGAGGCAGGCCCGGTGAACCAAGAACCGACCGGTGAGGTCCATGTCTTGGACGGCGTTAGCGGGTGGCGTGCTGGCCGTGGTCGCTGACCTGGGCGTCGAACCAGTGGTGCAGGGCGTTGCGCAGCTCGGCGTCGCTGGTGGTGTAGGTGACGCGTGCCCCGTCGGGGGTGGTTTGGTAGTCGATGGTGATTCGCCCGCCGTGCGCGCGGAGCGCTTCCAGGCCGGGCATTTCGTTGCCGTGGATGCGGGCAGGGTCGGTGAAGTCGCCGCGCCGGAAGCGGTCCACCTCCGAGGTTAGGTGCTGCTGAATCAGGGTGATCTGAGCATTGTCCTGCGGGTCGTCCGCGACCACGGTCTGCACGCCGCCGGTGTCGGTCTTGGTGAATTGATGGGTGGTGCGGTCCAGGTCGAACGGCATGACGGACGCGCCCCGTTCGGCGACCTCGGCCTGTCGGCTGGAGCTCGCCGGTGTCGGCGTCGCTGAGTCGTCGGCGCAGCCGCTGGTGAGCGCGGCGGCAGCGGCGGCAGCCACCAGCAGCAGGGCTCGACGGGTGCGGGGACGGTCAAGATGGTTCAACGGTGGCCTCCGCAAGGGTTTGGAGCGCGCGCACCACGGCGTCGCGTTGGTCATCGGGTATGCGGTCGAGGAGGGCGGTGAGCCGGTCACGGCGCGCGTCGGCCTGCCGAGCGGCTGCGGTGGTCCCGGTGTCGGTGAGCACCAGTAGGACCCCGCGGCCGTCACCGTCGGCGGTCTCCCGGCGCACCCAACCGCGGCTGACCAGGTTGGTGACCAGGCGGCTGACGGTGCTCTTCTCCAGCCGCAGGCGGCGGGCCAGCTCCACCTGACGGATCCGCCCCTCGCGGGCGATCTCCACCATGGCGTGTGCCTCGGAGACCGGCAGCGGCTGGCCGCACGGGGTGCGGTCGGGCTGATGGAGGCCGAAGTTGCGGACGAACCGCATCAGGGCCTCCTGCGCGGCGTCGACCTCCCCACTGTGCATGGTTCGAGCGTACAACCAGATGGTTCGACAGTGCAACTATCTTGATGGCCTTGGCGCCGCCGGGATCGCGCAGACGGCCAAGGCCATCTCGGCAACGAAGCGTGGCGCATCGGTCGGATCGAGCCGGCCGGCGGCGACGTCACCTGCCGCGCCGTGCAGGATGTGGTGCAGGGCGCTGGCCAGCAAGTCGGCGGGGATGTCGGCCCGGAAGACGCCTTCGGTCTGGCCACGGCGGATCAGGTCGTCAACCCGCTGCTCGGGTTTGGCGTGCAACTCCTGCACGCGCCTCGGGGGCAGGGTCGACTCCGCCGCCTGCAGGACCGAAGCCGCCTGGGCGATCAGCAGCCAGCCGGACTCCATGAGCGACCGCAGCCCGTCGCGGGGATCGCTGCTGAGGTCGATGGCCTCCAACACCTCGTCGCCCTGGCCCAACAGTCGGACCAATGCCGCTTCGACCAGGGCCTCTCGGGACGAGAAGTGTGCGTACAGCGTCACCCTGCCGACCCCCGCCTCCCGCGCGATGTCGTTCATGCTCGCCTCGGCGTTCCGGCCGAGGCAGGTGACGGCCGCCTGCACGATCTTCTCGACGTTCTGCCGTGCGTCGGCTCGCCGGGTCGACCTGGCGGCGGAGTGAGCCATGCAACTTCCTTAAGTCGAACAGCGCTTGTGCGGGTTACAGTACTCGGACAAGTTGAACAAGACCTGTACGACTTAGCCGCCGGAGGTGATCATCGTGTCCGAGTCCATGACCGCAGCCACCTCGACACCCAACCCAACCAGCACCCCAGATCCACGACGCTGGCGAATCCTGGGGCTGGTCGGCGTCGCGCAACTCATGCTCATCCTCGACGTCACCGTCGTCGCGATCGCCCTGCCACACATGGGCGCCGACCTCGACCTGCGGCGGGAAGCCCTCACCTGGGTAGTCAGCGGCTACACCCTCGCGTTCGGTGGGCTGCTGCTGCTCGGTGGTCGCGCCGCCGACCTGTTCGGCGCCCGCAGGCTCGTCCTGGCCGGTCTGCTGCTGTTCGCGGCGGCATCACTGACCGCCGGACTGGCCACCTCCGAACCGATGCTGCTGACCGGTCGGGTCGCGCAGGGCATGGCCGCCGCCATGCTGTCACCGGCCGCGCTGTCGCTGATCGTCACCATCTTCGACGGCGACGAACGCAACCGGGCGCTCGGCATCTGGTCCGCCCTGGGCGGCAGCGGTGCCGCCCTGGGCGTCCTGCTCGGCGGACTGCTCACCGCCGGACCGGGCTGGGCGTGGATCTTCTACATCAACGTCCCGGTCGGGATCGTGCTGCTGCTCACGCTCCGCTCCCAGCTGCCGGCACAGGCGGCACCCGCTACCAGAGCTGCACTCGACGTTCCCGGCGCGGCCCTGGTGACCGCCGCGACCGCAACCCTGATCTACGCGCTGATCAGGGCCGGAGACCACGGCTGGACCACCTGGACCACCGCAGTCCTGCTACTGCTATCGGCGTTCTTCTACGCCGGGTTCGTGGCGCGTCAGCGCCTGGCCGTGAGTCCGCTGATGAGCGTGCGGCTGCTGACCCGCAGGCCGGTGGCTACCGGCACCGTGCTGATCCTCGTCGCCACCGCGCTCATGATCATGATGTTCTTCCTTGGCACGTTCGCCCTGCAGGAGCATCACGGCTACGGCGCGCTGACCACCGGACTGCTCTTCCTGCCCGTCGCGGTGTCCACCATGCTGGGCGCGAACCTGGCCGGGCGCGTGATCGGCCGCACCGGACCCCGCACCTTGGCGGTGACCGGACTGGCCATTGCCGCCGTCGGTCTGGCCATCCCCGCGATCTGGGACGGGGCCGCTCCCATGGTGGCCGGCATGACGGTCGGGGCGGCCGGCACCGGGGTGCTGTTCGTGGTGGCGTCCGCTACCGCACTGGGACAGGTAGCGCCACAGGAAGCTGGCCTGGCCTCCGGAATCGTCAGCACCTTCCACGAGTTCGGCGCCTCACTGGGCGCCGCCGTCGTATCCAGCATTGCCGCCGCCAGCATCGCCGGGACCAGCACCGAGGGGTTCACCCGCGGCTTCACCACCGGCGCGATCGTCGCCATCGTGACCGCCGTCGCGGCGCTCGTCATCACACCGAGTGCACGCCCCAGGTAGCAGCCGACGAGCGGCCAGCCGGCGCCGACGGCGGTGGAGTGCTGCTGAGGCCGGCCAGCACTGGGCACATCCGTTAGGAGACAAGGTATGACAGGGGAAGACGACCGTTACGTGATCCGGTCGGGACGCGCCTGCGACGCTGCCGAGCTCGCTCGGCTGCAGGCGTCGGTGCAGCTTCAGGCGGTGACCGGCGGGCAGCCGCATCCGGGCATCGCCGCCTGGGTCGGAGACCTGCTGGGTGGTCATCCCTCGGTCGTGCCCGACGACTTCCTGGTCGCCGAGGACTCGGTGACCGGCCGCCCGGTGGCCAGCCTGGTCGGGCTGCGGCAGGACTGGCATCTGGCCGGGGTCCGGCTGCCGGTGGCCCAAATCGAGCTGGTCGGCACGGCGCCGCAGCATCGCGGGAATCGGCTCACCGAACGGCTGTTCGCCGCGCTGCACCAGCGGAACGCGGTCGACGGTGTGCCGGTCCAGATCGTCGAGGGGATCCCGTACTTCTACCGGCGGCTCGGCTACGAGTACGCCCTGGCCAACGACGGCGCTCCCACGATGCCCGCCACCGCCCTCCCGGCCGCCGAGCCGGACAGGTCGAACGGCACCGGCGGCCTGACCGTGCGCCCGGCCGCCGTCGCCGACGCGGACGAACTCGCCGAAATCGACCAGCGGGTCGCCGACGGCAACGCCCTGGTCTGCCCGAGGGACGCGGCGGTGTGGCGGTACGAGATCGCCGGGCGCCGCCCGGCGGACATCGCCCGGCGCGAGGTCGCCGTCCTGGTGCACGGCACCGACGTGCGGGGCTACCTGGTTCACGGCGCCCGGCTCTCCGCCGCCGGCGAGCTGATCGTGGTCGCGGCGGCCTGCAGGCGACCGGCCGACTGGCCGCAAGCCGCCACCGCCATGCACGCACACCTGGGCCAGGTCGGCCAGCAGTACGAGGCATCGGCGGGACAGCCGTTCGCCGCGGTCCGCCCCCTCCTCGACCCTGAGCACCCACTGGCCCGGCTCGGCCCGCCCGGCGCATCCAGGCGGCCCAGAGGCTGGTACGTCCGCACCGGCGACCCGGCCAACCTGCTCGCCCGGCTACAACCGCTGCTGCGGGCTCGCTGGCACGCAGCCGACCTGCGATGGCCTGAGCCGGCGCTGACCATCGACACGTACGGTCGCGCCGCGCGGCTGGAGTTCACCGACGGCGATCTGACGGCAGTGACCGCCATCCACGGCGCCGCCAGCCCGTCCACCGACCCGCAGACCCACGCCGCCATCCCACCCGGCGCTCTGCTTCAACTCGCCCTCGGCCACCGCACCCTGCCCGAGGTGCTGGACATCTGGCCGGACTGCCTCCTCCGCGACCGCCTCACCGAACACCTCCTGACCACGGCGTTCCCCCGGGTACCGGTCTGGGTCTGGCCCCGCAATTGACCAGCGCGCGAGCTGACGCCGCTTCCAGAGAATCGAACGGCGCAGCTACGTACCGACCCGCCGACACGTCCTCTGGTCCGCGCCAACCGGCTGGCCCGATTGGCTGGTTGCCGAGCGGAAACCTCGACCGGCGCCCAGGGTCCGGCAACCTGGCCAGCCATAACGTCACCCGATAGACCGTCGCTCCGCCACCACGGGAAACTCGATATCGGTTCCTGGTTCGTCACGTTTCCCCTCCGGCACGCGCTGGAAGAACAGTCGCGGACCCACGCCCGAGGGATCGACGCAGGCGAACCACGAACCCTGCTCCTCGGGCGGCAACGAGCGCTGGAAGTCTTCCCACCTGGCGAACTCCCCGGGGGGCGGCGGGACGACGTACCCCAGCACCTCACACCAGAACCGAGCGACGCGCTCGGGTTCGGTGCAGTCGAAGGTGACCTGCAGCTGCTTCACCGATGGCATGGGTGCACACCCTAGTGGCGTGTGCGACCCGCCGCGACGAGGATTACATCGCGCGCCACGGGCCATCCGCTCTTGCCGCTGATCGCGCGTCCTGACCGGCGTCGAGGATCGCATGCCTCAGCAATAGGCGGCACGCCAGTTACGCACCGTGACAGCCGAGCCCGGGGAGAGCCGGCCAACTGTCACCCTTCAAGTGAAGTCGATGTGTAACGGATCAAGTGCAGCCCGGCACGGGGCGCGACGGGTCACTGCCGGTGGTCGACCAGGTCGATGAGCTGCTGGACCACCGCGTCCGGCTCGATGACCCGGTCGAAGACCGCGACGAGCAGGGTCTCCAGGTCGGGGTAGCCCAGTTCCTCGGCGAGCCGCAGCAGCGGCAGGTCGCTGGCGAGGCCGCGATTGTGCCTGCGCAGGGCCAGGCCGATGGTGGCCCGGCCGAGCCGGACCTTGTCGGTGATCGAGATTCCGGGCTCGGTGTGGTCGGCGAACCACCGGTTGATCTGCATCTGCGCGTGCGGCGACTTGACGAAGCCGAGCCACTCCTTGCGGGGGCCGCGCGGGGCGGCGTCGGCGTCGAAGCCGTTGGCCGCGTCCGTCTCGGTGAAGATCTCCACCACGTCGCCGTCCTCCAGACAGGACGAGAGCGGGGCGAGCCGGCCGTTGATCCGGGTGGCCAGGCAGTGGTCGCCGCGTTCGGTGCCCAACTCGTACGCCAGGTCGACCGGGGTGGCGCCGGCCGGCAGCACGACCTGGCGCCCGTCGGCGAAGACCTGGATCTGCGATTCGGCGAGGTCGCAGCGGAGCGACTCCAGGAACTGGGCCGGGTCGGCCGTCTCCTGTTCCCAGTCCAGCACCCGGCGCAGCCAGTCCAGCTGCTCGGCCTGGACGGCGGCACCCGCGCTGGCGCGGGGGAAGCGGTAGGTCGCGGCGATGCCGTACTCGGCCGAGCGGTGCATCTCGGCCGTGCGGATCAGCACCTCCACGGTGTGGTCCCGGGGGCCGCAGACGCTGGTGTGCAGGGACCGGTACAGGTTGTTCTTCGGTGAGGCGATGTAGTCCTTGAAGCGGCCGGGCACCGGGCGCCAGACGCCGTGGATGGCGCCGAGCGCCGCGTAGCAGTCGGTGGCCGGACCGTCCACGATGACCGCGATGCGGGGCAGGTCGTACGGCGCGGTGTGGCCGCCCGCGACCGTGTCCTTCCAGATCGAGTACAGGTGTCTCGGTCGCGGGGTCACCTCGGCGTCGACCCGGCTGCGGCGCAGCGCCGTCCTGGCCCGGGCGACGACGGCCTCGAGGTACGCGGCCCAGCCCGGCCGGTCGTGCACGTGGCGGGCGATCCGGGCGTGCTCCTCCGGCTCCAGGTGCAGCAGCACCACGTCGTCCAGCTCGCGCTTGAGGGTCTGGATGCCCAGCCGGTCGCAGAGCGGGATCAGCACCTCCTGCGTCTTGCGGGCGATCCGCTCCCGGGACGCGGCCGACCGGACCCCGAGGGTGCGCATGTTGTGCAGGCGGTCGGCCAGCTTGATGATGAGCACGCGGACGTCCTTGCCGGCCGCGATGATCATCTTGCGGATCGTCTCCGCCTCGGCGGCCTTGCCGTAGAACGCCTTGTCGAACTTCGTCACCCCGTCGACCAGGTGGGCGACCTCCGGGCCGAAGTCGTCGGCGAGCGCCTGCAGGGTGTAGCGCGTGTCCTCGACCGTGTCGTGCAGTAGCGCCGCCACCAGGGTCGTGGTGTCCATGCCCAGGTCGGCGCAGATCTGGGCGACCGCGAGCGGATGGGTGATGTACGGCTCACCGCTCTTACGGAACTGCCCCCGGTGCATGGTCTCGGCGATGGTGTACGCCCGGCGGAGCACCGACGGGTCCGTCCCGGAGTGGATGCTCCGGTGGGTGCGGACCAGGTGGCCGACCGGGTCGGTGTCGGCGGTGGGCCAGGTCAGCAGCGAACGCAGACGGCGGGTCAGCGGCAGGTCGCCCGGCTGGGTCGGAAGCGCGCCCCCCAGGGCGGCGCCGTGTCCGGCGTCGACGTCCACGAGGGACACCTCCTCACCCCGGCCCCACGGCCGCCGGACCCGGCAACCGGGAGCAGGCCCACGAAACGGGCAGGACTGCACTTCCTTAACAGCGTAAGCGAGTCGACGTCATCCGATCGGTCACTTGGTCATGAGCTTTCGGTCGAGAGTTGGTGGGACGCCGCGCCCTCCGCCTTGGCCAGCAGGTCCCGGAAGCGGCCCGCACCGGCCACCGGGGACGACCAGCCGGAGGAGACCTCGACCAGGCGGGTCTCCGGACGCTCCAACCAGGACAGGATGCGTTCGGTCTCCTCGGCGGAGGCGCGGGGGACCGGCCCGTGGCCGGGCAGGACGGTCTCCGCGGTGGCCCGGATCGCGGCGATCGTCGGTCGCGGATGGACACCGGGCGGTGACACACCGGCGCCGGCGAGCCGCCCGTGGCGGACCAGCGCCAGCTCCCAGCCCCCGCGCGCGGCCGGCCGGGCGGCGGCCAACTCGGCGATCCCGGTGAGCGCGGCGAGCCGCTGCATGCGCACGGCGGCGCGCAGCACCGCGGCCAGCCGGGACCGCACCACGGCGGCCTCCTCGTACCGCTGGGACCGGGAGAGCACCTCGATCCGGGCGAGCAGGGCGTCCACCACCACCTGCGGGTCGCTGGCGGTGGCGGTGCGGAACGGCGTGGCCGCGCGGGCCGCGTACTCCTCGGGGCTGATCCGGTGCTCGCAGGGCGCCGCGCACCGGCCCAGCTCGGCCAGCGCGCACGCCGGCGTCACGGTCCGCAGCGAGAGCCGGTGCGTGCACTGCCGCAGCGGCACGGCGTCGTGGAAGCCCGCCGCGGCCAGCTCCGCCGCCCGGCGGGAGGTGAAGGGCCCCAGGTAGGCCTCGTCGCCGGGGGCGAGGTCGCGGACCACCGACAACCGGGGGTACGCCTCGTCGGTGAGCTTCAGCCAGACCACCCGCTCGGGGAACTTCGACCGCCGGTTGTACGGCGGGGCGTGCGCCCCGATCAGGCGCAGCTCCCGCACCTCCGCCTCCAGCGAGTGGGCGCACTCCACCGCCTCCACCCGCTCGGCCGCGGCGAGCATCTCCGAGATGCGGGCCCGCTTCTCGGCCGCCGTGAAGTAGCTGCGGACCCGGGTGGCGATGTCGACCGAGGTGCCGACGTAGAGCGGGCGGTCGTCGGCGGCGCGGAAGATGTAGACGCCGGGGGCCTTGGGCAGCCCCTCGGCGAGGTGCCGCTTGCGGCGCTGGGTCGGCGTGACCGCGCGCGCGAACTCGATCGCGTCGCCGATCGTGTGCACCCGGTGGCCGCCCAGCCGGCCGATCAGCCCGTGCAGCACGTCGACGGTGGCCTTCGCGTCGTCGAGCGCACGGTGGGTCGGCTGGGTGGCCGTGCGGAAGAACGCCGCCAGGGTGCCGAGCTTGCGGTTGGGCACCTCGTCCCGGGTCAACACCCGCCGGGCCAGCGCGGCCGTGTCCAGCACGCGGGGGTTGGGCCACCGGTAGCCGTGCGCGGCGCAGGCCGCCTTGAGGAAGCCGACATCGTACGGGGCGTTGTGGGCCACCAGGACCGCGTCGGTGGAGAGGAACTCCAGGAAGCTCGGCAGGACCTGCTCGATCGGCGGGGCCGGCAGCAGCATCGCCTGCGTGATGCCGGTGAGCACGGTGATGAAGGGCGGGATCGGCACGCCGGGATTGACGAGGGTGGCGAGCACGCCCAGCTCCTTACCGCCGCGGACCTTCACCGCGCCGATCTCGGTGATCCCACCGCCGTCCGGCGCGCCGCCGGTGGTCTCCAGGTCGACCACCACGAACGTGGTCGCGTGGAGCGGCAGCTCCGGGTCGACGCCGCCGACGGTCGGGTCGAGACCGGCGAGCGACTCCTGGACGTACTCCTGTTGTGCCATCGGCGGGCAGGCTAGCGGCCCGGTCCGACACTCCCGCCCCACCGGCCCCGGCGGCCACCGTCGCCCCGGGAACGTCGTCGCGACCCTCCGGAGATCCGCCGCAACGAGAGATCGGTTCACTCGATGGGCGCTGGGCCCGGTCTCGGTGGGAGACTTGGCCCATGCCCCTCGCCGAGCCGTACGACGACCACCTCCCCGCGGAGGAACCGGTCGCCGCCGCGCCCGACGCGGGCGTCGAGGGTACGGGGGGCGCCCTCGACGACCCCGTCGTGGCCGGCGCCACCGCCGACGACGGCGGTCCGGAGCCCGAGCCGGTGCTGCCCGAGCCGGTCCGCCAGCGGATCGTGACCCTCGCCGCCGCCGTCCTGCCCGTCCTGCCGGCCGACGAGGTGCCGGTCCCGCTGCGCAGGGTGGCGAAGTTCGCCCCCAACCGCCGCGCGCGCCTCGGCGCCCCGGCGATCGCGGCCCAGCTCACCAGCGACCCGCTGTTCCGGCAGCGGGTCACCGCCCGGGTGCTCGCCGACGCCGGGGACCTCGGCGCGGCCGTGGTTGACGGCACCGCGCCGGCCGCCGCCGACCCGGTGGAGGTGGCGGCGCTGGCGTACCTGGCGCGTCCGCGCGGCTGGCGGGAGCTGGTCGAGGCCAGCGGCGCGGCGGTCCGCGCCGAGGCGGACAGCGCGGTGGTGGCCGAGCTGGTCCGGGAAGCCGAGCAGCGGGCGACCCGCGCCGAGCACGACCGGGCGGTGGCCCGGGTGGAGGCGGAGAAGCTCCGCGACGAGCTGGCCCGCGTCCGGGAGGAGCTGGGGCAGCTCCGCGAGGAGGCGCGGCAGCTCGGGCGGTCGCTGCGCGAGACGCAGGCCCGGGAACGGAAGGCGTCCGAGCTGCTCGCCACCGAGCGCGGCCGGGCGGCCCGGGCGGCGGCCGACGCCGACGCCGAGCTGCGGCGGGCCCGGGCACGACTGGCCGAGGCGGAAGCCGCGGCGGGGGTCGCGCGGGCCAGCGCCAAGGAGGCCCGGTCGGTCGACGACGCCCGGCTGTGGCTGCTGCTGGAGACCATCGGCCAGGCCGCCGTCGGGCTGCGGCGGGAGCTGGCGCTGGACCCGGTGGACAAGCTGCCCGGTGACTTCGTCGCCGACGCCTTCGCCGACCAGTCCAGCACCACCGCGGCCGGCACGGCGGCCCGTGCCCGGGACACCGACGACCCGGCCCGGCTGGACCAGCTGCTCGCCCTGCCCCGGGCGCACCTCGTGGTCGACGGCTACAACGTCACCAAGCGCGGTTTCGGCGAGATGTCGCTGGAGCAGCAGCGCAAGCGGCTCATCACCGGTCTGGGCGGGATCGCCGCGCAGACCGGTGACGAGGTGACGGTCGTCTTCGACGGTGCCGAGCGGATGCACGGCCTGCCGCCGACCCCGCGCGGCGTCCGCGTGCTGTTCTCCCGCAAGGGGGAGACCGCCGACGAGCTGATCCGACGCCTGGTCCGGGCCGAGCCGCCGGGCCGGCCCGTGGTGGTGGTCTCCTCGGACCGCGAGGTGGCCGACGGCGTCCGCCGGCACGGCGCGTACCCGCTCGGGGCCGACGCGCTGGTGCGCCGCCTCGCCCGCTCCTGACCGGTTGGATCGTCCGCCGACCGCCGTCGCGCCGGCACCGGCCGACAAGGCGTGGAACGCACCGAACCGGCCCGGGGCCGTTTCCTTCCAGGATCTCCCTGATGGCCGCCGCTTGTCCGGATTCTGTCTTACCCCGCGGTTAGCGTCGATGTTACCGACGGTGGTCGGGCGGCGACGATGCCGCATGATCGCCGCCAGCTCATCAGGAGGCGTGATGCTCATCGAGTGTGACCGGTGCGGGATCCGGGGTGACGGCTGCTCCGGCTGCCTGGTGACCGCCCTGTTCGACGAGGCGTCCCCGACCGCGGGGCTCGGCTCCGCCGAGGCCCGGGCGATCGAGGTGTTCGCCCGGGCCGGGTTCGAGGTGGAGGTGCTGCCGGAGCCGCGGCGCGAGGTGCGCGGCGCCGGCCGCCGCCGGCGGGTGGCCTGACGGGTCCGTTCCGGCGAGCCGGCGACGCCGTGGCGGCAGAAGACGGCTGACCGGCATTCGCACGTTCTGACCAGGACGACCGGCTTCGGCCCGCCGTTGTGGTGGCAGCAGATCGTCCCCCGTGGCGCCAGCTCCAAGTCGCCGTGGCATCTAACCTGAGCCAAAGGTGCCTTGCGATGGTGCCGCTGTGGTGCCATGATGGCACCATGAACCTCACGCCCTATGTCGAACTGCTCCGCCGGGAACTCGCGGTGGCCGCCGCGGCCGGCGGGGACGAGGCACGGGAGCTCGCCGAGCGCCTCACCGCGCCCCTCGAGTCGGCGATCCGGCTCACCCTGCTGGAGGCGCTCTCCGCGGCCACCGCCGAGATCACCCGCGACCTGGCCCCCGGCTCGGTCCACCTGCGCCTCACCGGGCGGGACCCGGACTTCGTCGTGACGCCGGCGGCCACGGAGCAGCCCGCGGCCATGGACCAGGCACCGGCCGCCCCCGCGGCGACGGTCGACGAGACCGCGACGTCCGCCGGCGACAGGGGCGCCACCGCACGCATCAACCTCCGGCTCCCCGACGACCTCAAGGCCCGGGTCGAGGACGCCGCCGCCCGCGAGCGGCTCTCGGTCAACTCCTGGCTCGTCCGGGCTGCCGCCACCGCGCTGGGCACCGGCCCCAGCGTCAGCACCGCCGCCGCCAGCTCCGGTCAGCGATTCACCGGCTGGGCGCGGTGACCCGGCCCGCGAAACCGCGACCAGCCGCCAACCATCCCGTCGCCACTCACGCATTGGGGATCAGCAATGCCGACCTTTGACACGCCCGACCCGATCTCCGCCACGATCAGCCTCAGCTTCGTCGCCGGCAACGTACGGATCATCGCCAGCGACCGCGGCGACACCACAGTCGACGTACGACCCATGGACGCGTCCAGCAAGGCGGACCTCAAGGTCGCCGAACAGACCCGCGTCGAGTACGCCGACGGCACGCTCACGGTCAGGGTTCCGAAGCAGCTCAGCGCCCTGTTCGGCCGGACCGGCGGGGTCGACGTCACGATCGAGCTGCCGTCGGGCTCCCAGGTGCAGGGCGACACCGGGATGGGCGAGTTCCACTGCGAGGGGCGGTTCGGCGAGTGCCGGCTCAAGTCCGGATACGGACCGATCCGACTCGACCAGGCCGGCCCGGTGCACCTGAACAGCGGCTTCGGGGACGTCATCGTGAGTGGTGTCGACGGTGGCGCCGAGGTCACCACCGGCAGCGGCGCGGTACGCATCGGCCGGATCGACGGGCCGGCGAGGGTGAAGAACTCCAACGGCGACAGCTGGATCGGGGAGGTCACCGGCGACCTGCGGGTCAACGCGGCGAACGGGAACATCAGCGTCGACCGGGCACACGCCGGCGTCACCGCGAAGACCGCCAGCGGCGGCGTACGGATCGGCGAGGTCACCCGCGGCGCGGTGGCGGTCGAGACCGCCGCCGGCTCCCTGGACGTGGGCATCAGCGCGGGCACCGCCGCCTGGCTAGAGCTCAAGACCTCCGCCGGGCGCGTCCGCAACGAACTCTCCACCACCCCGGCGCCCGACAGCACCGACCAGACCGTCGAGGTGCGGGCCCGCACCTCCGCCGGCGACATCATCATCCGCCGCGCCTGACCCACGGACACCCGGAGGAGATCCCATGTCCACACCCCGAGCGGCCATCAGCGCCACCGGGCTGCGCAAGGCCTACGGTGAGAAGCTCGTACTCGACGGCATCGACCTGACGGTTCCCGCCGGAACGATCTTCGCGCTGCTCGGCCCCAACGGCGCCGGCAAGACGACGACCGTCCAGATTCTCTCCACCCTGATCCGCGCCGACGCCGGCGACATCCGGATCGACGGGCGGGACCTGGCGCGCGACCCCGACGCCGTACGCGACGCGATCGGCGTCACCGGGCAGTTCTCCGCGGTCGACAACCTGCTGACCGGCGAGGAGAACCTGCGGCTGATGGCGGACCTGCGTCACCTGGACCGGGCCACCGGGCGGCGGCGCACCGCCGAACTGCTCGACCAGTTCGACCTGGTCGAGGCCGCCCGCCAACCGGTGGTCACCTACTCCGGCGGCATGCGCCGCCGCCTCGACCTCGCCATGACCCTGGTCGGAAGCCCACGGGTCATCTTCCTCGACGAGCCGACGACCGGCCTCGACCCGCGCAGCCGTCGCACCATGTGGCAGATCATCCGTGACCTGGTGCGCGCTGGGGTGACCATCTTCCTCACCACCCAGTACCTGGAGGAGGCGGACCAACTCGCCGACCGGATCGCGTTGCTCGACCACGGGCGGCTGATCGCCGAAGGCAGCCCCGACGAACTCAAGCGCCGCATCCCCGGCGGCCACGTCCAACTGCGGTTCACCGACCCCGCCGACCTCGGCCGGGCCGCCCGCACGTTCGCCGACGGGGTGCGCGACGACGACGCGCTCACGCTGCGGATCCCCCACGACGGCAGCGTCCGGTCCCTGCGTGCACTGCTGGGTTGGCTCGACGACGCCGCGGTCGAGGTCGAGGAACTGTCGGTGCACACACCGGACCTCGACGACGTCTTCCTCACCCTCACCGGGCAACCCCAGCAGGAAAGGGCATCCGTGCGATGAGCACCGCCACCTACGCCGTACGCGACTCGGCGACCATGCTGCGGCGCAACCTGCGACGCATGCAGCGCTACCCGTCGATGACGCTGATGCTCCTCGGCATACCGGTCGTATTCCTGCTGCTGTTCGTCTACGTGTTCGGCGGCACCATGGGCGCCGGGCTGGGCGGCGCTTCGGGCGGCCGGGCCGACTACGCCAACTACATCACGCCGGGCGTGCTTCTGATCACCGTCGCCGGCGTCGTCCAGGGCACGGCGATCTCCGTCGCGATGGACATGACCGAGGGCATCATCGCCCGCTTCCGCACGATGGCGATCTTCCGCCCCTCCGTGCTGACCGGCCACGTCGTCGGCAGCATGATCCAGACCATGCTGGCGCTGCTGGTCGTCACCGGGGTGGCCCTGCTCGTGGGCTTCCGGCCCACCGCCACCCCGATCGAATGGCTCGCCGCCATCGGCATCCTCGCCGCGATCACCTTCGCGGTCATCTGGTTCTCGGTCGCCTGCGGCCTGGTCAGCAAGAGCGTCGAGACGGCCAGCAACCTCCCCATGCCGCTGATCCTCCTGCCGTTCCTCGGCAGCGGGTTCGTCCCCACCGACACCATGCCGGCGGCGGTGCGCTGGTTCGCCGAGTACCAGCCCTTCACCCCGGTCATGGAAACGCTCCGCGGCCTGCTCCTGGGCACCGGCATCGGCAACAGCGCCTGGCTGGCCGTCGCCTGGAGCGCCGTCGTCACCGTCGCCTGCTACCTGTGGGCCCGGAAACTGTACAACCGCGACCCCTCCCGCTGATCCACCCGACCGGTCGACGGGTGTCACGTGGGTCCACGCGGCACCGTCGCGGTCCTTCCACACCACGGATCAGGTCGTGGACCCCCGCCGCGGCGGACGGCGAGGGCACTACGATGGGCGCTCACGGCGGGAGGAGCGGTATGACGCGGACACGGCGCGACGACGGCAGGCCCGTCGTGATGGCCGGCGCGCCGGGCCGGGAGACGGTCCGGTGAGCCACCGCGGGTGGGCCGTGCTGACGCTGGTCGGGCTCGTGCTCGCGCTGGCCGTCGCCGCCGCCGTCCTCATCCCGTGGCAGCGCCCGCCGGCCCCCCGCGCCGACCAGCTCGCCGCCCTGCGCGACCTGCCGGCCGAGCAGGTGGCCCGGGGCCGCGAGTTCCGCGCGGCGCTGCGGCCCGGTGGCTGGGCCGCGCTCGGGATCGGGCTGCTGGTAGCGCTCGCGCTCGGGCTCACGCCGCTGGGCAGCCGCCTGGTCGAGCTGGCCGGGCGCCCCTTCGGCGGGCACTGGGCCGCGCAGGCGGTGCTCGGCGGGCTCGCCGTGGTGCTCGTCGCCGACCTGGTCACGCTGCCGTTCGCCGCCTGGCGGCACGCCGTCCTGACCCGCTACGGGCTCGCCACCAACGGCTGGGGCGGCTGGGCCGTCGACCTGCTCAAGTCGTACGCCGTCAGCGCCGTCATCGGCGCGGTGGCCCTGCTCGGCTTCTACAGCGTGATCCGGCTGGCGCCGCGCTGGTGGTGGGCGCTCGGCGCGGCCGGAGCGGCCGGCCTGGTGGTGCTGCTGTCGTTCGTGCTGCCGGTGCTCGTGGAGCCGGTGTTCAACCGGTTCACCCCGATGGAGCCCGGCCCGCTGCGTACCCAGCTGATGGACCTGGCCGCCCGCGACGGCGTACCGGTCCGCGACGTGCTGGTGGCCGACGCGTCCCGCCGCACCCGCGCGGTCAACGCGTACGTCTCCGGGCTCGGCCCGACCCGGCGCATCGTCGTGTACGACACGCTGCTGCGCGAGGCCGGCCCGGCCGAGGTGACCGCCGTGGTGGCGCACGAACTGGGCCACGCGAAGGACCGGGACGTGGCTGTCGGCACGCTCACCGGCGCGCTGGGCGCGGCGGCGGCGGTCGTGGCGCTCTACCTGCTCGGCTCCTCCGGTCCGCTGCTGCGCCTGGCCGGCGTCGACTCAGTCGCCCAGCCGCGCGCGTTCCCGCTGCTGGTGGCCCTGGTGACGGTGGCCGGGCTGCTGTCCGCGCCGGCGCAGGCGCTGATGTCCCGGCGGGTCGAGGCACGCGCCGACGCCCACGCGCTCGCGCTCACCGGCGACCCGGCGGCCTTCGAGGCGATGCAGCGGCGGCTCGCCGGCATCAACCTCGCCGACCCCGATCCGCCTCGTCTGGAGTACCTGTACTCCGCCTCCCACCCGTCCACCGTGGAGCGGATCGCCGCCGCCCGCGCCTACGCCCGAGAGGCCGGTCGATAGCGTGGGCCGCACCCTGCTCGTCACGAACGACTTCCCGCCCCGGCCCGGCGGCATCCAGTCCTTCGTGCACAATCTCGCCGTCCGGCAGCCTCCGGGATCGGTGGTGGTCTACGCCTCCAGCTGGCGGGGCGCCGAGAAGTTCGACGCCGACCAGCCCTTCGAGGTGGTCCGCGAACGCACCCGCGTGCTCCTGCCCACCCCGCTGGTGGCCCGGCGGGCGGCGCGGCTCGCGCGGGCGTACGGGTGCGACACGGTGTGGTTCGGCGCGGCGGCCCCGCTCGGACTGCTCGCCGCGGGCCTGCGCCGGCGGGCCGGGATCCGCCGTGCGGTGGCGCTGACCCACGGGCACGAGGTGGGCTGGGCGGCGCTGCCCGGCGCCCGGGCCGCGCTGCGCCGCATCGCCCGCGGCGTGGACGTGACCACCTACCTGGGGGAGTACACGCGGGTCCGGCTGGAGCGGGCGCTGCACGGGCTGACCGAGCTGCGCCGCCTCGCCCCCGGCGTCGACGTGGACGCGTACCACCCGTCGGTCGACGGCGAGCCGGTGCGCGTCCGGCTCGGGCTGGCCGACCGTCCGGTCGTGGTCTGCGTGTCCCGGCTGGTGCCGCGCAAGGGCCAGGACATGCTGATCCGGGCGATGCCGGCGATCCGCCGCCGGGTTCCGGACGCGGCGCTGCTGGTCGTCGGCGGCGGCCCGTACCGGGCCGCGCTGGAGAAGCTGGCCCGGCAGAGCGGGGTCGAGCGCGACGTCGTCTTCACCGGCACGGTTCCGGCGGCCGAGCTGCCCGCGCACTACGCGGCCGGCGACGTGTACGCGATGCCCTGCCGCACCCGCAACCGGGGGCTGGACGTGGAAGGGCTCGGGATCGTCTACCTGGAGGCATCGGCGACCGGCCTGCCCGTGGTCGCCGGTGACTCCGGCGGCGCGCCGGACGCCGTCCGCGACGGCGAGACCGGTTTCGTGGTCCGCGGACGCGACGTGGCCCAGCTCGCCGACCGGGTGGCGACGCTGCTCGCCGACCGCGACCTGGCCCGCCAGTTCGGCGCCGCCGGCCGTGCCTGGGTCGAACGGGAGTGGCGCTGGGAGACCCAGGCGCAGCGGATGGCGGCCCTCCTCGCCGGCTGAGCCGGGCTCAGCGGTCGGGGCGCGGCGGCGGTCAGGAGAGGCGGGCCAGGATGCGGTCGGCCGGTTCGGGGCGGCCGAAGTGCCAGCCCTGCCCCGCGTCGCAGCCGATGGCGCGCAGCCGTTCCGCCTGGCCGGCCGTCTCCACACCCTCGGCGGTGACCGTCAGGTCCAGCGCGTGCGCCAACGACACCAGTGAGGCGAGGATCCGCTCGTTGGCCCGGGCGTCCGGGGTCCGCAGCCCGGCGACGAACTCCCCGGCCACCTTCAGCTCGGTGACCGGCAGGTCCCGCAGGTACGCCAGGTTGCAGTAGCCGGTGCCGAAGTCGTCGATGGCGATCCGCACGCCGAGGTCGGCGAGCACCCGCAGCGCCCGAACCGGCTCCTCGGCGGTGCTCATCATGGTGCTCTCGGTGATCTCCAGCTGGAGCCGCTCCGGCGGCAGCCCGGTGTGCCGCAGCAGCGCGCGGACCTCCTGCACGAGGCCCGGGCGGTGCACCTGGCGTACGGCCAGGTTGACGCTCACGAAAGGCGCCGGCCCGCCGCCCGCCGACCAGGTACCCGCCGCCCGGCACGCCTCGGCGAGCACCCAGCCGCCGAGCGGCACGATCAGCCCGGTCTCCTCGGCCAGGTCGATGAAGCTGTCCGGACGCAGCACTCCCAGCTCCGGGTGGCGCCACCGCACGAGGGCCTCAACGCCGATGAGGCGGCCGTCGCGCAGGGAGGCCAGCGGCTGGTAGTCGAGGAAGAACTCGCCCCGCTCCAGCGCGGCGGGGATCGCCGCCGACAGGGCCTGCCGGGCCAGTTGGCGGTGGTGGCGCTCGGCGTCGTACAACTCCCAGCAGTCCCCGCCGGCCGACTTGGCCCAGTGCATGGTGCAGTCGGCGGCACGCATGAGCTCGCCCGGGGAGGTGCCGGCGACCTGCCGCTCGACCAGGCCGACGCTCGCCGTCACGGCCACCTCGTGCCCCGCCACCAGGGCCGGTTCGTGCACGGCGGCGAGGGCGGCCTCGGCGACCGCGATGACGTCCCGGGTGCCCGCGGTGTTCTCGATCAGGACGACGAACGCGTCGCCGCCGAGGCGCGCGACGAGATGGCCGTCGAGGTCCCGCCGGAACCGGTCGGCCACGATGGTGAGCAGGGTGTCGCCGACCTGGTGCCCGTACGAGTCGTTGACCCGCTTGAACCGGTCCAGGTCGAGGAAGCAGAGCCCGACCCGCTCGGCGGCCCGGCCGGGGGAGTTGACGGCCGCGGCGAGGCGCTCGGTGAACAGCGCCCGGTTCGGCAGGCCGGTGAGCGGGTCGTGGGTGGCCTGGTGCCGGAAGCGGGCCTCACTGGCCCGCAGCGCCCGCTCCGCCTCCGCCCACGCGGTCATCGCGGCGCGCCGGATCGACTCCTGCTCGTCCAGCGTGCGGTCCCGCAGCGCCCGCGCGTATCCGGTGGCCACGGCGGCGAGGAGCCGGGCCATCCGGTCCTCCACGTCGTCGGCGACCAGCCCGAAGTCGCGTACCAGCCGAAGGTGGACGACCTCGACCGTGCGCCCCAGCCCCTCGGCGGACGCGATGTGCGCGGCCACCAGTTCCGCGCCCACCCGCTGGCCGGCGCGCAGGTCGAACGGCTCGGCGAGCAGGGCCGCCGCCAGGTCCTGGGCGAGGCGGCACAGCAGCGCCTCGAGCTGGGCCTGGGCCATCGGCAGGTAGCTCGTCCCGCTGACCGCCTTCGCCCACGCGCGGGCGAAGGTCGCCGCGCCGGACGCGGCGACGCCGGTCTCCGCGGGCCATGCGGCCCTGGCGGCCCCGGCCGGGCCGCGGGGCCGGAACGCCGTCCCGGGCGGCTCAGCGGCTGGCACCAAGGCACCCCACCCCGCCGATGAACGCCGACCGCTCGGCGTCCTCGGCGCTCTCGGGCGACTCGGGGCGCCACTGGGGCACCCAGACCACGCCCGGGTCCACCAGCTCGAAGCCGTCGAACAGTGCGGTCAACTCGCTGCGGCTGCGGATCCACAGCGGGTTGTCGGTGCGCCGGTAGACCGCCTCGGCCTCGGCCCGCTCGTCGTCACCCCGCCCGTCGGCGCTGGCCTGCGACAGCACCAGCCAGCTGCCCGGGGCGAGGGCGTCGCGCAGCGTCCGCAGCAGCTCGGCGGGGCGGTCGTCGTCGGAGACGAAGTGCAGGACGGCGACGACGAGCACGGCGATCGGCTGGTCGAAGTCGAGCAGCCGGCGGACGTCGGGGTGGTCGACGATGCGCTGCGGGTGGCGCAGATCCTCCTGCACGATCGTCGCCCCGTCGTTGCCGGCGAGGATCTCGCGGCTGTGCGCCACGGCCACCGGGTCGACGTCCACGTACACGACCCGGGCGTCGGGCGCGGCCCGCTGGGCGATCTCGTGCACGTTGCCGACGGTGGGGATGCCCGAGCCGACGTCGAGGAACTGCCGGACTCCGGCGTCGACCAGGAACTGCACGGCCCGCCGCAGGAAGGCCCGGTTGGCCTGGGCCATCAGCGGTGCCTCGGGCACCGCCGCGACCATCGCCTGCGCCGCCGCCCGGTCGACCGCGAAGTTGTGCGAGCCGCCCAGGTAGTAGTCGTACATTCGGGCCACGCTGGGGCGTTCGATGTCGATCTCGTCGGGTGCCCAGTCCGGCCGTCCCATGCCTCACCTCTTCGCCGCGCCCGGGCCGCGCCGCCCGTGGACCGCCTTCCGCCGGGGGAGACCATAGCGCGCCACCGCACCGGCCGGACACAGCGGTCGATGAAAAAGATTCGCGCCCGCCGGGTGGGCGGACGCGAACACTGTGGACGGCGAGGTCAGAACTTCGGCGCGTCCGGAGCCTCGAGCAGGCCGAGCCGCAGCGCGGTCATCAGCGCCTGGGCGCGGTTGGCGGCACCCAGCTTCTCGTAGAGCTTGGAGATGTGCGTCTTGGCGGTGGACTCGCTGACGAAGAGCTGCTTGGCGATGCCGGCGACGCTCATGCCGTCGGCGAGCAGCCGGAGCACCTGACCCTCGCGGGGGGAGAGCTGCGGACCGGACGGAGCCAGCCGGCGCTTCATCGCCTCGGCCAGGTCGGCGGCGGTGAACGCGCTGGGGGAGGAGGCGGCGTGCCGGGCCGCCGCGACCACCTCGTCGGCCGGGGCCGTCTTCGGTACGAAGGCGCTCGCGCCGGCCTCCAGCGCGCCGAAGAGCTGGTCGTCGCCGGCGTACATGGTGAGCACGACGATGCCCATGGTGGCGCTGGACTTGCGCAGGGCGCGGGTGGCCTCGAGGCCGCTGCCGTCGGGGAGGCGCAGATCCATGATCACCACGTCGGGCTGGAGCGCGCCGGCCTGGCGGACGCCCTCGGCTGCCGTGGCGGCCTCGCCGACGACCTCGAACTGGCGGTCGCGCTCGAAGGCGTGCCGGAGGCCCTTGCGGATCAGATCGTGATCGTCGACAAGGAGGACCTTGGTGCGGGTGGCCGGTGTCGGGCTTGTGGTCATCCTCGCGTTACTCCCCTTCTGCTGCTGCGCTGCCACGCACGGTATCGCGTCGGGGTGACGAACCCACCACCACCGCCACCGTCGTGCCACTTGGTTGCCGCGGCCTGATCTCCAATCGGCCCCGGATACGTTCCGCCCTCTCGGCCATGATCGCAAGACCGTAGTGCCCATCGGTGCGCTGGTCACCCATCCCGTGACCGTCATCCGACACTTCGATCTGGGCGTACGGGGGGTCGACCTCACAGGTGACCCAGAGGTTCGCGGCGCCGGCGTGCTTGCGCGCGTTGGTCACCGCCTCCTGGGCGATGCGCAGCAGTTCCGCCTCGGTGGCGGCGGGCAGCCGGGCCGTCGACTCGTCCAGCGACAGGTGCACCCGCAGCCCGCCGGAGGCCCCGACGGTGCGCGCGTACTCGGCGATCGCGGCCGCCAGCCCGCCGTGCCGGTCCACCTCGCTGCGCAGCTCGAACAGGCTCAGCCGCAGCTCGGTGATCACCCGGGTGACCTCCTGGCGCAGCGTCCGCAGGCTCTCGGCGGTCTCCTCGGCGTCGTCGTGCACGGTGGCCAGGGCGTTGTCGATGCCGTAGCCGACCATCACCAGCTCCTGCGCCACGCCGTCGTGGATCTCCCGGGCCAGCCGCTGCCGTTCCTCGTTGGTGGCCAGCGACCGCACCTCGTCGAAGAGCAGCGCCGCCTCCAGCCGCAGCGCCGCCGGGCTGGTCAACGCGGTCACCCGGGACACCACCTCGGGCGGGTACGCGTGCGCGGCGTCCGCCTCCAGCACCACCAGCCCCACCGTACGCACCCCGGCGACCAGCGGGACGATCAGCGCGGAGACCTCCCTGCCGGTGTGGGAGCGGGCCTGCGAGCGGGCCGCGGTCTGCGGCTGCTGGCTGGCCCACGCGTCGGCGATCGCCGAATCCGCGTCGAGCGTCGTCTCCCAGTCCACCCGGTCGACGCCCGACTGGGCCAGCACCACCAGCCGCCCGCCGCCGCTGGCCGACAGCACCGCCGCCCGGTCCGCCCGGGCCACCGACCGTAGCTCCTCCAGCAGGTGCTCCGAGATGCCGCCCGGGTCGAGGGTGGCGCCGGGCAGCTGGCGGGCGACCGTCCGGAGCTGCGTGAGCAGCCGGGTCGCCTCGGCGTACGGCTGCGGCTTGCCGTCGCCGCGCGCCTGCATCACCCGGTGCAGGGTGCTCGCCGCGTAGAGCCCGAGGCCGGCGAGGATCAGCCACTGGGCGCAGACGGCCAGGTAACCGATCTGGGCGAGCTGGCGCCTCCCGTCGACCTCGGTCAGCGCGCCCGCGCCGAGCAGGGTCACCGCGGCGACGGCGAGCAGCGCGGCGCCTTCGCGGAACCGCCGGCGCAGGGCCGTGACGGTGACCGGGACGGCCAGGTACGGCAGCACCGCCGAGGCGCCCAGCCCGCCGTTCTGCGCGCCGATCGTCGCGACCGAGGCGACCTGGCTCGCGGCGAGCCCCAGCACCACCACCTCGGCGACCCGGCTGAGCGGCCCCAGCCGGTGGTGCGTCGGCGCGAGCAGCGCGGGCAGGCCCGCCACCGCCAGCAGCGCGATCCACCACAGCTGGGCGACGTCCCGCGTCGCGAACAGGGTCAGGACGGCGACCAGCGCCAGCATGACCACGCGCGCGGCGGCGGCGAGAGGGTGTGGGCGCGGGAGGGCGGATGTCGAGGCGGGCACGTGACGGATCGTAGTCAGCCGCGGTAGATGTCGGCGATCTCCGCGGCGTACGACTTGTGCACGACCTGCCGCTTGACCTTGAGCGACGGGGTCAGCTCGCCGGTCGCCTCGGTGAAGTCCCGGGGCAGGATCCGGAAGACCTTGATCGCCTCGGCCTTGGACACCGCCTGGTTGGCGGCGTCGATCGCGATCTGGATCTCGGCCCGAAGCTCCGGGTGCTCGCACAGCACCTCGACCGGGGTGTCCGTCGGCAGGCCGGCCGCCTCCAGCCAGGTCGGCAGCGCCTCCTCGTCGACGGTGACCAGCGCCGCGATGAACGGCTGCCGGTCACCGACGACGACGCACTGGCTGATCAGCCGGTGCGCCCGGACCTGGTCCTCCAGGACCGCCGGGGCGACGTTCTTGCCGCCGGCGGTCACGATGATCTCCTTCTTGCGGCCGGTGATGCTGAGGTAGCCGTCGCTGTCGAGGTGGCCGAGGTCGCCGGTGCGGAACCAGCCGTCGGCCAGCGCCTCGCCGGTGGCGACCTCGTTGCGCCAGTAGCCCTTGAAGATCAGGTCGCCGGCGATGAGGATCTCGCCGTCGTCCTCGATCCGGATGGTCACGCCGGGCAGCGGCCGGCCGACGGTGCCGATCCGGGTCGCGCCGGGCAGGTTGGCGGCGGCCGCGGGGGAGGTCTCGGTCAGGCCGTACCCCTCGCAGATGTTCACCCCGATGCCCCGGAAGAAGTGCCCGAGCCGGGCACCGAGCGGCGCGCCGCCGGAGATGGCGTCGCGGCACCGGCCGCCGAGCGCCGCGCGGAGCTTGCGGTAGACGAGCCGGTCGAAGAGCGCGTGCTGCGCGCGCAGCGCCAGGCCGGGGCCGGCCGGGGTCTCCAGCGCCTCGCTGTACGCGATGGCGACGGCCTCGGCGCGGGCGAAGATCTTCCCCTTGCCGTCGGCCTCGGCCTTCTGCTTGGCGGCGTTGTAGACCTTCTCGAAGACCCGCGGCACCGACAGCACGAACGTCGGGCGGAACGCCTGGAGCTCGGCGACCAGGTTCTTCGTGTCGGCGCAGTGCGCCATCGTGGCGCGCGCCTGCACGACACCGATCTGGATGAGCCGGGCGAAGGCGTGGGCCAGCGGCAGGAACAGCAGGGTCGACGCGTTCTCGCCGAACAGGTTCGGCAGGACCGGCACCGCGTTGGCGATGTCGGCGTACATGTTGCGGTGGGTGAGCATGCAGCCCTTGGGGCGGCCCGTGGTGCCACTGGTGTAGATGATGGTGGCGAGGTCGCCGGACCGTACCGCCGAGCGGCGCCGCTCGATCTCCACCGGGTCGACCGCGGCGCCCGCCGCGACCAGCTCGTCCACCGCGCCGAGGTCGATCTGCCACACGTTCGCCAGTTCGGGGAGCCGGTCGCGTACGCCGGCGACCAACGTGGCGTGTGCGTTGGTCTCCACCAGCGCGGCGACGGCGCCGGAGTCGGACAGGATCCAGGCGGCCTGCTCCGCGCTGGACGTCTCGTAGATCGGCACGGTCACCGCGCCGGCCGCCCAGATGGCGTAGTCGAACAGGGTCCACTCGTAGCGCGTGCGGCTCATCAGGGCGACCCGGGCGCCGGGCTGCACGCCGGCCGCCACCAGGCCCCGGGCGACCGCGACGACCTCGTCGCGGAACTGCCGGCAGGTCACCTCGACCGGGGTGCCGTCGGGGCCCGGTCGGACGAACTGCACCGCGTCCGGGGCGACCTCGGCATTGTCCCAGACCGGATCGGTGAGGTTGGCCGAGTCGCCGACGGTGACGATCGGCGGGACGGAGAACTCGCGCACCTGCACTCTCCTCGTGCTCACACTGGCCGGGCGGGGCCGCCACCTCGGGTCGGCTCTGTCGAAACCTACCCGCCCGAGCGGGTGGGTGGCGCAGGCAGGTTCCTCCCGCCGCCGGGTAGCCTCCCCCCATGGCGGACTCCTCCACCCAGTCGATCATCATCGGCGCGCCACCGGAACGGGTGGCGGCGGTCATCTGCGACTTCCCGCGCTACCCGGAGTGGACCGAGGCGGTACGGGACGTGGAGGTCGTCGAGGAGTACGAGGACGGCTACGCGAGCCAGGTCCGGTTCACCATCGACGCGGGCGTGATGGCCGACGAGTACGTGCTCGCCTACGAGTACGCGGAGGACCTCACCCGTATCGAGTGGCACCTGGTGGCGCCCTCGAAGATGCAGAAGGCCCAGCGCGGTTCGTACGACCTGGTGGGCAACCCCGACGGCACGACGACGGTGACCTACACGCTGGAGGTCGAGTTGTCGGTCGGGATGTTGGGCATGTTCCGCCGCAAGGCCGAAAAAATGATCATGGACGCCGCGTTGAAGCAGCTCAAACGCCGGGTAGAAGCACCCGGTGCGGCGCAGTGACGCGGCCGGCGGCCCGGCCGCCCCGGTAGAGGAGCCGAGCGTGGGGGCAACGGATCCGGGCTCGGCCCGGGAAGAGGCGGAACGACTGGTCGCCACGCTGCTGGCCACCGCGCGGCTGGCCGCGGCGGGATCGGGGTCGGCGGCGTGGGGTCCGCTCGGTGGGATCGTGTCGAGTGTCCTCGGTCACAGCGGCGGCCCGGGCGGGTCGGCGGGTTCCACCGGGGGTGGTTTCGCCACCGGAACCGCGGAGTGCTGCATCTGCCCGGTCTGCCGGGCTGTCGCCGCGTTGCGGGACCCGAGTCCGGAATTCGCCGAGCGGCTCGCCACCGGAGCCGGCGACCTGGCCGCCGGGGTGGCCAGCCTGCTCCGCGCGTTCGCCCCGGCCGAGCCGGCCCACGAGCGGGCCGACGAGCCCGCCCCGGCCCCGCCGACCGCCGGCACGGAGGATCACGTGTGGCGCGAGGCCACCCGGAGCGGGCATGATTCTCCGTCGGCGCCCGAGGGGGACGTCTGGTCCGCTGCCACCCGCACGGAGGAGACCCCCGACCCGGCCGCCGCACCGCCCGTCGACGTCGCCGGGCCGGCCGCGCCGGTGACCGTACGGGCGGCGGCCGACCGTCCCGTGGTGCCCGCCTCCCGGGTGCCCGGTGACGCGGGCGAGGACGCCCGGGGGGCCTGACCACCGCCTCCCGACCCCACCGAGCGATGCCGTGGGGCCGGGGCAGCACAGCAGAGGGGAGTGGCAGCGGTGACGCTGACCATCGGAGTCGACGTCGGTGGCACGAAGGTGGCCGGCGGTGTCGTGGACGACGCCGGCAGGGTCCTGGTGCAGGCCCGACGGGACACTCCCGCCGATGACGTCGGCAAGACCCGCGACGTCATCATCGAGGTGGTCGGCGAGCTGGCGCACGGGCGGACGGTCGAGGCGGTCGGCATCGGCGCGGCGGGCTGGATCAACGCCGGTCGCTCCACCGTTCTCTTCGCCCCCAACCTGGCCTGGCGCGACGAGCCGCTGCGCGACTACGTCAGCGCGGCGGTGAACCTGCCGGTGATCGTCGAGAACGACGGCAACGTCGCCGCGTGGGCCGAGTTCCGGCACGGCGCGGCCCGCCACGCCGACGACTCGATGGTCATGTTCACCATCGGCACCGGCGTGGGCGGCGGCATCGTCCTCGGCGGCGAGCTGGTCCGCGGCGCCAACGGCATCGCCGCCGAACTCGGGCACATGCTCACCGTGCCCGACGGGCACCAGTGCGGCTGCGGCCGGCTGGGCTGCATCGAGCAGTACGCCAGCGGCAGCGCCCTGGTCCGCTTCGCCCGCGCCGCGGCCCGGCAGGAGCCGCACCGCGCCGCCGCCCTGCTGGACCTGGCCGGCGGGGAGGCCGAGGCGATCACCGGCCCGATGGTGACGACTGCCGCCAAGGGCGGCGACCCGGTCTCCGCCGAGGCGTTCGCCCAGGTCGGCCGCTGGCTGGGCACCAGCCTCGCGGACATGGCGCAGATCCTCGACCCCCAGGTGCTGGTCGTCGGCGGTGGCGTCATCGACGCCGGCGACCTGCTGATGGGCCCGACCCGCCGCTCCTTCACCGAGGCGTTGGCGCAGCGCAGCCGGCTGCCGGTGGCCGAGATCCGGCCGGCCCAGCTCGGCAACACCGCGGGCGTCATCGGCGCCGCCGACCTCGCCCGCCGGATCTAGGGCCGGTGTCGACGCAGGCCCCGGTGACCGCACCGGGTGACGGCGTGCCGCTGCGCGTCGTGTCGTACAACATCCACAGCCAGCGGGACGACACCGCCGCGCTGGCGGCGGTGGTCCGCGCCGCCGCGCCGGACGTGGTCATCGTGCAGGAGGGACCGCGCCGGTTCCGCTGGCGGCAGAAGTCCGCGGCGCTCGCCGCGTCGTTCGGGCTGGTGGTCGCGGCGGGCGGGCTGCCCGCGCTGGGCAACCTGCTGCTGACCAGCCTCCGGGTGCGGGTGACCGCCGACCGGTGCCAGCGGTTCCCGCTCACCCCCGGCCGGCACCTGCGGGGCGCCGCGTACGCCGACTGCGTGGTCGAGCGGGGCGCCCGGTTCACGCTCGCCGGTGCGCACCTGTCCACCGACCCGGCGGAGCGGCCGGCCCAGGCCGAGCTGTTCGCCCGAGGGCTGGCCGACGCGCCCTGGCCGGTGATCGCGGGCGCGGACCTCAACGAGGGGCCGGACGGGCCGGCCTGGGCGACGGTGGCGGCCGGCCGCACCGACGCCGCGGTGGCGACGGACCGGGCCGACCGGCTCACCTACTCGTGCGCCAACCCGAGCCGGCGGATCGACGCGCTCTTCGTCGACCCGCGGATCACCGTCGTCGACTACGACGTGGTGGACACGCCGGAGACCCGCCGCGCCAGTGACCACTTCCCGGTCCTGGTCGACCTGCTGCTGCCCCCGACCGCCTGACCGCGGCGCCGGGGCCGGGGCTGGACATCGGCCATCCGATGTGGGCAGGATGCTGCGCGACCCGGCACCCGTGCCGCACAAAGGAGATCTCTCGGTGTCCACCTCCACCGACGACGGCCGGCCCGACCCGGAGTCGAGCACCCTCGACGTGACCCGCGACGGCCGCCCGGTCTCGGACCGGGGCGACACGGTCTGCGTGATCGGTGCCGGCGCGAGCGGGCTGACCGCCATCAAGAACCTCACCGAGCACGGGTTCGGCGTCGACTGCTACGAGCGGGAGACGGGGGTCGGCGGCGCGTGGAACTGGCGGCACGACCGCAGCCCGGTGTACGCGAGCACCCACCTCATCTCGTCGCGCCCGTTCACCCAGTTCCCCGACTTCCCGATGCCGGACGACTGGCCGGACTACCCGCACCACAGCCAGTTGCTGTCCTACTTCGAGCGGTACGCCGACCACTTCGACCTGCGCCGGCACATCTGGTTCGGCACCGAGGTGGTGCGGGTCGAGCCGGTGGCCGGGGACCGGTGGGACGTCACCACCCGCAGCACCGGCGGCTACGGCCCGGAGCGCACCTCCCGGTACGCGGCCGTCGTGGTCGCCAACGGCCACAACTGGTCCCCGAAGCTGCCGAGCTACGACGGCCTCGCCGAGTTCCGCGGCGAGATCATGCACTCCTCGTCGTACAAGGACCCGGCGCAGCTGCGCGGCAAGCGGGTGCTGGTGGTCGGCGCGGGCAACACCGGCTGCGACATCGCCGTGGAGGCCGCGCAGCAGGCGTCACACTGCTGGCACTCCACGCGCCGCGGCTACTGGTACGCCCCCAAGTACGTCCTCGGCCGCCCCGCCGACCAGGTCAACGACGAGTTGCTGGCGCTGCGGGTCCCGCGGCGGGTCCGGCAGTGGCTCTACCACCTGACGCTGCGGCTCACCGTCGGTGACCTCACCCGGTTCGGCCTGCCGAAACCCGACCACCGGGTGTACGAGACCCATCCGATCGCCAACAGCCAGCTCGTGTACCACGTCGGCCACGGCCGGATCACCCCGGTCCCGGACGTCACCCGCTTCCACCCGTACGCCGTCGAGCTCGCCGACGGCCGGCGGATCGACCCGGAGCTGGTCGTCTTCGCCACCGGCTACCTGCCGCGGTTCGAGTTCCTCGACCCGAAGATCCTCGGCGACGACGGCGGGACCGGCCGGCCGACGCTGTGGCTCAACGCGTTCGTGCCCGGTCACCCGACGCTCGCGGTGGCCGGCCTGGTGCAGCCCGACTCCGGCATCTTCACCCTGTCGCACTGGCAGGCCGTGCTGTTCGCCCGGCTGCTGCGGCTGCGGGTGACCCGCCCGGACCGCGCGGCGGCCTTCGCCGGGAAGGTCACCGCGAAGGCGGGGGAGCGTTACTCCGGGCCGGTCAAGGACAGCACCCGGCACTGGTTCGAGGTCGGCCACGCCGACTACCTGCGCGCCGTCCAGCGCGCCATGCGGGACCTGGAGGCGCGGTGAGCGCGAGGAGTGCGGCGGAGCGAAGCCCCGCAGTGGCGAACGAAAGGTCGGCACGGTGAGCCAGCAGGTGCGGATCATGCGGGGGTGGGAGTGGGCCCGGCCGGTCCGCCCGGTCCGGCGCGAGGTGCTCGGCGCCGCCCCGGAGCTGGAGGAGGGCCGCCCGCCGCTGCTGTTCGTGCCGGGGTTCGGGCACGGGGCGTGGGCGTTCGCCGAGCACTGGCTGGGTCACGCCGCCGGGCGCGGCTTTCCCGCGTACGCCCTGAGCCTGCGCGGCCACAGCGGCAGCGGCCCGGCGCCGGACGCGACGCTGCGCGCGTACGCCCATGACGTGGTCCAGGTGGCGGCGGGCCTGCCGCGCCGGGCGGTGCTGGTGGGGCACGGCGCCGGGGCGCTCGTGGTCGCGCACGCCCTGGCGCGCTACCCGGCCCGCGCCGCCGTCCTGGTGGCGCCGGTCCTCGGCGGCTGGGGTACGGCGCTGACCGCGCTGCGCCGCAACCCCCTCGGGACGCTGCCGGCGCTGGCCGGCGGCCGGTTGCGGTTGAGCCGCTCCCAGCTGTTCAGCCGCGAGCTGTCGGCGGCGGACGCCCGGCGGCACGTCTCCCGGCTGGGCCGGGCCGCCCGGCGTGCCCAGTGGCAGCTGCTGCTGGGTCGGGAGCCGGAGCCGGCGGTGGGCGACCCGCCGGTGCTGGTGCTCGGCAGCCCGGACGACCGGGTGGTGCCGGCGGCGGCGCTGACCCGGGCGGCCCGGCGGTACGGCTCCGCGCCGCTGCTCTTCCCCGGGATGGGGCACGACCTGATGCTCGACGCGCGCTGGCGGGAACCGGTCGACGCGATCCTGGACTGGCTGGAGAAGGATCCCGTCCGAGGTTGAGCGCGGACGCGATCAGCCCCCGGCGCCGAGCCGGCTGACCAGCGACCCGTCCTCGTCGAGCGCCGAGAGGTAGGACCGGGCCCAGGCGCGGATGTCGTGCTGGCGCAGGTGCGCGCGCATGGCCCGCATCCGTTCGTGGACGTCGTCCGGCGCGGCCCGCAGGGCCGCGAGCAGCCCCTGCTTGAGGCCCTCCAGGTCGTGCGGGTTCACCAGGTACGCCTGGGACAGCTCGGCGGCCGTGCCGGCGAACTCGCTGAGCAGCAGCGCCCCGCTGTCGTCGACCCGGGCGGCGACGTACTCCTTGGCCACCAGGTTCATGCCGTCCCGCAGCGGGGTCACCGCCATCACGTCGGCGATCCGGTACAGGGCCGCCAACTCGGCGCGGTCGAACGGCTGGGTCAGGTAGTGGATGGCCGGCTCGCCGACCCGCCCGAACTCGCCGTTGATCCGGCCGACCTCGCGCTCGACGCGCTCGCGGAGGATCTGGTACTGCCCGACCCGCTCCCGGCTCGGCACCGCCACCTGCACCAGCACCGTGTCCCGGACCTTGACGTGACCGTCGACGATCAGCTCGCTGTACGCCTTGAGCCGCTGCTCGATGCCCTTGGTGTAGTCCATCCGGTCAACGCTGAGGATCACCTGGTCGGGGCTGCCCAGGTCGCGGCGCAGCCGGGCGGCCCGCTCGGCGACGTCCGGCCGGGTGGCCAGGGCGGCCATCTCGGCGGTGTCGATGGAGACCGGAAAGGCCCCGATGCGCACCACCCGGTCGTCGACCGCGATGCGGCGGTCGGTGGCGGGCAGGCCGAGCACTTTCGCCGCGAGCTGGGCGAAGTTGTGCACCGCCTGGGCCCGCTGGAAGCCGACGAGGTCGGCGCCGAGCATGCCGCGCAGCAGTTCGGCCCGGCGGGGCAGTTGCATGAACAGTTCCGGCGGTGGGAAGGCGACGTGCAGGAAGAAGCCGATCCGCAGGTCCGGTCGCAGCGCCCGGAGCAGGCCCGGAACGAGCTGGAGGTGGTAGTCCTGCACCCACACCACGGCGCCGGGCTCGGCCACCTCGGCGGTCGCCTCCGCGAAGCGCTGGTTGACCCGCTGGTACGCCTCCCACCAGCGGCGGTGGTGCTCAGGCTGCTCGACGGCGTCGTGGTAGAGCGGCCACAGGGTGGCGTTGGCGAAGCCTTCGTAGTGGTCGCGCAGGTCCTCCGTGGTTAGCGCCACGGCGTGCATGCGGACGCCGTCGATGTCGGGCAGCGCGGGGGCCGGTCCGGTGCCGCCGGCCCACCCCACCCAGGTGGCGGGGGTGTGCCGCAGGAGCGGGTGCAGCGCGCTGACCAGGCCGCCGGGGCTGCGGCGCCATTCGCACGCACCGTCCGGCGCCACACTGTCGTCGATGGGGAGGCGGTTGGCGACCACCACGAGGGAACTCTGTCGCATCTCGGGCGTTCCGATCTGCCGGGGAAGCGACCGCCGGTGCGAAGGGGGAGGAACGACCGGCAGTCAGCGGAGGGGACGTGACGGGCAGCGGTATTCCTACTGACCGTAAGTTACACCACTGTTACGCCCATGGTGGGGGAGTGGCCGTCCCGGGATGCGGGCGCAGTGCCGCTGATCGAGGCGTCCGCTGGATCGGGCGGTCAGACGACCGCGCCGTCGTCCGGGTCCTGCTCGTCGCGGTCGCCCGGCCGCAGCCGCCAGACCAGCGTGACGAAGCCCGCCAGGATGCCGGTGAATCCGAGCAGGGTGACCACGGACGGGTCGGCCGGGAACACCGTGGGGAACAGGAACAGCACGAAGCCGACCACGATGGCCAGCGTGCCGACCGCGGCGTACTTGGAGATCCGGGGCAGCGGTGGGGGCGGGGGCGGGGTGTACCGGTCCTCGTCCTCGTCGTCGGGGAGGTCCGCCCCGAAGGTGTCCAGCCCGTCCAGCAGCGACGGCGCGTCGTCCCGGCCCCGCCCGACGGTCACCCCGGAGATGTCGGCCGCGTACGGCAGCGGCCGGGCCTCGGTGACGGTCGGCTCGTCGACGCCGGGCCGACCCGGGCGGGTGTCGTCGACGTCCTCGGCGGCGGGCCACGGGTTGTCACCGGTCGGGGCGGTGGCGTGGAAACCGGCGACGATGCGGGCCCACTCGGCGTCGATGTCGGGCTCGTCGTCACGCGCGCGGTCGGTGGCGCCCTCGTCGGCGAGCTGGGTCAGGTAGTCGCGGGCGGTCGTCAGGTGCGAGCGGTCCACGTACAGGCGGTCGACCGGCCGGGACGGGACCGTGGTGGTGCGGGTGACCGGGTTCAGGTCGGCGGACGGTTGCAGGTACGCGGCGATGCCCCCGGCCGCCAGCACGTCCAGCAGGTGCTCGCCGACCCGGGGGTCGACGTCGCCGGCGACCGCGTACTCGGTCGCGTCGAGCCCGTTGTCCCGCCGCCCCCGGCGGGCGCCACCCGCTGACACCGGACAACCTCCTCAACGCGCGCCCGCGGCGCGCCACCTGAGCCCCCTCGGCGTCCCCACGCCGTGCCATGAATCGTGACACGTCGGCACCCGGTTCCGGGAGTGCGTTGTGTCGCGTCTTGCCCGTCAGGGGTCGCTCCGCTGGTGGCGGGCGCGGGTGTTTGTCCGTTTGTGCGCGGACCGCGCCCTCTGCCGGCGTGATCTCCGCCGCCGCGACCCGGCTCAGCGGGGGATCGCCGCGACGATGTCGGCGACGTCGACCCGGACCGGGTCCGGGCTCGCCCAGCTCCAGTTCGGGTGGGCGCGGTTGGTCAGTAGGACCAGGACCATCCGCCGGTCCGGGTCCACCACCAGGGAGGTGCCGGTGAAGCCGGTGTGCCCGAAGGTGCGCGGACCGCTCAGCCGGCCCATGAACCACGGCTGGTCGAGCACGACGCCGAGGCCGTGCGCGGCGGTACGGGTGGGCCGCTCGGGGTCGACGGCCGGCAGGCCGGCGTTGACGTTGGTGAGCATCTGCCGGGTGATCTCCTCGGAGAGGATCCGGACGCCCCGGTAGGCACCGCCGTTCAGCAGCAGCTCACCGATGACGGCCACCTCGGCGGGGGTGCTGAAGATGCCGGCGTGGCCGGCGATTCCGCCCATGTGGTTGGCGACATCGTCGTGCACCACCCCCCGGAGCAGCCCCCGCGACGAGCGCGCGTCGGTGGCGACGAGCCGGGCGGCCTGGTCGGCGGCGCTGAGCCAGGTCTTCGGGTTGAAGCCCGTGTACCGCAGGCCGAGCGGGCCGGTCAGCCCGGTCTTGAGCGCCTGGTCCAACCGTTGCCCGGTGACCTTCTCGACCAGGAACGCGAGGACCATCAGCCCGACGCTGGAGTACCGGAACACCGTGCCGGGCACGGCGCCGCTCACCAGGGGGGTGGCCAGGACGGCCGCCCGGCGGGCCGCGTCGTCGGGCAGGCCGGCGACCTTCGCCCCGACCGGCAGGCCGCTGGTGTGGGACAGCAGCATGGCGACGGTGATCTTGTCCTTGCCGGTGCCGGTGAAGCCGGGCAGGTAGTCCACCACCCGCGCGGACAGGTCGATCCGTCCCTTGTCGACCTGCTGCAACGCCAGGATCGAGGTGTAGACCTTGGTGATCGAGGCGAGGTCGAAGATCGAGTCGTACCGCATCGTCACCTGCTTCGACGCGGGCAGCAGGACCGGCCCGGCGTCGTAGCGCAGCGCCTTGCCGGCCACCGCCCGCGCCACCATGGCCCCGTTGACCAGGCACAGCGCGACCGCGCCCGCGTACGCCGGATGCTGCGGGTTGGCACGGGTCGGCGAGAGATGGCGGTCGAGCGTGATGATGACCAGCCGGCCCGCCGCGTTGGCGCCGCCGCGAACCGTCGCCCCGCTGGTCCCGGTGGCGTCCGGGGCGGCGATTCGTGCCGCCGCGGACCGGCTGGGCGCGGCCGACGCGCTCGCGCCCGCGCTCGCGGTGGGCGCGGCGGACGGGCCGGCGGTGGCCGACCGGGCCACCTCGCGGCAGCCGGCGACGGTCGCGGCGGCGACCGCGAGACCGATGCCGAGCACGGTACGACGGTGCAGGGACATGCGGCGCATCATGGCAGCTGCGGCCGAGCGAATCCAGCTTGCCCGGCCAGCCGCGGACATCGACGGCGACTGTGACTCACGTCATAGGCGAAGGCCGATGTGTTCCGGGGTCGGCGCGGCGTCCCGGCCGGGTAGGGTCACCGATCGTCACCAGGGCGGTGCTCCGCCGTCGTCCGGGTGGGGCCGAGCCGCAGGTGGCGGCATCGGGCGCTGGAGCCCGCCCCGATCATGGCTGGTCCGCCCGCGGCGCTCGGTGACGGTCGGAAGCCGGAAGAGTCCGACTCATCCGGCTCGGTGCGACGGATCCATTTCGGCGGTAGGTGTCCGCAAAGGATCACCGGTTCTACACCGCGGGCGCCAACCCGCAGGAGAGCGTGTGCGGCAACAAGCCCGAGTGGGCCGGCCAGCCCTGCATGACGCGGCACGCCGGTGCCGTCAGTGGGCACGACCCGGACCGGATGCCTGGCAGCCTGCCCGTCCGGCACGTCACGGGCTATCACCGCTACGGCGATCCCACCACGGTCACCGAGGCGGCGGGAGGAAGCACCCGGACGACCGTCACGGGGTATGACGCGGCGGGTCGCGTGGTCTCGGGCTCGGTGACATCGGATCTGGGGGTCGCGCTGGAGTCGGTCACCACTGGCTACGACCCGGTCAACGGACGGGCGACCACCACGCAGAGCGGCTCCGCCACGATTGCCCGCGAGTTCGACGCGCTGGGCCGTTCCGTGAAGTACACGGACGCTGGGGGCGCGGTGACGACCACCGAGTACGACCGGGTCGGCAAGCTGGTCAAGATCGCGGACCCGCATAGCTCCACGACCTACGCCTACGATCGCGCCTCCGAGCCACGAGGGTTCCTGACGAGCGTCAGCGACAGCGTCGCCGGCTCGTTCGGAGCGCGGTACGCGCCGGATGGTCAGCTGGTCGAGGTGAGCTACCCCGGCGGAATCACCCGACGAGACCGGCTGGACAGCGGACTCGACCCGGTAGAGCGGGTCTACACCAGGGATTCCGACGGCGCCGTGGTGTACAGCGAGGCCGTGACGGAGAACAGCGCCGGGCAGTGGGTGAATCACGCCTACACCGGCGGAGACAAGACGTACGGCTACGACCGCCTCGGCCGACTCACCCGCACCCGGCACGACAGCTCGGTCTCGGGCGGCTGCGTCACGCGGACCTACGGCTACGACAACCAGACCAACCGCACCTCGAAGAGTGTCTTCGGACCGGCAGCCGACGGTGCGTGCCAGGAGGCCACCGCGTCCAGCGTCGACACGCACAGCTACGACACGGCGGACCGGCTGGTCGACAGCGGCTACCACTACGACGCGTTCGGCCGGGTCACCACCCTTCCGGACGGGCTCACCAACACCTATTTCGTCAACGACCTGGTGCAGAAGCAGGAACTCGACGACGTCCGGCAGGTTTGGACGCTCGACCCGTCCCGGCGATTCCGAACCTTCACCACGGAGACGCTGGTCGACGGCGCCTGGACGCCGTCCACCTCGAAGGTGAACCACTACAGCGACGACAGTGACGAGCCGCGGTGGGTCGTCACGGACACGGTGACGGGGGACATCAGCCGAAATGTGTCCGGGCCGGACGGTGACCTGGCCGCGACCACTTCCGCGAGCGGAAACGTGAAGCTGCACCTGACGAACCTGCACGGGGACGTCGTCGTCACCACCGATCCGGCGTTGGTCGACGTCGAGGCCTTCGACTACGACGAGTTCGGCAATGCGCAGGCGGGTCAGGCGGACCAGGCGTACGGCTGGCTGGGCGGGAAACAGCGCTCCGGTGAGGCACTCGGCGACGTGATCCTCATGGGTGTCCGTCTCTACAGCCCGTCGTTGGGCCGGTTCCTCCAGGTCGACCCCGTCGACGGCGGCAGCTGTAACGACTATGACTACGCCTGCGCGGATCCGGTCAACCAGTTCGACCTCGACGGCCAGCGGTGTTGGGGGCCGAAGTGGGCGTGCCGGAAGGCAGCGGCGGTCGGACGCGGCATCGCGCGAGGAGCGAGCGCGGTGGGCCGCTGGGCGTACCGGCACCGAGGTGCGATCGCGACTGCGGTCGCCACCGGCGCCTGCCTGACGCCCGCGGTGGGTTGGGCCGCGTGCGCCGGTCTCCAGGCTGCCGCGTATGGCGTTCGCGCCCAGCAACGAGCGAAGGAAGGCGGCGGCTGGCGGAAGACGTGGCGGGCCAACGCGGTTGATGGCGTTGCCACCTTCGCCACCGTCGGTCTGGGTTCCGCGTTCCGTTACGCCCAGTACGGCAAGCTCGGCCGCATCAAGGCCAAGAAGCCGGCCCTGTGGCAACGCAAAAAGCTGAAGGCATGGGAGCGGAAGTACCAGACCAGGGGTTGGAACCAGTTGGGCTGGCGGGCGTCGGCGATGCGAACCGGAGGGGTGAACCTGCCCTTCGGCGCGGCGAAGTGCTACTCGGACAGGTGCTGGCGGCGTCCGATGAGTCGGCTCCCCTGGTACTTCTGACTTCGGTCTGGAGGGCCGGCCGGCTTCAGCTGGCCGGCCCGGGGCACATGACCCTGTCATACCCTCGCGGACGTAGGATCCGCGAGGGTATGACGCGATATCGACGAGGGCGGCGAGATGACGAAGGTCACCTGGCGTTCGTGGCCGTGGAACATGTTCCTGTTCCTGTGCCTTATGATCATGCTGTTGCTGACCGCATCTATCGCGGTGTCCGAGTCGGCTCTACCCGCGCGTATCATCTTTTGGATCATGACCGCCGTACTTGCCGCCGGGGCGGTCCGAGCACTTCTGCTCGGGGTCAGCGTGCGTGACAACGAAATCCAGATCCGAGAGTTGACGCGTACGAGGAAAATTCCGTGGGCCGACGTCGACAGGGTCGGTATTGGCGAACAGTCAACGGGCTTGGCGGGCACGTTCTTCGAGGTGCAGACGCCGATCGTCGCCGTTCGCTCACCAGACGGTGACCATGAAGAGGTCGAGCTGAGTGTCCTTGGCTCGTACCGGTTCCTCGCCTTCATGTCGCCCGGCCGGCGTGCGGCCGCAGGGTTGACTGCAGAGCTGGAGCGCTGGCGTGCCGAGAACGGCGAGTAGCCGTCCCAGTACCGGTGTTGAACTGACAAAGTAAGGCAAGGTCAACAGGTAGGTGGACGCTGGCCCCGGCGCGCCGGTTCCGCGCGTACACCACCGAGACGCTGGTCGACGGCAACTGGGTCGGCGCCACGTCGAAGCCTGAACCACTACGGCGACGACTCCTACCAGCCGCGCTGGATCGTCGAGGGCACCACGCTGGGCAGCATCACCCGCAACGTGTCCGGGCCGGACGGCGGCCTGGCCGCCGCCACCTGGGCCACCGACGACGTGGTGCTGCAACTGACCGACCTGCACGGTGACGTGGCGGCGACGGTCGACACGGCGCTGAACCGAGCCGGAGTTCTTCGACTACGACGAGTTCGGCGTGCCGATGGCCGGGCAGGCCGACCAGCGGTACGGCTGGCTGGGCGGGAAGCAGCGCTCGGGCGAGGCGATGGGCGACGTCATCCTGATGGGCGTCCGCCTCTACAGCCCCGGCATCGGCCGGTTCCTCCAGGTGGACCCAGTCGACGGCGGCAACGCCACGGCGTACGACTACTGCGCCGGCGACCCCGTCAACTGCACCGACCTGGACGGCAAGTGGGGCTGGGGCAGCATCAAGAAGGGGCTGTCGAAGGTCGCCAAGGTGGCCTCGTACGCCTCGATGATCCCCGGCCCGATCGGCACGATCGCCGGCGTGGTGTCCGCCGTGTCGTACGCGGCCACCGGCAACTGGCGGGAGGCGGCCTGGGCGTTCGCGGGAGCGGCGGCGGCCGTCGTCGGCGCCGGAGCGGCGGTGAAGGGCGTCCGCCTCGCCGTGAACAGTGCCCGCGCCGCCTACAAGGCGCGTAAGGCCAGCAAGGTGCGTCGTGCCTACAAGGGCCGTCACCGGAGCCGCTGCAACTCCTTCGTCCCGGACACTCCGGTCCGCATCGCCGACGGAAACTACCTCCGGAGTTGCGCGGCGGAGCGTGACCTGGTGCCCGCCGTGGAGGTGCGGACGAGCGACAGGCGACCGGTTCTCCGGGGTGGAATATGTCGCGACGGCCAGGTCGAGCGGCGACGGGCTGGACGAGTGGGAGAGGGCGCTCCTCCGGGGCGCCACAGGTGGTGTGACGGGAAAGTTGATCGGTCGTCCGTTGTGGCGGAGGGCCGGTGCTCCGTAGGCTCGTCGGCGACGGCAGCGCTCCCGGGGACGGGTCGCTGTCGCGGGCAACCCCACGGGAAAGGACGCCGGTGCTGTACTGGCTGCTGAAGTACGTCATCCTCGGGCCGCTGCTGAAGCTGATCTTCCGCCCGCAGGTGGAGGGCCTGCACCACGTACCGGCGACCGGCCCGGTGATCCTCGCCAGCAACCACCTCTCCTTCTCCGACTCGATCTTCACCCCGCTGATCGTGCCGAGGAAGGTCACCTTCGTCGCCAAGGCGGAGTACTTCACCGGCAAGGGCCTCAAGGGGTGGCTGACCAAGATGTTCTTCGTCGGCACCGGCACCATCCCGGTGGACCGCTCCGGCGGCCGGGCCGCCCGGGCGGCGCTGGACACCCAGCTCAAGGTGCTGCGGGCCGGCGGGGTCGCGGGCATCTACCCGGAGGGCACCCGCTCGCCGGACGGGCGGCTGTACCGGGGCAAGACCGGCGTTGCCCGGCTCGCGCTGGAGAGCGGCGCCCCGGTGGTGCCGGTGGTGATGCTCAACCTGGACGAGATCCAGCCGCCGGGCAAGATCATCCCGAAGGTGCAGCGGGTGCGCATCCGGTTCGGCCCGCCGCTGGACTTCTCCCGCTACGCCGGGATGGCGAGCGACCGGTTCGTCGAGCGCGCGGTCACCGACGAGATCATGTACGAGCTGATGGAGCTGTCCGGCCGCGAGTACGTCGACATGTACGCCCAGAAGGCGAAGTCGGTGCCCCCGCCGCCCGCGCCGAAGCCCCGCGAGCCGATCGCGGCCTGACGGCGGCGTCGCCCGACGGTCAGCGTTCGCTCATGCCGGCGCGGCGGCGCAGCGACGCCACGTCGGTGACCACGATGCGGCGGCCCTCGGTGCGCAGCCAGCCCCGGCTGGCGAACGAGCCGATCGCCTGGTTGACGCTCTGCCGGGAGCCGCCGGCCATCTCGGCGAGCTGGCTCTGGTTGAGCTCGATGGTGATCATCGGCGCCTGGCTCTCGCCGGCGAGGCGGACCAGCGTCTTGGCGACGCGGCCGGGCAGGTCGAGGAAGACGTGGTCGGCGTTCTGCTCGGTCAGGCGGCGGATCAGGGCGCCGAGGGAGCGCATCACCGCGTCGAGGATGCGCGGGTTGGAGTGCACCAGTTCCATGAACGCGCCGCGGGACAGCGCGAGGGCCGAGCAGTCCTCGATGGCCTCGGCCGACGCGGAGCGGGTGGAGGCGTCGAGCAGGGACACCTCGCCCAGCACGTCCGGCGGCCGGATCACCGACAGCACGGCCCGCTCGCCGGTCGGTGCGGTGCGGAAGACGGCGACCGCGCCGCGCCGCAGCACGATCAGCGACTCGCCGGGATCGTTCTCGACGAAGAGCAGCTGCCCCTTGCGGTACGTGCGCGGGACGGCCGCCGCGATCACGCGTTGCCGGACCTCCGGCTCGAGGCCGGCGAACATCTCGACACCCGTGAGCGCGTCACCCGGCTCCGGAAGGCGCACCTCCACGGCCCAACCCCTCCCCGGTCAAGGACCACAACTCGCTCACCGGGTGAACCTGACGGGCCCCCCGCCCAGGTGCTCCGACACCTCCGGTAGCGGTACACATCAGATCATGACGGTCCGGTCGCTTGCTGTACACCCCTCAATTCATCTCCGTGACGTTCGAGGCGTACTCGAGGCCGTCCCTCATCCCCGTCGTGACCTGCGCGAACGTGCCGGTGGTCGGGCTGTCGCCACCCGCCCGGCGCGGCGGTGTGGGCGTACGCGAGGATGGCGGTGATGGTCTACCGCTACTTCTACGACTGTGAGTTCATCGAGGACGGCCGCATCATCGACCTGGTGTCGATCGGCGTCGTCGACGAGTACGGCCGCGAGTTCTACGCCGTCTCCACCGAGTTCGACGACTCCCGGGCCGTGCCGTGGGTGCGCCGCAACGTGCTCGACAAGCTCCCGTCGCCGGCCGACCGGGCCTGGCGTTCCCGGGAGCGGATCCGGGACGACCTGCTGGACTTCCTCCTCGAGCCGGTGCGCGACCGTCCGGGCGAGCAGATCGAGCTCTGGGCCTGGTACGCGGCGTACGACCACGTGGCTCTCGCGCAGCTCTGGGGCCCGATGACCGCGCTGCCCCGCGAGATCCCCCGGTTCACCAAGGAACTGCGCCAGGTCTGGGACGACCGGGGCCGCCCGCCACTGCCGGAGGCCGAGGCGGCCCGGCACGACGCGCTGGTCGACGCCCGGCACAACCTGCTGCGGTGGCGGGCCATGACCGCCTCCGGTGGGCGCTGACCGGGCGGCCGGAAAGCCCAGGTCAGCTACTGGGCGGTAACCGGGCCGCGGTGCCGGCGTGCACCCGCGCGGACTACAGTGCGCACTGACGGCCCGCCCCGGGCCGGCAACGGCGCCGATGGTCTGTTCTTGACACCTATCCTGGGGCTTACCGGGCTTTACCCCAATGCTCCAGGAGGATGAGCAGATCATGCGTATCGGCGTGCTCACCGGCGGCGGCGACTGCCCAGGTCTCAACGCGGTGATCCGGGCGGTGGTCCGCAAGGGCGTCACCAACTACGGTCACGAGTTCGTGGGTTTCCGGGACGGCTGGAAGGGCCCGCTGGAGGGCCTGTCCCGCCCGCTGGGCATCGCGGAGGTCCGTGGCATCCTGCCGCGCGGCGGCACCATCCTCGGCTCGTCCCGCACCAACCCGTTCAAGATCGAGAACGGCGTCGAGCGGATCAAGGAGAACCTCGCCGCGCAGGGCGTGGACGCACTCATCGCGATCGGCGGTGAGGACACCCTCGGCGTGGCGACCAAGCTGCACGAGCTGGGCGTCCACGTGATCGGCGTGCCGAAGACGATCGACAACGACCTCGGCGCCACCGACTACACCTTCGGCTTCGACACCGCGGTGAACATCGCCATGGAGGCGATCGACCGGCTGCACACCACCGCCGAGAGCCACCACCGCACCCTGGTCGTCGAGGTGATGGGCCGGCACGCCGGCTGGATCGCCCTGCACGCCGGCCTCGCCGGTGGCGCCAACGTGATCCTGCTGCCGGAGCGGCAGTTCGACGTCGACCAGGTCGCCGGCTACGTCGAGAAGCGCTTCCAGCACCAGTACGCCCCGATCGTCGTGGTCGCCGAGGGCGCCCACCCGCTCGAGGGCCAGATGGTCCTGCACAACCAGGAGCTGGACGCGTTCGGCCACGTCCGCCTCGGCGGCATCGGCCAGTGGCTGGCCGAGCAGCTGGAGGCGAAGACCGGCAAGGAGGCCCGCACCGTCGTGCTCGGTCATATCCAGCGCGGCGGCACCCCGACCGCGTTCGACCGGGTGCTCGCCACCCGGCTCGGCCTGCAGGCCATCGACGCCGCCCACGAGGGCGACTGGGGCAAGATGGTCGCCATGCAGAGCACGGACATCGTCCGCGTCCCGCTGGCGGAGGCCACCCGGGAGCTGAAGACCGTGCCGCTGGAGCGGTACGCCGAGGCCGAGGTCTTCTTCGGCAGCTGATCCGTCCCACGGCGACGCGGCGGGCCCCGGGTCCGCCGCGCGCCGGTTTCACGGCGAGAGGGGTACGGCCCGATGGCGGGTTCGGTGCACACGGTCGCGGTCATCGGGGCCGGCAAGATCGGCGAGCTGATGCTCTCCGGGCTGCTGCGCTCGGGCTGGCCGGTGGACCGCCTGCTGGCCACCGCCCGGCGGCCGGCCCGGGCGGAGGAGCTCGCCGCCCGTTACGGCGTCCGGGTGGTCGACAACCTGACCGCGGTGGACGAGGCCGAGGTGCTCGCGATCTCGGTCAAGCCGCAGGACGCCGGCGTGCTGCTGGAGGAGATCGGGCCCAAGGTGCCGGCCGACAAGCTGGTCATCTCGCTCTGCGCCGGCCTGCCGACCACCTTCTTCAGCCGGCGGCTGCCGGAGGGCACCCCGGTGGTGCGGGTGATGACCAACACCCCGGCCCTGGTCGACGAGGCGATGACCGCCATCTCCGCCGGGGCGCACGCCACGGGCACGCACCTGGCCCTCGCCGAGGAGATGTTCAAGCCCCTCGGCGCCACCATCCGGGTGCCCGAGTCGCAGCAGGACGCGGTGACGGCACTGTCCGGCTCCGGCCCGGCGTACTTCTACCTGCTGGTCGAGGCGATGATCGACGCCGGCATCCTGCTCGGCCTGCCCCGGCAGGTCGCGCACGAGCTGATCGTGCAGACCGCGATCGGGTCCGCGGTCATGCTGCGTGACTCCGGCGAGCACCCGGTCAAGCTGCGCGAGGCGGTCACCTCGCCGGCCGGCACCACCATCTCCGCCATCCGCGAGCTGGAGAAGCACGGCGTGCGGGCGGCGCTGCTGGCCGCGCTGGAGGCCGCCCGCGACCGCGCCCGGGAACTCGCCGCCCAGGCCGACTGAGGCTCATCCTGGGTTGATCCACTCACCCGCGGCTGCTCGCCGCCGGTGTCCGGCCCCGCCGATCCATTTGCCCGCGCAGATCCAGGCGCCGGTCTTCCTCCGGGTGATGACCGCAGGCCTCCGGTGCCGGCAGGTCTGCCCGCCGCCACCGGTCGAGATCGCTGGTCTCTCGCTGGAGGTGGGCGCTGCACCGGCATGACACCGATGCCGACTGACGGTCCGGTCGGCGGAGTTCGACTGTCGGTGATCCGTCTCGTGTGTCGATCGACGGGCGATCTGATCCGCACGGTCGGTCGAGATGGATCAACGCGCCGACCTGAAGCACGGCTTGGATCGCCGCCGAGGGTAGGAACCAGGGAAACCCGCTACCCGGAGCGGCAACGTCTATAGAGTTCGTTTCGACCAGATTCCTCGCGGCCCGAATGTCGCGATGCCTCGTGGGGGCCCGGCCGGCTACCACCGCGCCGGTGGCCCGACCTCCGGTTGACGTCGGCGCTCGCCCCGCTGACGGAGCGCCGATGGGGGAGAGACGCAGTGGACAGCTACGAATTCATCGTCGTCGGCAGCGGGCACAACGCCCTGGTTGCCGCCGCCTACCTGGCCAGGGCCGGGCGCGAAGTGCTGATCCTGGAACGCAACGACCGGCCCGGCGGCCTGGTGCGCACCGAAGAGATGACCTTGCCTGGTTACCTGCACGACGTCTACTCCGCGGTGCATCCGCTGTTGCACGCCGGCCCCGTCTGGGCCGACCTCGGCGAGGAGTTGACCGCGCGTGGCCTCAGCTACGTCAACCCGGACCCGCCCACCGGAGTGTCCTTTCCGGACGGCCGTACGGCCGTCCTGCACCGGTCGATGGATGCCATGGTGGCCGAGGCGGACCAGCTCTCGCCCGGCGACGGCGATGCCTTCGCCGCATGGATGTCGGCCTTCGCGCCGTACGCGGGCGATGTCTTCGGGCTCCTCTCGCGCGAGCTGAGCGAGCCGGGTGCCAGGGCCGCCATCGGTCGGCTGCTCCGGGGCGACGGTGCGGGGCTGACTCCGTTCGCGGTCGACCTCTTCGACACCGCGCAGACCACCGTGTCCCGGTTCTCCTCGCCGGTACTGCGGGCGATGCTCGCGTCTTGGGTGCTCCACATGGGGCGCACGCCGAATGAGCCGGGCAGCGGCATCTGGGTCACCCTGTTCACCCAGACCGCGATGCGGGCGGGCATGCCGTTCCCGGTCGGTGGCAGCGAGGCCCTGGTCACCGCCCTGACCCAGTTGGTCACTGAGCACGGCGGGCGGATCGTCACCGACACGGAGGTGCATCGGATCCTGGTCGAGCAGGGGCGGGCGACCGGTGTGGTCACCGCTGACGGGACCCGGATGGCCGCTCGCCAGGCGGTGCTCGCCTGCACCAACGCCGACCAGCTCTATCTCAAGCTGCTCGGCGGCGACGCGCCGGACACGCTGCGCGCACAGGCAGCCCGGTACCGGTACGGTCGCGGATGCGTGCAGATCCATCTCGCCCTACGGGAACCGCCGCGCTGGCCGGACCCTCGTTTCGCGACCATCGGTCAGCCGTTCCTGACCAGCGGCCTGGACGAGTGCGCGCTTGCCGTGGCGCAGGGCATGGCGGGTCTGCTGCCCGCCGACCCGACGTTCACCGTGGACTGCCCGACCGCGCTGGATCCCAGCCGTGCTCCGGCCGGTGCGGCGATCCTTCGTATCCAGCTGCTGGAGATGCCGATCCGCCCGCGTGGGGACGCGGCCGGGGTGATCGATGTGGGCGACGGTGGCTGGAGTGACGACCTGACCAATCGGCTCGTGGACCGGGTTATCACCATGGTCGGCCGGCACATCCCCAACATCCCCGATGCGATCGCCGCGCACGCCGTCACCACACCGGACGACCTGGCGCGCTACAACCCGAACTGCGGCCCGGGTGATCCGTACGGTGGTGCGCACGACCTGGCGCAGAGCTACCTGCTGCGTCCGCTGCCCGGCCAGCCTGGCCACCGGACGCCCATCGACGGCCTGTACCAGCTCGGTGCCGGCACCTGGCCGGGGGCCGGCGTCAGCGGCGGCTCCGGGTTCATCGTCGCCCGGCAACTGCTCGGCGCGTGATCCATCTTGTCAGCTTCGTTGTTTCCGCGGTTCGCGCGATCCTCGTCGGTCTGCGCGGGGCGTTCAGCCGGACTGCAACGCCAGGTCGTCGGCGCTGCGCGGCCGGTCTCCGCCCGGTTGCTCGGGCACCGCTGTCGGCTGTACCGGCATCCGGGCGAAGCGGGTCCACTCGGCGATCACCCGCACGGCGGCGCGCCACGGGGCCCGGTCCGCGGGCTCGGCGGGCGCGGTCACCAGGACGCCCCAGTGCCGCAGCCGCTCGAGGTTCTCCAGGAACGCGGGGTGCCGGGCGAGCGCCGGGTTCGGGACGGGCACGGCGACGACCGGCAGGCCGATGGAGGTGGCCTCGTTGAGCAGCCGCAGGGCGAGGTTGTCGTTGAAGCCGTACGCCCACCTGTTGACCAGGTCGAAACCGGCCGGGGCGACCGCGTAGGCCTCGGCCGGCGGCAGTTCGGTGATCTGCTCGTCCGTGTGGACGGGGTGGTGGGTGAGGTCAGCTGCGGCGTCCGGGTCGATCACGTCGAGCGCGTCCGGGGTGGCGACGAGGTGGACCTCCCAGCCCAGCTGCTGGCAGGCGGTGATGAAGGATCTGAGTTGGGCGGCCGGTTCGGCGGCGCCGACGACGAGGTGCAGGACAGGCGGTCGTGACGTGGCGGGCATGGCGCTCCAATCGGCATGACGTGCACCGCGGATGTCCGTGTGGGTCCCGCAGCCGAGGGTAGCGAGCCGGGCGCGGACGCGAGCCGGAATCCAGTTATCCGGCTGGATCGGTTCGCGCCTGCGCCTGATCGGTTGGTCAGTGGGGCAGGTGCGGCCGCCGGCACCGGTCGAACGCCGACAGCTGGTCGGTCCCCGCGCCGACCAGGTCGTCCACCGCCGGTCAGCTACGGCTCGGCGACGGCGAACACCACCACGTTGTCCCGGTAGTGGCGCGTCCGCCGGTCGAAGTCGCCGCCGCAGGTCACCAGCCGCAGCTCGGGGCCGGGCGTCGGGCCGTACACGGCGGCGGTGGGGAAGCGGTCCTTGGGCGCCCGCACCGTGCCGGTGACCCGGAACGACACCACCCGGTCGCCGCGCCACACCTGCACCCGGTCGCCCCGTCGCAGCTCGCCCAGCCGGGCGAAGACGGCCGGTCCGGTGCGGGAGTCCAGGTGACCGGCGATCACGGCCGGACCGGGGTCGCCGGGGGCCGGCCCGGCGCCGTACCAGCCGGCCCGGGCGAAGTCGACCGGCGGGGCGAGGGCGCCGGCCGCGTCCACACCCAGCACCTCCAGCGGCGAGTCGACCGCGATGCGCGGCACGCGTACCCGGGTCGGGGCCGGCAGCCGCGCGGCCCGCGGGGCCGCCCGGGGGCAGTCGGTGGTGCAGCCCGGTCGCCAGTCCACGGCCGGCGGCGGCGAGGTGGTGGTGGTGGCCAGCCCGACCCCCGTCCCCGCCACCAGGCAGAGCGCCGCCCCGGCCGCGACGAGCGCGGTGGCCGGCGCCCCGCGGTCGCGGTGCCGCCGGATCGTGGCGTCGGGCCGGCCGGTCACCAGACGCCGCGCCGCCGGCGGCCGGTCAGCACCAGGCCCGCGGTCAGCGCGGCCACCGCGAGGCCGCCGGCGACCAGCGGGTACGCGGGCGGCCCGGTGCTGCCGCCGGCGCCGGCGTCGACGCCGCCCGTCGGGACGACGACGACCCCGCCCGCGGCGTCCTGCCGCAGCTCGGTGGTGAGCCCGCCCTGCTTCGCGTCCAGCACGAGCAGCGAGTAGACGGCCCCGCCGGTCAGCGTGACCTGCACGTCGGTCGTCGGGCCGCCGGCACTGCTCAGTCGCAACCGCAGGCGCCCCGGCTCGACCTGCTGGTAGTCCGTCGTGGTGGCGAACCGGACGCCGGTGGCGATGGGCGGGCCGTCGGCCGCCGCGACGTCGAGCACCGGGGCGCGCACCGACGCCTGCACGACGCGGACCTTGGCGTAGCCCGGCTCCGGAGCGCTCAGGTCGTCGTCGAGCACCCGCAGCCCGAGGTCCGCGTGCCGGCCGACCCCGGCGACCGTGTACGCCGCGCCGCCGCTCACCGCCACCTCGGTGGTCAGCACCGGAGGCTCGTCGGCGGGGGCGCCGGCCTCGCGCATGGCGACCGCGTAGCGGCCGGCGGGCAACGGCAGGTAGGTGGAGACCACCCCGTAGCCGACGCCGGGGAAGACCTGGGGCTTCTCCTGACCGGAAGCGGCCAGGTAGACGTCGACGGCGGGGGTGTCGGGGGAGAGGTGCGCCAGCCGGACGTAGCCGACCGGGGCGGCCTGCGCCGGGCCGGCGACGACGGCGACACCGCCGGCTGCGAGCAGGAGCGCGGCGGCGGTGACGAGCGGCCGGCGGGACGCGGTGCGGAGCGGGTGCATGTGGCCTCCGGGGCGCGGGGACGGGTGCCCGTCACCAGAGTCCCGTGAACGGGACTCCGGCGCAACCCTCGACACGCCGTCCACTCCGGACCGCCGCGGCCGGCGCTCCGCGGTGCGGGTCAGCGGGTGGCGGCGGCGAGGGCTGAGCGCACGCTGTCCGCGTCGGCCGGGGACTCCCGTTCCCAGTCCTGCGGGTCGGCCGAGTAGACGACCCCGTACGCCGGGGTGTCCGGCTGGTAGCGCCAGCTGTCGGCGAGCGTCCCGGCGTCGACCGGGTCGTACCCGAGCCCGTCGAGGAAGGCGGCGGCCTCGGCCTTCGCGCCCGGGTCGTCGCCGGCGACCGGCAGCGCGCTGCGGTCCGCGCTGCCGGCCGGGCGGGCCAGGGCGAGGAGGTGCTTGAAGAAGATGTTGTTGAACGCCTTGACCACCCGGGACCGGGGCAGGTGCCGCTGGAGCAGCTCGCTGCTGGTGGTCGAGCCGGCGTCCAACTCGGGGAAGCGGCCGTCCCGCTCGGGGTAGTAGTTGTTCGTGTCGATCACGAGCTTGCCGGCGAGGGGGTCGACGGGCACGTCCCGGTACGCCTTGAGCGGGATCGTCACCACCACCAGGTCGCCGTCCGCCGCCGCCTCCGGTGGGGTCGCGGCGCGGGCCCGGGGGCCGAGCTCGCCGACCAGGTCGGCGAGCGTGGCCGGCCCCCGGCGGTTGCTGAGGACGACGTCGTAGCCGGCGGCCACCGCCAGCCGGGCGACCGTGCTCCCGATGTGCCCACTGCCGATCAGCCCCACCGTCGCCACCCCGACCCCGTCCGACCGTCGTGCCGCGCGCCCCGGCCCCGTCTGCCCAACGTACTGCCGTGCGCCCCGCACGTTGCCGAGTTCCGCGCGTCCGGGCCGGGGAGGGCGCGGCGTGCCGGCCGGCGGTCCGGACCGGCCGTGCGGGTCAGGTGGTCGCGGGAAGGACCTTCTTGATCGCCGCGCGCAACTCCGGCGAACCGGGCTCGACGGTCGGCGCGAACCGCGCCGCGACCGTGCCGTCCGGCGCCACCAGGAACTTGTCGAAGTTCCACCGCACGTCACCGGTGTGGCCCTCGGCGTCCGGGGTGTCGACCAGGGCCGCGTAGAGCGGGTGCCGGTGCGGGCCGTTCACGTCCACCTTCTCGGTGAGCGGGAACGTGACGTCGTAGTTCACCTGGCAGAAGTCGCTGATCTCCGCGGCGCTGCCGGGTTCCTGGCCGGCGAACTGGTTGCAGGGCACGCCGAGCAGCGCGAGGCCCCGGTCGGCGTACTCGTCGTGCAGGGCCTGGAGGCCGGCGTACTGCGGGGTGAGGCCGCAGCGGGACGCGACGTTGACCACCAGCAGGGCGCGACCTCGGTACCGGGCGAGGTCGGCGGGCCCGCCGGTGAGGGCGTCGATCGGGGTGTCGAAGACCGTCATGGAGGCGAGGCTACGCGGATCGGAACCGTCGCTGCCGCCCGGCGTGCCCCTCGCGGTGGCGGGGTCGGCGGCCGGTGCGGGTTGGGCGACGCGGCCGGCTTTGCTCCTCACGAAATCGATACATGCACATCTTGACGAACTGGTGACGCCGTGAGTAGCGTCTCAGCAATCCTTTTGGAAAGTTTCCTAACTGTTTGGGGAGACGCCACATGAAGAGATCGTTCCGCCGGGCCCTCTGGGTCGGCGCCGTGGTCGCACTCACGGCCACGACGGTCCCGATGGCCTCGGCGTTCGGGGCCGGCAGTGTCACCGCCACGTTCGCCAAGGTGCAGGACTGGGGGACCGGTCACGAGACGCGGGTGACGGTCACCAACGGCTCGGACGCGTCGGTGAGCACCTGGCGCATCGAGTTCGACCTGCCCGCGGGCACCAGCATCAGCAGCTCCTGGGACGCCGACGTCACCCGCACCGGCAACCACTACGTGGCGGTCAAGAAGAGCTGGGCCGGCCCGCTCGCCCCGGGTGCCACCTTCAGCTGGGGCTACAACGGCACCGGCGCCTACAAGGCCCCGCTGAACTGCACCATCAACGGCGCCCCCTGCGGCGGTGGCGGCACCCCGCCCCCGACCACCACCGCGCCGCCGACCACCGCCCCGCCGACCACGGCGCCGCCCACCACCCCGCCACCGACGACGCCGCCGCCCACCACGCCGCCGCCGAGCGGGGACCGCAAGATCGTCGGCTACTTCGCGCAGTGGGGCGTCTACGCCCGCAACTACCACGTCAAGAACATCCACACCAGCGGCTCGGCCGCGAAGCTGACGCACATCCTGTACGCCTTCGGCAACACCACCGGGGGCCGCTGCACCATCGGGGACAGCTACGCCGACTACGAGAAGGCGTACACCGCGGCGGACAGCGTGGACGGCGTCGCCGACACCTGGGACCAGCCGCTGCGCGGCAGCTTCAACCAGCTGCGCAAGCTCAAGCGGATGTACCCGCACCTCAAGGTGATCTGGTCGTTCGGCGGCTGGACCTGGTCCGGCGGCTTCACCCAGGCGGCGCAGAACCCGGCCGCGTTCGCCGAGAGCTGCTACAACCTGGTCGAGGACCCGCGCTGGTCGGACGTGTTCGACGGCATCGACGTCGACTGGGAGTACCCGAACGCCTGCGGCCTCACCTGCGACTCCAGCGGACCGGCCGCGTTCAAGAACGTGGTGAGCGCGCTGCGCTCGCGGTTCGGCTCGTCGGCCCTGGTCACCTCGGCGATCACCGCGGACGGCAGCAACGGCGGCAAGATCGACGCCGCCGACTACGCCGGCGCGGCGCCGTACCTCAACTGGATCATGCCGATGACGTACGACTACTTCGGCGCCTTCAACGCGCAGGGCCCGACCGCCCCGCACTCCCCGCTGTACTCGTACCCGGGCATCCCCCAGCAGGGCTTCTGGTCCGACGCGGCGATCCAGAAGCTCAAGAGCAAGGGCATCCCGGCCAACAAGCTGCTGCTCGGCGTCGGCTTCTACGGCCGCGGCTGGACCGGGGTGACCCAGACCGCGCCGGGCGGCACCGCCACCGGGCCGGCCCCGGGCACCTACGAGCAGGGCATCGAGGACTACAAGGTCCTCAAGAACACCTGCCCGGCCACCGGCACCGTCGGCGGCACGGCGTACGCCAAGTGCGGCAGCAACTGGTGGAGCTACGACACCCCCTCCACCATCGGCGGCAAGATGACGTACGCGAAGAACCAGGGCCTCGGTGGCGCGTTCTTCTGGGAGCTCTCCGGTGACACCAGCAACGGTGAGCTGATCGGCGCCATCAAGGGCGGTCTCGGCTAGTCCGCAGGCCGACGCATCACCCACACGGCGGGGAGGGACCGCGCACCGGTCCCTCCCCGCCCGCGTGTGCCGACGGGCCGTCGGCCGGCTCGATGTGACAGACTCGCCGCTCGACGGGGGTTGACTGTCCACGGGCGTTTCGGAGGTGGCATGCGTACGGCGTACCGGAGGCTGGCGGTCGGCGCCCTCGTCGTGGCCCTGCCGCCCGCCCTGACGGGGTGCGGGATCGGCGGCGACGACCAGCCGGCGGAGCGCCCCGGACGGGCGCCCGTCGAGGAGGCCTCGGCGAAGGCCCGGGAGCGGGTCCAGGCGTACCTGGACGCCATGACGGCCAAGGACGTGGCCGCCGGGCGCAGCCAGCTCTGCGCGGCGATGCACGAGGCGTTCGACGCCGCCGCCACCGGGCCGAACGGTGACTTCGCCGACCACTTCGAGGTACCCCAGGCGCAGATCACCGACATCCGCCCCGGCCCGCAGGGCCTCCAGGTGAGCACGGCGGTGTCGGTGACCTCGGGGCGGCAGAAGCTCACCCGCCCGCTGCTGTTCACGGTCACCCGCGACGGGGCCGACTGGTGCATCGCGGGCGAGGCGCGCGGCAACCCGCCCAGCCCCGCCGCCAGCCCCTGACCGGAACCGGTGAGGGATCTCTCACCTGCCGGAACGGCGCCCCTCGCCGCCCGGCCGCCCGGCCCGTCGCCGTACGCTTTCTGGCATGCGCCATGAGTGGCATCAGCTGAGCCATCCGGCCGTCGGCAGCCCCGTGCTCCAGACCAGCCGGCCGACCGTCGACTCCGCCGAGGACGCGGCCCTCGGCCTGGACCTCTGGCGCGACCTGCCCCGCGCGCAGACCCCGCCCTGGCCGGACCCGGCCCAGGTCGCCGAGGTCTGCAAGGTGCTGGAGAACGTGCCGTCGGTCGTGGCGCCCTACGAGGTCGACCAGCTACGGCAGAAGCTCGCGCTGGTCTGCGAGGGCAAGGCGTTCCTGCTCCAGGGCGGCGACTGCGCCGAGACCTTCGCCGACAACACCGAGAGCCACCTGCTCGCCAACGCCCGCACGCTGCTCCAGATGGCGATCGTGCTGACCTACGGCGCCTCCCTGCCGGTGGTCAAGGTCGCCCGGGTCGCCGGCCAGTACACGAAGCCCCGGTCCCTGCCGACCGACGCCCGCGGCCTGCCGGCCTACCGCGGAGACATGATCAATTCTCTGGAGGCGACACCGGAGGCGCGGATCGCCGACCCGCAGCGCATGATCCGGGCATACGCCAACTCCGCCGCCGCGATGAACATGCTCCGCGCGTACCTGGCCGGCGGCCTGGCCGACCTGCACGCCGTGCACGACTGGAACAAGGGGTTCGTGCGCAACTCGCCCGCCGGCGAGCGGTACGAGGCGATCGCCCGGGAGATCGACCGGGCCCTCGCCTTCATCCGGGCCTGCGGGATGACCGACGACGAGGCGCTGCGGACCGTCACCCTCTACTGCTCCCACGAGGCGCTCGCCCTCGAGTACGACCGGGCGCTCACCCGGGTCTCCGACCAGCGTCCGTACGGCCTGTCCGGGCACTTCCTGTGGATCGGGGAGCGCACCCGGCAGCTCGACGGGGCGCACATCGACTTCATCTCCCGGATCGCCAACCCGATCGGCGTGAAGCTCGGCCCGACCACCACGCCCGACGAGGCCATCGAGCTGTGCGAGAAGCTCAACCCGGACAACGTCCCCGGCCGGCTCACCCTGATCAGCCGGATGGGCAACCACCGGGTACGCGACGTCCTGCCGCCGATCGTCGCCAAGGTCACCGCGGCGGGGGCCAAGGTCGTCTGGCAGTGCGACCCGATGCACGGCAACACCCACGAGTCGTCCAACGGCTACAAGACGCGCCACTTCGACCGCATCGTCGACGAGGTGCTCGGCTACTTCGAGGTCCACCGGGGTCTGGACACCCACCCCGGCGGCCTGCACGTCGAACTGACCGGCGAGGACGTCACCGAGTGCCTCGGCGGCGCCCAGGGCATCGAGGACCTCGACCTGCCCGACCGGTACGAGACCGCCTGCGACCCGCGACTGAACACCCAGCAGTCGCTGGAGCTGGCCTTCCTGGTTGCGGAGATGCTCCGTGGCTGACCCGAGGAGTGAGCTGGCGAGCCCCGCAGCCGGCAGCCGGAAGGATGACCGTGGCTGACCTCATCGATCTTCGTTCGGACACGGTGACCCGGCCGACCGCCGGGATGCGGGAGGCCATGGCCACCGCCGACGTCGGCGACGACGTCTACGGCGAGGACCCGACGGTCAACGCCCTCGAGGCCGAGGTCGCCGCGCTCTTCGGCCACGAGGCGGCGCTGTTCTGCCCGACCGGGTCGATGGCCAACCAGATCGCCCTGCAACTGCTCGTGCCGCCCGGCAACGAGCTGCTCTGTGACGCCGACGCGCACGTGGTGACGTACGAGATCGGCGCCGCCGCGGCGTACGGCGGCATCTCGTCGCGGACGTGGCCGGCGGTCGGCGCGGACGTCGACCCCGACGCTGTCGCCGCCATGATCCGGCCCGACGGCTACTGGGCGGTGCCCACCCGGGCCATCGCCGTCGAGCAGACCCACAACCGCGGCGGGGGCGGCGTGATCCCGCTGGACACGCTGCGCGAGCTGCGGCGGGTCGCCGACGACGCGCAGGTCGCGCTGCACTGCGACGGCGCCCGCATCTGGCACGCGCACGTCGCCGACGGCGTACCGCTGGCGACCTACGGCGGGCTGTTCGACACCCTGTCGGTCTGCCTGTCCAAGGGCCTCGGCGCGCCGGTCGGGTCGCTGGTGGTGGGCGGCGCCGACCGGATCGAGCGGGCCCGGTTCGTCCGCAAGCGGATGGGCGGCGGCATGCGGCAGGCGGGCGTCCTCGCCGCGGCCGGCCGGTACGCCCTCGCGCACCACGTCGAGCGGCTCGCCGAGGACCACGCGAAGGCGGCCCGGCTCGCCGAGGCGGTCGCGCCGTTCGGGGTGCTGGCCGGCCCGGTCCGGACGAACCTCGTCCCGCTGGACCTGACCAAGCATCCACTGGACGCGAAGGCCCTGGCCGCCGCGGCCCGGGCCGAGGGCGTGCTGGTCTCGGTGCTCGGCCCCCGCACGGCCCGCCTGGTGACCCACATGGACGTCGACGACAGCGCCATCGACCGCGCCGTGGCGGCCGTCACCCGGATCCTGCGCGCCTGACCCATTCGAGCGCGCCGGTGCGGACTGCGGCGGGCCGGGGGTCAGGGGCGGAGGCGCTTGAGGGTGGCGACGTCGGCGGCGTGGCCGACGTGCTTCTCCGTCGGGGTCTCCACCACCACGGGCACGCCGGCGGTGGCCGGGTGGCGCATCAGCTCGGCGAACGCGGGCTCGCCGATGGTGCCCTTGCCGATGTTCTCGTGCCGGTCCCGGGTGGAGCCGCACAGGTCCTTCGAGTCGTTCGCGTGCACCAGCCGCAGCCGCTCCGCCGCGACCGTGGCGACCAGGACGTCCAGCGTCGCCGTCATGCCGCCCTCGGCGGCCAGGTCGTGCCCTGCCGCCCACGCGTGGCAGGTGTCGAAGCAGACGCCCAGCATCGGGTGCCCGTCCACCGCGTCGAGGTAGGGGCCGAGCTGCTCCACCCGCGAGGCGAGCGACCGCCCGCCGCCCGCACTCGGCTCGACCAGCAACATCGGCCCGCCGGCGTCGCCCGCCGCGTCCAGCAGCGGGAGCAGCGCCTCGCGGACCTGCCGCATCGCCGCCTCGGCGTGGCCCGCGTCCACCGCGCTGCCGGCGTGGAAGACCACCCCGCGCGCCCCGATCGCCGTTCCCCGGCGCAGCGCGTGCGCCAGCGTCGCCGCCGACCGCTCGACCGTCGCCGCCGTGGGGGAGCCAAGGTTGACCAGCAGCGACGCGTGGATGAAGACGGGAACGCCGCGCTCCGCGCAACCCTCCCGGAACAGGGCGTCCTGGACCGGGTCACCCGGTGGCAGCGCCCAGCCCCGCGAGTTGGAGACGTAGACCTGCACGACCTCCGAGCCCGCCGCATCGACGTACGGCAGGGCCGCCTTCGCCAGGCCACCCGAGGTCGGCGTGTGCGTGCCGACCGGCCGGTGCTGCGCCGGGCCGCGGTCGGCGCCGGTCACCGGCGCGGTCATCGTCACAGACACCCGAGGGTGACCGGGGTGCCCGGAGGCACCTGCGAATTCTCGTTCGGGCTCTGGAACCGGGCGATGCCGTTCGGGTTGAACTGCACCGTCACCGGGAAGCCCTGGCTCTGCAGCACCTGCTGCGCCTGCGCGCACGGCAGGTCGAGCACCCGGGGGACGACGACGAGCGGCGGCCCCTGGCTGACCTCCAGCCGGACCTGGGCGCCCTTCTCCACACCGGTGCCGTCGGCCGGGCTCTGCCCGAGGACCTCGTCCTTGGGCTTGTCGGACTCCTTCACCGTCGGCGGCTCGACGAGCACCAGCCCCAGCCGGGCCAGGATCCCCCGGGCCTCGTTCAGGTTCTTACCGACCAGGTTCGGTACCGAGATCGGCGCCTTCCCCTTGCTGAGGATCACGGTGACCTTGTCGCCCGGCTTGACCTCGGTGCCCGCCTTCGGGTCGGTCGCCATCACCACGCCGGCCGGGAGGCTGTCGTCGTAGCGGGCGGCACCCTTGACCACCTTGAGCTGCGCGTCGGCCAGGTCGGTCGCGGCCAGCTCGAACTCCTTGCCGACCACGTCCGGCACGGGGAACCGCTCCGGGCCCAACGACAGGGTGAGCGTGATCGTGCCGCCCTTCTTGATCCGGGTGGACGACACCGGGTCCTGCTGGAGGACGGCGTCCTTCGGCGCCTGCTCGTCGTGGCGGGGATCGGCGTACCTGAGGACGAAGCCGGCCCGGTCCGCCTGCGCCTCCGCCTCGGCCTTGCTGAGGCTCACCAGCTGCGGCGCCACCGTGTAGCGGCCGACACCGACCCACCAGCCGCCCACCGCGGCGATCAGGCCGAGCACCACGACGACGGCGGCGACGGCCAGCCGGCCCCGCGGGTGCCCCAGCAGCCCGGTCCGCAGGGCGGCCAGCCGGGACCAGAGGTCGCCCCCCTCCGGCGCCGCCCGCCGCCGGCCCGCCCGGGAACCGCCCTCCGGGAGCCGGGCCCAGGCGGGCCGCTCGACCGGCTGGACGGCCGCGACCACCATGGTGGGCTGGGCCACCGCCGGCTCGTCCGCCACGCGGCGCAGCACCGCCGTACGCGTGTTGGGGTTGCCCAGTTCCTCCCGGGCCATCTGCACCTCGGACAGCAGCGCTCCGGCGTCGGTCGGACGGGCACCCGGGTCGCGCCGGGTGGCCCTGGCGACCAGGTCGTCGAGCGCCTTCGGCAGCGCCGGCACCAGGGTCGAGGGCGCCGGCACGTCCCGGTCCACGTGCTGCCAGGCCACCTCGACCGGCCGGTCCCCGTCGTACGGCACCCGGCCGGTCAGCATCTCGAACAGCACGATGCCGGCCGAGTAGACGTCCGTGCGCGGGTCGGCGTGGCCGTCGGTGACCAGCTCCGGCGCGACGTACGCGACGGTGGCCATGAGCTGGCTGCCCTGCTCCTCGTGGGCGCTCGCCTCGACCGCCCGGGCGAGCCCGAAGTCGGCGACCTTCACCACGCTGTCCACCAGGTTGGCCACGCCGCCGGTCGGGGCCTCGGCGACCAGCACGTTCTCCGGCTTGACGTCGCGGTGGACCAGGCCGGCCCGGTGCGCCGCGGCGATCGCGGCGAGCATCTGCTCGGTGATGGCGAGCGCCTCGTCCGGGTTGAGCCGGCGCCGCTCGGCGAGCACGTCACGCAGGGTACGGCCCCGCACGTACTCCATCACCAGGTACGGCCGGCCGCCGTGGGTGCCCTGGTCGTAGACCGCGACGACGTTGGGATGGGTGAGCCGGGCGATCGTCTTCGCCTCGTCGGTGAAGCGCTCGACGAAGCCCCGGCCCTCCGGGCCCTGCGCCGAGTGAATGATCTTGACCGCCACGGTGCGTTCGAGGCGCTCGTCGGTGGCGGTGTACACGGTCGCCATGCCACCACGGGCCACGCGACCGCGGATGCGGTAGCGCCCGTCGATCAGCGAGCCCAGCAACGTGTCGGCGACCTGTGTGTCCATCGGCAGGGAGTCTATGTGTCCAGGGGGTGAAGGTTGAACTGGATGCTACAGCGGACGGGCGACCGGCCGGGCCGGCTGTGGCGGCGCCACGTGTCGCCGCAGGTCGAACGGGCTGTGCCGGCGGCCGATCGCGGTCGTCACGGGGTGCCGCCACCCGTCCGGCGGGAGGGACGTGGCAGGGTGGTCGGGTGACCGACTCCGTACCCGCCGCGAACCGTGCCGCCGAACCGGCCGCCTGGCTGACCCTCCCGGACGTCGCCGAGCGCCTCGACGTGCCGATCAGCAAGGTGCACCAGATGATCCGGGACCGGGAGCTGATCGCGGTACGCCGTGACGGCGTCCGCCGGGTGCCGGAGGAACTGGTGGCCAGCCAGGGCGCCCTCAAGCACCTGCCCGGGGTGCTCAACCTGCTGGCCGACGCCGGCTACGACGACGAGGAGAGCCTGCGCTGGCTCTACCAGCCGGACGACACGCTGCCCGGCGGCACCGCGGCCGCGGCCCTCGCCGGCGACCAGGCCCGCGAGATCAAGCGCCGAGCCCAGGCCCTGGGCTTCTGACCCCGTCCGCGCCGCGGTGCGGACGGGGCGGCGGGGTCAGGCAGGGCGGCGGGTGGCGGCGATGGCCAGGTCGACCAGGGCCTGGTGGGCCTCGGTGTCCAGGTCGACGGTGGCCAGCGCGGCGAGCGCGGCGTCGGTGAGCGCCCGGATCCGCTGCTCGGTACGGGCCAGCGCGCCGCTCGCCTCGATCAGGTCCCGCAGCCGGGTCACGCCCGTCTCGTCGAGCGCCGGATCGCCGAGACCGCCGAGCAACACCTCCCGCCCGACCTCGTCGGTCGCCTCGAGAGCCGCCGCGACCAGGTAGGTGCGCTTCCCCTCGCGCAGGTCGTCACCGGCCGGCTTGCCGGTCTGCGCCGGGTCGCCGAAGACCCCCAGCACGTCGTCGCGGAGCTGGAACGCCTCGCCCAGCGGCAGCCCGTACGCCGAGTACGCCGACCGCACGTCCGGCGAGGCGTCCGCCAGGGCGGCACCGAGCAGCAGCGGGCGCTCGACCGTGTACTTCGCCGACTTGTAGCGGGCCACCTTCCCGGCCCGTTCCAGCGAGGTGTCCCCGGTGGCCTGGGTCAGCACGTCCAGGTACTGCCCGACGGTGACCTCGGTGCGCATCTCGTCGAAGACCGGCCGTGCCCGGGCCACCGTGCGCGGATCGAGCCCGGCCGAGTGCAGCAGCTCGTCCGACCAGACCAGGCAGAGGTCGCCGAGCAGGATCGCCGCGGCGTCGCCGAACCCGTCCGCGTCCCCGCCCCAGCCGGCCGCCCGGTGCCGGGCGGCGAACCGGCGGTGCACGGCCGGCTCGCCCCGGCGGGTGTCGGAGCGGTCCATCAGGTCGTCGTGGATCAGTGCGCTGGCCTGGACGAACTCCAGCGCGGCGAGGGCCGTCACGACCTGGTCGGTGTCCACCCCGCCGGCGCCCCGGAACCCCCAGTACGCGAACGCGGGCCGCAGCCGCTTGCCGCCGCCGAGGACGAACGCCTCGATCGCCTCGGCGACCGGGACCAGAGCGTCGTCGACGCCGGTCATCCAGGTGCGCCGGGCGGCCAGGAACTCGGTCAGCGCCTTGTCGACGCGCTGACGCAGCCCGGCGCGGTCGACCGGGGAGACGGGAGCAGCGTGAGTCACGCCCCGACGCTAGCCGGTCGCGCCGCCCACGACGTACCGGCGGGTGGGCGCGGCGCGCCGACGCCCGTCCGCCGCGTGGGCGCGGCGCGCCGTCGCCGGTCCGCCGGGTGGGAAGACCGTGGGTCGACAGGCCGTGCACCGCTACAGTCGTGAGGTGGCGCTCGGTCTCCCCTCGGTCCTCCCCAATCCCCAGCCGGCGATCGGGGAGCTGATCCGCGACCACCAGCCGACGTTCTCCTTCGAGTTCATGCCACCCAAAACCGAGCAGGGCGAGCGGCTGCTCTGGCAGGCCATCCGGGAGTTGGAGTCGCTGCGCCCGTCGTTCGTCTCGATCACCTACGGCGCCGGCGGGTCGACGCGCGACACGACGGTCGCGGTCACCGAACGGATCGCCACCGAGACCACCCTGCTGCCGATGGCGCACCTGACCGCGGTCAACCACTCGGTCGCCGAGCTGCGCCACGTGATCGGGCGGCTCGCCGGCGCGGGCGTGCGCAACGTGCTCGCGGTGCGCGGCGACCCGCCGGGCGACCCCACCGGCGAGTGGGTCCCGCACCCCGAGGGCGTGCGCTACGCGGAGGACCTGGTGCGCCTGGTCCGGGACTCCGGCGACTTCAGCGTGGGCGTCGCCGCCTTCCCGTACAAGCACCCCCGCTCGCCCGACGTCGCCACCGACACGGAGTACTTCGTCCGGAAGTGCCGGGCCGGCGCCGAGTTCGCGATCACCCAGATGTTCTTCGACGCGGAGGACTACCTGCGGCTGCGGGACCGGGTGGCCGCGGCGGGCTGCGACACCCCGATCCTGCCCGGTGTGATGCCGGTGACGCAGTTCAGCACCATCGAGCGGTCGGTGCAGCTCTCCGGCGCGCCCTTCCCGCCGGCCCTGGCCGCGCGCTTCGAGAGGGTCGCCGACGATCCGGAGGCGGTCCGCCGGCTCGGCATCGAGCAGGCCAGCGAGATGTGCGGGCGGCTGCTCGACGAGGGCGTGCCGGGGATCCACTTCATCACCTTCAACCGGTCGACGGCCACCCGGGAGATCTGGCAGAACCTGCAAGCCGGCGCCCGGGTGTGACCTTCGTGCCGCGACACCTCCCGCCAGGTGCGACGGTTGATCCGTGGTGGGCACACAGCTGAACTGGGACCAGTACGCGACGGCCTGGGCGCGCCTGCACGGGGGCTTCGACCCCCGCGCCGCCGCCCCGGTCGTCCGCGCCTGGCTGCGCTTCGCGTACCACGTGGGCTTCGTGCTGGGCCGGCTGCGGGTCTCCCCGACCGCCGTCACCGTGGTCGGGGTGCTGCTCTGCTTCTGCGTGCCGCTGTTCGCCGTACGGCCCCAGGACGGGCCGTTCCTCGGCGCGCTGTTCGTGCTGCTCGCCTCGGTGGCGGACAGCGTCGACGGGGCGGTCGCCGTCGCGACGAACCGCACCACCCGGCTCGGGTACGTCTACGACTCGGTGGCCGACCGGCTCGGCGAGGCGGCCTGGCTGGTCGCGTTCTGGCTGATCGGCGCCCCCGGCGCGCTGGTGGCCGCCGGCGGCGGGCTCTCCTGGCTGCACGAGTACGTGCGGGCACGGGCGGTCTCCGCCGGCATGCGGGAGATCGGCGCGGTGACCGTGGGGGAGCGCCCGACCCGCGTCTCGGTGGCCCTGGTGGGCCTGCTGCTGGCCGGCCTGACCGGGCTGATCGACCCCGACCTGGCCGCCGGCACCATCACCATGGCGACGGCCGTGTGGGTGCTGCTGGCCGGCTTCGGCCTGGGGCAGCTGCTGGCGGCCGTCCGCCGTACCTTGCTCGAAGCCGGCTGACGTTCCCGGGGAGAGGACGTTAAGAAGGGGCCCTTCCTCTACCCCAGGCGTCAAGAAGGGGCCCTTCCTTACCAGGCCGGGCCGATTTGCTCGGCGACGATCTGGGCGGAGAGGGTGACCATCGGCAGGCCGCCGCCCGGGTGGCTGGAGCCGCCGACCAGCCACAGCCCGCGGGCCGCCCCGCGGTTGGCCGGGCGGAGCAGGCCGCCGGCGGTGCCGTAGATCGCCCCACCGGGCGCGCCGGTGGCGCTGGCCAGGTCCGCCGGGGTACGGATCTCCCGGAACACCAGCCGGTCCCGCACGTCCACGCCCCGGGCGGCCAGCACGTCGAGGACGTGGTCCGCGTACGCCTCGGCGAGGCCGGGCCGCCGCCAGTCCACCGCACCGGCGGCGGTGCCGTGCCGGGGGGCGTTGACCAGCACGAACCACGCCTCGTGCCCGGCCGGGCGGACCATCTCGTCGTCCGCCACGGTGACGAAGACCGTCGGGTCGAGCGCGGGGCGGGCCCGGACACCCCGCCCCGGTGCCCCGAAGACCGCGTCGAACTCGGCGTCGTAGTCGTCGGGGAAGAAGACCGTGTGGTGCGCCAGCCCGGAGTCGCCGCGTACGCCGAGCAGCAGCACGAAGCCGGCGAGGCTGCGGTCGGTCAGACCGGCCAGCCGGCGCGGCGAGGGCAGCAGGTCCCGGTAGACGGTGAGCGCGTCGACGTTGGCCACCACCACGTCGGCGGGGACCGGGGCGGCCCGGCCGGCGAGGCGTACGCCGTGCACCCGCCCGCCGGCCGCGTCGATCCGGGTGACCCGGGCGCCGGTCTGCACGACGACGCCGAGGTCCAGGCAGCGGGTCAGCAGCGCGTCGGCCAGGGTGCCCAGCCCGCCGCGCAGGTACCAGCCGCCGAAGGCCAGTTCGGCGTACGGCACGGCGACCAGCGCGGCCGGCGCCCGGCGGGGGTCGGCGCCGGTGTAGGTGGCGTACCGGTCGAGCAGCATCCGCAGCCGGGGGTCGGACAGGTGCGTGCGGCCCAGGCCGCGCAGGGTGCGGCCCGGCGCGATCGCGGCCAGGTCACCCAGCCGCCACGCCAGCGTCGCCAGGTCGCGGGGCGAGTCGACGCGGCGGCGCAGGATGTCCCGCTCCGAGGCCGTCCAGACCCGCTCGGCGCGCCGCCACAGGCGCTGCCAGTCCGTCGCCGCACGGTCGCCGAGGGCCGCGCCGATCCGGCTGGCGAATCCGGTCGGGTCGGCGCAGGAGTCCAGCGTCGGCCCGCCGTGCGGGAAGACGTGCCGCACGATCGGGTCCAGCGGGACCAGGTCCAGGTACTCGTCGAGCTTCGCGCCGGTGTCCTCGAACAGGTCGTGGAGGACCTGCGGCAGGGTGAGCAGGCTGGGCCCGGTGTCGAAGTGGAACGGGCCGGCCGGGGTGTCGTGCACGTGTCGGCCGAGCTTGCCGCCGACCGTGTCGCCCTGCTCGAAGACGGTGACCTCGTGCCCTGTGGTGGCCAGCCGGGCGGCGGTCGCGAGGCCACCCACCCCGGCGCCGACGACCACGATCCGCGCCATGCCGCGCCCCCAGACCTAGACGACCGGACGGCCCCGCCAGGTCAGGTGCCGCCGCTTCCGCAGATGGTACGACCGCAGGGTCAGCCAACCGAGGACCGCGACCGACACGGGGTGTGCGAGCGCGTCGGGCCACCACCGGCCGCCGGTCGCCCGCGCGCTGAGCACCCGACCGGCGACCCCCAGCAGGTACGCCCCGGCGGCGCCGGCGGCCACCCCCGGCGCGCCGGCGGCCAGCGCGGCCACGGTGACCAGCGGGGGAGCGGTGTAGAGCAGGAGCAGCAGCGCGACCACCACGCCGGCGGCGAGCGGGTGCCCGAACGTGGCCCACAGCGACTTGGTGTAGCCGTCGCGCAGCTGCGGCCAGTCGTCGTACATCCGACAGGTGGCCAGCCGTGAGCCGTCGGCCAGGGCGATCCGCCCGCCGGCCCGTTTGACCGCGCGGGCGAGCTCGACGTCCTCCAGGATCCGGTCGGCCACCGCCGCGTGCCCGCCCGCGGCGGTGTAGCCGGCCCGGTCCACCAGCAGGAACTGCCCGCCGGCCGCCGCCAGGGACGGCCGCGCCGAGCGTTCCATCGCGCGCAGCGGCAGGAAGGTCAGCCACAGCCACTGCAGCAGCGGCTGGACCAGCCGGTCGGCCGCCGTCGCCACCACGATCCGGGGGTACGGCGACAGCAGCGTCACCCGCGCGGCGCGCAGTTCACCGACGGCCGCGGCCACCGCCTCCGGGGCGAGGACGACGTCGGCGTCGACGAACGCCAGCACGGTGGCGGCCGGGTCGGCGCGGGTGGCGAGTTGCCAGCAGGCGTGCGGCTTGCCCAGCCAGCCCGGCGGCGGGGCGGCCCCGTCGAGCAGGGTGACCCGCGGGTCGTCCCCGGCGACCGCGCGGACCACGTCGGCGGTGCCGTCGGTCGACCCGTCGTCGAGCACCACGATCCGCAGCCGCGGCACACCGCGCTGGGCCAGCAGCGCGCGCAGGCACGGGGTGACCCGGGCCGCCTCGTCGCGCAGCGGCAGCAGCACCGCCACCGTCTCGGTCACCTCCGCCGGCGCCGGGGCGGGGCGGCGCAGCCACCGGCCGGCGTTGACGGCGGTGTGCGCGGTCAACGCGGCCACCCCCGCCAGCAGCGCCAGCACGACGCTCACGCCGCAGCCCCGCCATGCCCGCTCCGGCCGGCGCTCCGCCCGTTCATGCCGGCGCGTCGACGCGGGGGCGGGGGTTCCGGTCGGCCGGACCGGGGCGGCGGCCCGCGCGGAGCAGTGTCACCGCCAGCGGGACGGCCGTCACCGCCATGCCGGCGGCGCCCCACAGCGCCGAGGCGGGCAGGCCGAGGAAGACGGCGTGGGCCAGCACGCTGGAGGCGTACGTCCACAGGTAGAGGGCGAGCATCGGGTCGTCGCGGCCGTCGGTGGCGGCGACGGCGGGCCCGGCCAGCGGACGCAGGGCGCCCATCAGCAGGACCGCGAAGAGCAGCCAACCCAGGTAGTTGCTGACCGGGATGCCGGGCAGGCCGGGCAGCGCGGGGGTCGCGTCCCGCCAGGACCAGTACCCCTCGGCGACCATCTGCGGGTCGAGGAAGAGGTCCCAGGTGGCCAGCCCGAGCGCCGCCAGCGCGATCCGCCGGGTGGTCCGCCCGATCCCGGCGCCGCCGGATCCGCCCGGCCCGCCGCCGGTGAGCCGTACCGCCGCGAGCCAGGCCGGCCAGGCCATCCAGGTCCAGGCGAGGGGGATGACCAGCGGCACACCGGCCAGCTTCGGGCCGAGCTGGCCGGAGTAGTCGTAGCTGCCGAACGGGAACCCGGTCGCCACACCGAGCGCCTCGATGGCGAAGCCGCCTCCGGTGGCCACCGCGACCAGCGCCGCCGCCGCCCGTGGGCCGCGGCTGAGCAGCGCGTGGCCGACCGAGAGCAGGTAGCCCAGCACCACCGTGGCGACGGTGAGCCCGGCCCGGGTCTGCCCGGCGGCCAGCGGGTAGCAGATCTGTGCCAGCACCAGCACCGCCAGCACCGCCCAGGCCGGGCGGGCGGCGCGGGTGGCCGGCACGGGACCGGTCATGCCGCGGCCGGCGCCGGGGAGGTGGGTGCGGCCAGCGGCAGGTCCCGGCCGAGCACCCCGAACGGGCGTTCGTCGCCGGGGAAGTGGAAGTCGCGCAGGATGTCGACGAAGCCGAAGCGCCGGTACAGCCGCCAGGCGCGGGACCGCTGCTCGTCGGCCTCCGGCGTGGACAGCAGGGTGGTCGTCCCCTCGGCCATGGTGAGCAGCGCGCGCAGCTGCCCCGCGCCGAGGCCGTGCCCCTGCGCGGGCGGCCGGACGTGCAGCTCCACCACCTCGAAGCAGTTGCCCAGCCAGCGCTGCCGGGCGGCCGGGTCCAGCGCGCGCCACACCTGGTCGTGCCACCACTGGCCGGCCGCGCCCAGGTAGCCGTAGCCGAAGCCGGCCAGGTGACCTTCGGTGGTGAGGCTGGCGACGGCGCGGAATCCGGGCCGCCGGACGTGGGTGGCGATGTAGCCGCGGCGGGCGTCCAGCAGGTCGGTGCGGTACCCCATCGCCTCGCCGTAGACGGCCACCACGTCGTCCAGCCGCCGGACGAGATCCTCCGGTGTCCACCGCACCAGCCTCATGCCGTACCTTCTCCCGTTCCCGACCGCGGGGCTCGCCACCCCGGCTCACTCCTCGCGCTGCTGTGCCTGATGGTTCGCTCGCTACGCTCGCTCACGCGGCCCCTCCGCCGTACCCGGGTCGCCGTCGGCGCCCCACCCCAGCACCGTCCGGTCGCCGACCACGTCGCGCACCGCGAACCGCGCGAAGAGTTCCTCCGCGTACCACCCCTCGGTGGGCGTCCGGATGATCGCGTCCCGGTGCTCCGGGTGACGGTACGCGAACGCGACCAGGTCCGCCGGATCGCGCCACACGCTGACCGTGCCCTGCCAGCCCAGCGGCGCCTCCCCGACGCCGAACCGGGCGAGCAGGCCGGGCGCGGCGCGCAGCGCGGCGGCCACCGGTGGGACCGCCCGCCAGAAGGTGACCGCGCGGGCGGGGCGCAGCCGGGCCCGGGTCAGCGCGAGCACCGGGCCGTCGGCCGGCCCGCCGGGCGGGTCGCCGAACGGCCGGCAGCCGGACCACTCGCCCCGGCTGGTGAGGGGGCGCAGGTCGACCCGGACGGCGGCGCGCGCGAGCCGCGCCCAGGCCCGCCCCACCGGGGAGCCGTCGAAGCCGGCCGCCGCGGCGGGGGAGTCCCACACCGTCAGGGCGGCCCACCGGGTCAGGTCCGCGTCACCCGGCCCGAAGCCGGTGCCGGTCCCGGTGCCGAGCAGCTTGGCGAAGCGTACGCCGGGCAGTGCGCGCAGCCGGCGCGGATCGCGGGCCATCCGGACCAGCGCCCGGGGCAACCCGCCCCGGGCGGTGCGCCACACGTGCAGGGTGACCAGGTCGGGAACGGGCTCACCGCGGCCGGCCGGGCTCACGCGGTCACTCCGGGCGACGTCCGCTCGCTCACGCCACCTCGGCCGGCGTGCCGCCGGTCACCCGGAGGAGCTCGGGGTACGTGGTGGGGAAGACCGCCCGGGGGACGCCTCCGGCGGCCCAGATCTCGGCGTACGTCTCGAGGGCCGTGTCCACCACGGTGCGCAGCGGCCGCGGGTGGCCGACCGGGGCGACACCCCCGATCACCTGCCCGGTGTGTCCGCGGACGAACTCCGGGGTGGCCCGCCGCAGCCGGGTGACCCCGATCGACGCGGCGAGACCGGCGGTGTCCACCCGGTGGGCCCCGGAGGTCAGCACGAGCAGCGGTGCGCCGTCGGCGTCGAAGACGAGTGAGTTGGCGATCTGTCCGACCTCGACGCCGAGTGCCTCGGCGGCGGCCGCGGCGGTGTGGACCGCGTCGGGCAGCAGGCGGACCGCGCTCGGCGTGCCGGAGCCGTCGCGGGCGTCCGCGCCGTCGAGCGCCTCCTGCACCGCCCGTACGTTCGGGTGTGGCTGCATGCCGCCATTCTTCCCGGTGCGCCCGGAACGGGTTCAGCCGGCCACGCTGAGGCATCTCCGGCGAGTCACACGTTGCATTTTCGTCGGAGGGAGGGTGTACTGTCAGCAGTAGTTAGAACGAATGTTCGATTGCCTCGTACGCTCGTTCCAACAGCCCCGGAGCGGTGTTTCGCGGCACCGGTTCCGGGCGGGTGCGGCTCCGCGGGCCGCACCAGGGTTCCGGGCAGTCGCGAGCCCGGGCCCGTCAAGGCAGGAGCGTCGCCCGCCGCCCTCGACCCCCGGGCGGTGGGCGACGAACCCGCCGGTCATGCCGGCCGGGTGTGGTGTGGGGAAGCGTCCACACCCGGCCGGCTTCCACACCGGTGCGTCTTCCTCCGCACCACTCGACCCGGCGGTCCCGCCGGCGGACCGGTTTCCGTCGCGGGGTGCGCGCCTCGGCCACGTGGAGGAGACAGACCCATGCCGACCAACCCGGCTCAGGCACCGACGGTGCCGGCGCACGTGCTGCCGCACCGCACCCCCGCACAGCTTCTCGCGGTCGCCCGCCAGGGGCTGGCCGAGGCCGCCCGGACCGGTCCGGACGGCCTCCGCTACGCGGCGGCCCACCTGGCCGCTCTCCGCGCCGCCGCGGCCGTGCTCGCCGCGCGCGCCCGTCCCGCGCCGACCCGGCGGAACCGGGTCACCAGCGTCTGGGTCCTGCTCTCCGGCGTCGCCCCCGAGCTGGACGAGTGGGCCCGGTTCTTCGCCGTCGGCGCCAGCAAGCGCGCCGCCGCCGAGGCCGGCATCCCCCGGGTCGTCACCGCCCGGGAGGCCGACGACCTGCTGCGCGCGGCGGAGGAGTTCGTGACGGTGGTCGAGACCGCGCTCGGCGTGGCCCACCAAGCGGCACTCGACGGCCTCGCGGCCTGATCCCCCGGCATCCGTCCCCGGGCCCGCGCCGGTCCCCCGGGGCGGCCTGCCCTGCGCCGGCAGGGCGGAGACGAGGGCCGTCCGCGCGGCCGATCCGTTTTGAGCTATCAGCAGCACACCCGCACAGCGCACGACAGGGGGTAGGTCCGATGGCGGGCCGGATGGTGGTCGGTACCGCCGCACTGGCGGGTCTGGTGCGCCCGGCGAGCGCCCCGGACCCGGCGGGCGGTCACCGGGTGCTGCCGGTGACCCCGGAACTGACCGGCCTGCTACCCAACCGGGGGCTGCGCCGTGGCAGCACGATCGCGGTCGCCGGCCAGCCCCGGCCCAGCGGCGCCACCTCCCTGGTCCTGGCGCTGCTCGCCGAGGCGTCCCGGGCCGGCTCGTGGTGCGCCGTGGTGGGGGTGCCGACCTTCGGGGCGGGTGCCGCCGCCGAGCTCGGCATCGCCCTGGACCGGCTCGCCCTGGTGCCGCACCCGGGGCCGGAGTGGGCCACCGTCGTCGCCGCGCTGATCGACGGGGTGGACGTCGTGGTCACCGCCGTGCCGGCCACGGTCTCCGCCTCGGTCGCCGATCGGCTGGCCGCCCGGGCCCGACAGCGGGGCTGTGTCCTCGTCCCGTACGGGCGGTGGGACGGCGCCGACGTGACCCTCCAGGTGGTCCGGGGAACCTGGGAGGGGCTCGGTGCCGGCCGGGGCCGGCTGCGGCGCCGGGAGGTCACCGTCTCGGCGCGGGGCCGGGGCGCCGCCGCCCGCCCCCGGGAGGTGACGGTCTGGCTGCCCGGTGACGCGCTGACCCGGATCATTCCCCGTCCGGTCCCCGGCACCCCGGTCGCCTCGGTCACCGGCCGCTCGGCCGCCGGTCGGCTCCGCGCCGTGCCGGCGGCCTCCGCCGCCGAGCCGTCCCCGCCGGCGCTCACCCTGGTCGGCCCGGCGTGACCGGCGGGTCCCGTCCCGCGGCGACCGGCGGGTCCGTCGCGCCGGTACGCACGCTGGTGCTCTGGTGTCCGGACTGGCCGGTGATCGCCGCCGAGATCGTCGACGGGGTGCCGGCCACCGAGCCGGTCGCGGTGCTGCACGCCAACCGGGTGGTCGCCTGCTCCGAGCAGGCCCGGGCGGAAGGGGTGCGCCGGGGGCTGCGCAGGCGGGAGGCGCAGGGCCGGTGCCCCCGGCTCATCGTCGTCGACCACGACCCGGCCCGGGACGCCCGGGCGTTCGAGCCGGTGGTGGCCGCGGTCGAGGAGCTGGTGGCCGGCGTCGAGGTGGTCCGCCCCGGCGCGTGCGCGGTGGCGGCCCGGGGGCCGAGCCGCTACCTCGGGGGCGAGGAGGCGGCGGCGGAGCGGATCGTCGAGCACGTCGCCCAGGCCTGCGCGGTGGAGAGCCAGATCGGCATCGCCGACGGGGTCTTCGCCGCGGGGCTGGCCGGCCGCTCGGGCCGGGTCGTCCCGCCCGACGGGACACCGCGGTTCCTCGCCGGCCTGCCGGTCGAGGCGCTCGGCCGTCCGGCCCTGGCCGACCTGCTGCGTCGGCTCGGTGTGCGTACCCTCGGCGACTTCGCGGCGCTGCCCGCCGGGGACGTGCTGGCCCGGTTCGGTTTCGACGGTGCGCTGGCTCACCGGCTGGCGGCGGGGCGGGACCACCGTCCGCTCGCGGTCCGGCAACCCCCGGCCGACCTGGCGGTCACCGCCGACCAGGACGACCCCCTCGACCGGGTCGACGCGGCGGCCTTCGTCGCCCGGGCGCTGGCCGAGCGGCTGCACGACCGTCTCGCCGCGCACGGGCTGGCCTGCACCCGGCTCGGCATCGAGGCGGTCACCGCGCACGGCCAGGAGCTGCACCGGGTCTGGCGGCACGACGGTCTGCTCACCGCCGCCGCCATCGCCGACCGGGTGCGGTGGCAGCTCGACGGCTGGCTCTCCGGCGGCCGGCCCGGCCGGGCCGGTGCCCGCCCCGCCCGGCCGACGGCCGGCATCATCCGGCTGCGGCTGGTCCCCGACGGGGTGATCGCGCAGGGCGCCCTGCAACCGGGCCTGTGGGGGGAGGCCGGGGAGGAGCGGGAACGGGCCCACCGGGCGCTCAGCCGGGTCCAGGGCATCCTCGGCCCCGAGGCGGTGGTCACGGCGGTGCTCGGCGGCGGGCGGTCTCCGGCCGACCAGGTACGCCTGGTGCCGTGGGGCGACGAACGCCTCCCCGCCCGGGCGGGGGAACCGCCGTGGCCGGGTCGGCTCCCACCGCCGGCGCCGGCGGTGGTGCTCCCCGAGCCGCTCGCCGCCACCGTGCACGACGCGGCCGGCGAGCCGGTCGTGGTCAGCGCCCGCCTGGCGGTGAGCGCCGCACCGGTCCGGCTGGCCGTCGGGACCGCCCGCCCGGTGGAGATCGTGGGCTGGACCGGGCCGTGGCCGGTGGAGGAGCGCTGGTGGGCGCCGGCCGAGGCGCGGCGGCGGGCCCGGTTCCAGGTAGGCCTCGCCGACGGCACCGCCCTGCTGCTCGCGGTCGAGGGCGGCCGGTGGCTGGTGGAGGCGGTCTATGACTGACCGTCCCCTGTCGAGCTGCCCCATCCGTGCGACCGCGGCGCCGGCTCAGCCGGCGCGCCCGGCGCATCCGGGGGTGGGGGCGTGAGTTTTCACAATCCGGATCTGCCGTGGTCGGACCTGGAGCGGGTGCTCACCGGCAAGCCCGCCCGGGGGCAACGCCGTACGCCGCACGGCGAGCGGCACCTGCACGTGGTGGACCCCCTGGCGGTGGACGCCGACGGTGGGGACTCGCCGGCCTGGACCCGCAAGCGGCAGCAGTACGAGCCGCCGCCGCTGGACCGCCCGGACGGCGTGGTGCCGTACGCGGAGCTGCACTCGCACACCAACTTCAGCTTCCTCGACGGCGCCAGCCACCCGGAGGAGCTGGCCGAGGAGGCCGCCCGGCTGGGGCTGACCGCCCTCGCGGTGACCGACCACGACGGGTTCTACGGCGTGGTGCGGTTCGCCGAGGCGGCCCGCGCCCTGCACCTGCCGACGGTCTTCGGCGCGGAACTCTCCCTCGACCTGCCCGGCCCGCAGAACGGCGAACCGGACCCGCTCGGCCGGCACCTGCTGCTGCTCGCCCACGGCCACGAGGGGTACGCCCGGCTGGCCGCCACCATCTCCCGCGCCCAGCTGCGCGGCGGGGAGAAGGGCCGCCCGGTCTACGGGGAGCTGGCGGAGGTCGCCGCCGAACTGCGCGACCACGTGCTGGTGCTCACCGGCTGCCGCAAGGGGCACGTGCCGGCCGCCCTGCTCACCGAGGGCGTCGACGCGGCGGCCCGGGAGCTGGACCGGCTGACCGCGCTCTTCGGCGCCGAGACGGTGGCGGTGGAGCTGACCGACCACGGGCACCCCGTCGACGCCGACCGCAACGACGCCCTCGCCGAGCTGGCCGCCGCCGCCGGGCTGCCGACGGTGGCGACGAACAACGTGCACTACGCCACCCCGGGGCGGCGCCGGCTGGCCACCACGGTCGCCGCGGTCCGGGCCCGGCGCAGCCTGGACGAGCTCGACGGCTGGCTGCCCGCCGCCGGCACCGCGCACCTGCGCAGCGGCGCGGAGATGGCGGCCCGGTTCGCCGCGTACCCGGGGGCGGTGGCCCGGGCCGCCGAGTTCGGCCGGGAACTCGCCTTCGACCTCCAGCTCGTCGCACCGACGCTGCCGGCGTACCCGGTGCCGCCGGGGCACACCGAGATGAGCTGGCTGCGGCACCTCACCGCGCAGGGCGCGCGGGAGCGGTACGGCCCGCCGGAGGCGCACCCCGAGGCGTACGCGCAGCTCGAACACGAGCTGAACATGATCGAGGAGCTGGGCTTCCCCGGCTACTTCCTGGTGGTCTACGACATCGTCACGTTCTGCCGCGAGCAGGACATCTACTGCCAGGGCCGGGGGTCGGCGGCCAACTCGGCGGTCTGCTACGCGCTGCGGATCACCAACGTGGACGCGGTACGGCACCGGCTGCTCTTCGAGCGTTTCCTCGCCCCCGAGCGGGACGGCCCGCCGGACATCGACGTGGACATCGAGTCCGACCGCCGCGAGGAGGTCATCCAGCACGTCTACGCCCGGTACGGCCGGGAGCACACCGCCCAGGTCGCCAACGTCATCTCGTACCGGCCGCGGTCGGCGGTGCGGGACGTGGCGAAGGCGTTCGGGTTCTCCCCCGGACAGCAGGATGCCTGGAGCAAGCAGATCGACCGCTGGGGTTCGGTCGCCGCGGTCGACGTGGCGGACATCCCCGAGCAGGTGGTCGGGTACGCCAACGAGCTGACTGGTGGCTCGGGGAGGTGGGCGGGGTTCCCGAGGCACCTGGGTATCCACTCCGGCGGCATGGTGATCTGCGACCGGCCGGTGATCGAGGTCTGCCCGGTGGAGTGGGGGCGGATGCCCGGCCGCAGCGTGCTCCAGTGGGACAAGGACGACTGCGCCGCCGTCGGGCTGGTCAAGTTCGACCTGCTCGGCCTCGGCATGCTCTCCGCCCTGCACTACGGCTACGACATGATCGGGATGAGCCTCGACCTGGGGGACATGACCCTGGACGACCCCGAGGTGTACGACATGCTCTGCCGGGCCGACTCGGTCGGGGTGTTCCAGGTGGAGAGCCGTGCCCAGATGGCCACCCTGCCCCGGCTCAAGCCCCGCTGCTTCTACGACCTGGTGGTGGAGGTGGCGCTGATCCGGCCCGGCCCGATCCAGGGCGGCTCGGTGCACCCGTACATCCGGCGCAAGAACGGCCAGGAGCCGGTCACCTTCGCGCATCCGCTGATGCGCAACGCGCTGGAGAAGACCCTCGGCGTGCCGCTGTTCCAGGAGCAGCTCATGCAGCTCGCCATCGACCTGGCCGGGTTCGACGCCGCCGAGGCCGACCAGCTGCGCCGGGCCATGGGGGCCAAACGGTCGGTGGAGCGGATGGCGCAGATCGCCGACCGGCTCTACGCCGGCATGGCCGAGCGGGGCATCACCGGCGAGCTGGCCGACGACGTCTACCGCAAGCTCACCGCGTTCGCCAGCTACGGCTTCCCGGAGAGCCACGCGATGAGCTTCGCGTACCTGGTCTACGCCAGCTCCTGGCTCAAGCGCTACCACCCGGCTCCGTTCCTGGCCGCGTTGCTCAACGCCCAGCCGATGGGCTTCTACTCGCCGCAGACCCTGGTCGACGACGCGCGCCGGCACGGGGTGGAGGTCCGCCGGCCGGACGTCAACGCGAGCGGGGCGAAGGCCGTCCTCGAGTCCACCCCGGACACCCGGTGGGGGAGCCGGCCGGGGGAGCCGCCGCACGCCTGGGGGCTGGGCGGGCCGGCCGTCCGCCTGGGGCTGTCGAGCGTGCGTACCCTCGGCGAGGAGGTGGCCGAGCGGATCGAGGCCGAACGGGTGGCGCACGGGCCGTACCGTGACATGCCGGACCTGGCCCGGCGCGTGGGTCTCACCGCCGCGCAGCTGGAGGCGCTGGCCACCGCGGACGCCTTCGCGTGCTTCGGCCTGACCCGCCGGGAGGCGCTGTGGGCCGCCGGTGCGGCGGCCCAGGACCGGCCGGGTCGCCTGCCCGACACGGTGACCGGCACGGCCGCGCCGACCCTGCCCGGGATGGAGGCGGTCGACCGCCTCGTCGCGGACGTGTGGGCGACCGGGCTGTCGCCGGAGAGCCACCCGGCCCGGTTCATCCGCGACCGGCTCGACGCCCTGGGCGCGGTGCCGATCGCCCGGCTCGGCGGGGTGGAGCCGGGCCGGCGGATCCGGGTCGGCGGTATCGTCACCCACCGGCAGCGCCCGGCGACCGCGGGCGGGGTCACCTTCCTCAACCTGGAGGACGAGACCGGGATGCTCAACGTCACCTGCTCCCCGGGGCTCTGGCAGCGGTACCGGCGGGTGGCGAGGACCAGCGCCGCGCTGGTGGTCCGGGGGCGGCTGCAGCGCCACGAGGGAGTGATCAATCTCACCGCCGACCGGTTGGACCCGATTGATCCTCCGGTCAGCCCCGCCGCACGCGATTTCCGTTGATCAATAAGTGATTCAGGTTACGGTTTTCCGCCCGCGACGGCGGGAGACTCCTGCCCGCGCGGGCAGAGTGGCCCGCGCGGGCAGGAGGGGAACGTGCCGATGACGGGGTATCGCGCCAACAGCGGTGGAGTTGCCAACGCCCGACGGACCCGGCTGGGCGCCGGCTGGGTGCCCGCGCACCACATGGAGATCCGTGAGTACGAGGTCACCGACGGGCCCGTCGCCAACTCCGTGCGATCCCGCCACGAGGAGGACGCCGCCGCCGGCGGAGGCGAGGCCTGACCGCCGCGTCCCCGGCCGAGCTGGACCGGGTGACTAGGCTCGTCGGGGTGGAGCACACCCGAGGCCGGCTCGCCGGGCCGCCACTGACCCCCCGTACCGCCGTGATCTGGTCGGTGCTGCGCGCCGAGCTGGACCGCCGCGGTGACACCGACCTGACGGTCCTCGACGTGGGGGGCGGCACCGGCGGGTTCGCCGTGCCGCTGGCCCAGGCCGGCCACCGGGTGACCGTCGTCGATGCCAGTCCCGACGCGCTCGCCGCGCTGACCCGCCGCGCCGCCGAGGCCGGGGTCGCCGCGCGGGTACGCGCGGTGCAGGGGGACGGGGACGCGCTCGCCGGGCTCGTCGAGCCGGCCAGTGTGGACCTGGTGCTCTGCCACGCCGTCCTCGAGGTGGTCGACGAGCCGGAGCCGGTGGTCGCCGCGCTGGCCGCCGCCCTCCGCCCGGGCGGCGCCGCGAGCGTGCTGGTCGCCGGTCGGGCCGCCGCCGTGCTCGGCCGGGCGATGAACGGGCACCTGGACGTCGCCGCCGCGCTGGCCGCCGACCCCACCGGCAGCGCCGGGCCACGCGACACCCTGCGCCGCCGCTACGACGCCGAGAGCGCCGCCGCGCTGCTGGCCGCCGCCGGGCTGACGGTGGAGGAGGTCCACGGGGTACGCGTCCTCGCCGACCTGCTCCCCGCCGTGGTCGCCGACGGCCAGCCGGCCGCCCTGCTGGAGCTGGAGCGGGCGCTCGCCGCCCGGACGCCCTGGCGGGACCTCGCCGCGCAGCTGCACCTGTTCGCCCGCCGCCCGGCATGACCGGTCCGACCTCGTCGGACGGGCGTGGGCCGGACGGGTCGCCCGGTCCGCTGGAGACCGTCGCCCCCCGGTACGGCGCGGCGAGCCTCGCCGACGTCCTCCCCGCCGCGCTCGCGGTGCTCGGGGTGCCCGGCGCCGCCGACGCGCTCGGCCTGACCACGACGCTGGCCGGCGTCCGCCGGATCGCCGTGCTGCTCGTCGACGGCCTCGGGTGGTACCAGATCCCGACCGCCGCGCCGTACGCGCCGACGCTGGCCGGTCTCGCCGCCACCGTCGGCCGGCCGCTCACCTCCGCCTTCCCGTCCACCACCCCGACCAGCCTGGTGACCCTGGGCACCGGGGCCGCTCCCGGCGCGCACGGCGTGCTCGGCTTCACCCTGCGGGTTCCCGGCACCGACCGGGTGCTCAACCACGTCGAGTGGGCCGGCGACCCGGAGCCGCTGCGCTGGCAGCCGGTCCCGACCCAGCTGGAGCGGGCGCGGGCCGCCGGTGTGCAGGTGACGGTGGTGAGCCGGCCGGAGTTCGGTGGCAGCGGGCTGACGGTGGCGGCCAACCGCGGCGGCGACTACCGGGGCGCGGCGGGTGTCGACGCGCTGGGCCGGGAGATGCTCGCCGCGCTGAGCGCCGGGCCGGGGCCGACCCTGGTCTCCGGCTACCACCCCGACCTGGACCGGCACGGCCACCTCAGCGGGGTCGACTCGGTGCCGTGGCGGATCGCGGCCGCCGACGTGGACCGGCTGCTGGCCCGCCTCGTGGACGGGCTGCCGCCGGACGCCGCGCTGCTGGTCACCGCCGACCACGGGCAGCTCGACGTCCCGGCCGGTCACCGGTTCGACCTGGACACCGATCCGCGCCTGCGCGCCGGCGTGGCCGTGGTCGCGGGCGAACCCCGCGTCCGCTACCTGCACGTCGGGCCCGGAGCCCGTGACGACGTGGTGGCGAGCTGGTCGGCGGTGCTGGGGCCCGCGGCCCGGGTGCGCACCCGGGAGGAGGCGGTCGCCGCCGGCTGGTTCGGCCCGGTGCCCGAGGAGCACCTGAGCCGGATCGGGGACGTGGTGGTCGTGTGCAACGACACGTACGCCGTCCTGGCCACCCGCTCCGAGCCGCCGATGGCGAGCCGGCTGGTGGCGTACCACGGGGCGGACACGGCGGCCGAGATGACCATCCCGCTGCTGGTGGTGCGGGGCTGACCCGGCGTTTCGTCGGACCCGGCCGCTAGCCTTCCGGCATGGGCCGCAGCCAGTCGTTGCCCCGGGGCGGCGATCCGCGCTTCGGGCCGGACGCCGACGACTCCGGCTGCCCGGTGCTGCACGTCGACATGGACGCGTTCTTCGCCTCCGTCGAGGTGCGCCGCCGGCCGGAGTTGCGCGGCCGGCCGGTCGTGGTCGGCGGGGTCGGCCCGCGCGGCGTGGTCAGCTCCGCCAGCTACGAGGCCCGACGGTACGGCGTCCGCAGCGCCATGCCCACCATGCGGGCCCGCGCGCTCTGCCCGCAGGCGGTGTTCCTGCCGCCCGACTTCAGCGCCTACTCGGCGGCCTCCCGGGCGGTCATGCGGATCTTCCGGGACGCCACCCCGCTGGTCGAGCCGCTCTCTCTGGACGAGGCGTTCCTCGACGTGGCCGGCGCCCGGCGGCTGTTCGGCCCGCCGGCCGCGATCGGCCGGTTGATCCGCGAGCGGGTGGCGCGCGAGCAGGCGCTCACCTGCTCGGTGGGGGTGGCGTCCAGCAAGTTCGTCGCCAAGCTGGGGTCGACCCGGGCCAAGCCCGACGGCCTCCTGGTCGTCCCGGCCACCCGGGTGCTCGACTTCCTGCACCCGCTGCCGGTGTCGGCGCTGTGGGGCGTCGGGGAGCGCTCCGCCGAGACGCTGCGCCGGCTCGGCCTGACCACGGTCGGCGAGCTGGCGCAGGCGCCGTACGGCATGCTCCGCCAGGCGCTCGGCGACGCCGCCGCCCGCCACCTGCACGACCTGGCGTGGGGGCGCGACCCCCGCCGGGTCACCCCGGAGCACGCGGAGAAGTCGATCGGCGCGGAGGTGACGTTCGACGTCGACGTGGCCGACCCGGAGGAGATCCGCCGTGCCCTGCTCGGCCTGGCCGAGAAGGTGGGCGCCCGCCTGCGCCGCTCCGGCCAGGTCGGGCGGACGGTGGCGCTGAAGGTGCGCCTGGCCGACTTCCGCACCGTCAGCCGCTCCCGCACCCTCGACGTGCCGACCGATGTCGGTAGGGAGATGTTCGACACGGCGTGGGCGCTGTTCACGGCCCTCGACCCGGGTGAGCCGATCCGCCTGGTCGGCGTCCGGGCCGAGGGGCTCTCGGGGGCCTGGGAGACGCCGCGCCAGCTCGCGCTCGGCGCTCCTGAGCGCGGCTGGCGGGAGGCGGAAGCTGCCGCCGACGCCGCCGCTGCCCGTTTCGGGCGGTCCGTCATAGGTCCGGCCAGTCTGCTCCGGGTCCGAGATCCACGCCCCGACGAAAATCCGCGCCGGCCATAGGTCGTCCCGCTTTCCGACGCGCGGGGCCCCTCGTAGACTTGCGGGTAAGCAGCCGGTTGGCTGCCACGGTCTGTCGGCCCGACCGGGCCGACCCACGTGACCGGGGAGGAGTGCCGTGCCGCTCTCGGAGCACGAGCAGCGGCTGTTCGAGCAGATCGAGCGGTCGCTTGCCGAGGACCCCAAATTCGCCTCGGCCGTGCGCGCCAGCGACCCGCGTTTCCACGCGCGGCGTCGCCTGCTCGTCGCTGCCGTCGCGATCATCGTCGGCCTGGCCCTGTTGGTCTACGGCGTGGTGATCACCACCGCGCTGGTGTCGGTGGCGGGTTTCGTCGTCATGCTGGCCTCGGCCGCGTTCGCGGTGCAGTCGCATCGGCGGGCGCAGTCACCGGACCTGCACGTCGTGGGCGGGACGACCACACGTCGCCGGCCCCGCGGGCGGACAGGTCGGCGTCCGTCGATCCTGGACCGGATGGAGGACCGGTGGCGGCAGCGCCCGGAGGGGCACCGCTGACCCTCAGCTGACCGACCGGCCCGCCGCCGGGGCAAGCGCGTCGTCGCGGCTCCGGCGACGCTTCGCGCTTCCGTGCGCCCCGACGACCGCACCGAGCCCTCGCCTCGTCACGCCCCGCGACACCCCCCAAGATCCTGCTCGAACCAGGAAGTAGTGGCCTCGCGGCGTCAATGAGGCCACTACTTCCCTGTTCGAGCACGATCTTCACGAAGGCGGGGCGGACACCCCGACCGGCCGTCGTGGCGGCGTCGCCACGACGGTCAGCGGGCGAGGCGGTTGGCGAGCAGTCGTCGGGGACTCCAGCGCAGGGCCGCGTACCGGAGCCGTCCGTACGACGCCACCAGCCGGGCCGACCCGTCCGCCGTGGCGGCACGCCAGCGCAGCAGCACCGACGGGGGGAGGACCGCCGCCACCAGGCGGGTGCGACGGTCGGCCCGCGCGGCGAGCGCGCCACGGACCCGGCGCAGCGCCGGCAGCAGCGGCTCCCCGGTGAGCGGGTCCCGGGCGTACCGGGCCCGCTCCTCGGCGCGGCCGAGCAGACGTACCGCCGTCGTCGCGTCGGTGTCCTCGGCGAGGGTCTCCCGGGCGATCCGGTCGGCGGTGGCCCGGGGGGTCTCCGTCCGGTCGACCCGGACGCGGAAGTCCACCAGGGTGTCGAGCAGTTCGTCCCAGGCGGCGTGCGCGTCGGCCCGCGCCCGGTCGGCGTCGGCCAGGACCACCATCCGCCGCCCGCCGGCCGGCACTTCGGCCGTGTCCGGCTCGGCGGCCTCCGGGACCGGTGCGGGTGCCCGGCCGCCGCCGCGTCGCCGGCGCAGGGCGAGCCGCCGCAACGCCGGGACGGCGAGCAGCACGAGCAGGGCCAGCACCCCGGCGACCCACCACAGCCACACCGGCACACTGCTGGTCGGCGTGCCCGAGTCGGCCGGCAGCCCCGAGGACGGGTCCTCCTGCCCGTCGGTGCGGCGCTCCACGCCGGGCGTGGCCTCCGGCCCCGCCGGCCCGGCCGACGTGCCCGGCTCCGGGGTGGTCTGCTCCGGGGCGTCGGTGTCCGGCGCCCAGGCCGACCGGGCGGCACCCTGCACGCCGTACGCGGGGGTGGCGTCGAACGGTACCCAGCCGAACCCGACGAAGTAGACCTCGGTCCACGCGTGCAGGTTCCGGTTGGTCAGGGTGTACGTGCCGTCGCCGGAGTTGGCGCCGTTGGTGAAGCCGAACGCCACCCGCGCCGGCACGCCGGCGGCGCGGACCAGCCACGCCATCGCGGCGGCGTACTGCTGGCAGAAGCCGACCTTGTTGGTGAGGAAGTTGACGATGTCCTGGCCGCTGGTGCCGCCCTCGGTGCTCAGGGCGTAGCTGAACCCGTTGTCCGCGGAAAAGTGGTCGTAGATCGCGCGGACCTTGTCGTACTCGGTGGTCCTGCCCTTGATGAGGGTGCCGACCAGGGTCTCCACCTCGGGCACCCGCGGGGTGAGCATCTGCCGGCGCAGGGTGTGGTCGGCCGGGAGGGCCGGCGCCCGCCGAAGCGCCGCCGGGGTGAAGGTCGTCCGGACGTACTCGAACGCGTAGCGCTTCTCCCGCGACGTCTCCCGGTTGGAGAAGACCACCTGGAGGTTCGTGTCGTAGGACCAGTTGCCGTTGAGCTCCTCGGTGCGCAGCGGCTCGCCGTACACCGGGAGGTACGGCATCTCGAGGTTCCTGGTCACCTCCACCGTGGCGCGGTAGCGGTTGCGCACCATCCCGGCCCGGTCCGGCTCCTGCGGACCGGGCAGCTCGCGGGTCACCGGACGGCCGCTGGGGTTGCGGACCCGGAAGCCGTCCGAGCGCAGCTCGTCGGCGGCGCCGAAGCGCAGGTAGAAGGGCGCCGGCTCGTTCGTGGTGACCTTGACCATGTCGGCGACCTCACGGTCGTTGAGCCGGCCGCTCAGCGCCGCGAAGAGGTCGACCCGGCCGGGCGCGCCGCCCAGGCCGGGCCGGCCGGTGCCGTCACCCGTGCCGGAGCCGATCGTGTCCAGCAGGCCACCGGTCATCCCCGGCACGGCCAGCGGCAGCGCGACGGCGACCGCCACCCCCACCGCCGCGAGCCGGCGACCCGCGGACGCCAGCGGAGAGGCCTCCCACACGTCCACGCCCCGGCCGTCGCCGGTGAACCGGCGGCCGAACCGGCGGACCTTGTCGACGTTGTCGGTGACCAGCAGCCACAGGAACCCGGCCGCGCCGATGACGAACGGCACCGGGGGGACGCTGTCCACGTAGACCGCCACCGGCACCGAGTAGACCGCCAACATCGGCAGGCCGGCCAGCGCCGGCCGCCGCATCCCGACCGCCACCAGGTCGACCAGCACGGCCACCCCGCCGATGCCGAGCACCGTGACGAACAGCAGCGGGTCGGTGTCCGGCACCTTCACGCCGTACGAGCGCATGTCCTCCATCGACGCCTGGGCCAGGGAGCCGAAGTGACCGAAGGTGGCCGGGGTGGGCACGATGCCGAGCAGTTCCGAGCCGGACGGGAAGAGCCAGGTCAGGCCGAGCGTCAGACCCGCCACCATGCCGAGCACCTGCCCCCACAGCGGCACCCGGCCCAGTCGGGTCAGCGCCGCGGCCGCGGCCACCACGGCGACCGCGATGGTGGACTGGATCAGCCACGTCCAGCGGTCGAAGATGGCCGACAGCGGCGCCGCGGCGAGCAGCGTCGCGGCGGCCGCGACCAGGCCCAGGTTCCGGTGGGCGATCATGAGGGGAGCCTTCCGTTCATCGCATGCCGCCGGCGACCGTCTCGGCCAGCGCCGCCCGGACGGCGAAGCCCTGTGAGCCCCGCGCGGCCTGCGGCCACAGCACCGGCAGCCGGGTGCCGTGGTCGACGCCGATCACCCGCCACCCGCTCTGCAGCAGCGCGAGGGCGGCGGTGCCGTGCGCCTGGTCGGCCTCGGCCCGCGCCTTGGCCGGCAGGTTGAGCCAGGTGGAGCTGTCCAGCAGGAACGCGACGCAGGTGGCGCCGTTGCCGCGCAGCCCGGCCAGCAGCTCGGCCTCGGCGGTGCTCAGCGTCCCGAACAGGCCGATGATCAGGCCGCCGTCGGAGCGTTGCCGGACCCGCTGCACCAGCGTGGTGATCTCCACCCGCTGGTCGAGGCGGACCTCCGCGAGGTGGTCGAGGAGAACGCCGTCACCGGCCAGCTCCGTCGCGTCGACGTCGACGCCGGAGCCGGTGACCAGCCGCAGCTTGTAGCCGCCGTGCCGCAGGTGCACGGCGATGCTCGCGGCGGCGGAGACCGCCCACTCGAAGCTGGCGGTGGGCCCGTCGCCGCGCTGCCCGTACGCCCGGGTGTCCAGCAGGACGGTGGCGCGGCTCTCCCAGGGCTGCTCCTCGCGGCGCACCATCAGCTCGCCGGTGCGCGCGGTCGACTTCCAGTGCACGCGCCGCAGGTCGTCGCCCACCCGGTACTCCCGGGTCGCCGCGTCGTCCTCGCCGTGCACCGCCACCGACCGGGCGCGGCTGTCGCCGCTGCCCGCGTACTCGCCGGGAAGCCGGACCGTCGGCAGCGGGTGGACCTGCGGGATGACCGTCAGCCGGTCGGTGCTGGGGAAGGCCCGGGTCAGCTCGCACAGGCCGAACGGGTCGGTCATCCGGACCACCAGCGGGCCGACGTCGTAGCGCCCGCGCACGTCGGCCCGCACCGTGTACGCCACCGAGCTGGCCTGGTGCGCGCCGAGCCGGTCGAGCACCACCCGGGGACGGCTGCCCAGCGCGTACGGCAGCCGGTCCTCCAACAGCAGCGTGCCGGTGGGCAGGCGGGACAGGTTCTGCAGGCGCAGCACCACCCGGGAGCTGGCCCCGACCGGCACCCGGTGCGGGTCCAGCGAGCGGTGGCAGGCCAGCTTGTAGCGGCTGCGGCCGACGTAGAGCGCGGCGAGCAGCGGCAGGACGCCGAGCAGCACGGCCACCCGCAGCAGGTCCTTCTCGCCGAGGATCGCGGCCGAGATCGCCGCGGCGATGGCCGCGGCGAGGAACGAACGGCCGCGGGTGGTCAGCCCGCGCAGCCCGTCACGCACGTCACGGCCTCCGCGGCTCGTACGGGGCGCGACCGTTGCCGGTGGCGGGCCGGGTGTCGTACGGCGAGCGGCGGCGCTCGTGCGGCAGCGGCAGCCGGTGCACCAGGTCGGAGACGACCGCGTCGGTGGTACGCCGGGCTAGCTGCGCGTCGGCGGTCGGGATGATCCGGTGCGCCAGGACGGGCACGGCCAGCACCTGCAGGTCGTCGGGGAGGACGTAGTCGCGGCCCTCGAGCGCGGCGACGGCGCGGGCGGTGCGCAGCAGCTGGAGGGTGGCCCGGGGCGACGCGCCGAGGCGCAGGTCGGGCGCCTCCCGGGTGGCGGTGACCAGGTCGACCGCGTACTGCTTGACGGCGTCGGCGACGTGCACCTGCCGGACGTGCGCGATGAGCCGCCGGACGGTGTTGGCGTCGGAGACCGGCCGCAGGGCCTGCAACGGGTCGGTCGCGCCGTGCCCGTCGAGCATCGCCAGTTCGGCGCCGGCGTCCGGGTACCCCATCGCGATGCGGGCGGTGAACCGGTCGCGCTGGGCCTCGGGCAGCGGGTACGTGCCCTCCATCTCGATCGGGTTCTGGGTGGCGATGACCATGAACGGCGTCTGGAGCTGGTAGGTCACCCCGTCGACGGTGACCTGCCGCTCCTCCATGCACTCCAGCAGCGCGGACTGCGTCTTCGGCGAGGCCCGGTTGATCTCGTCGCCGACGACCAGGTTGGCGAAGACGGCCCCGGGGCGGAACTCGAAGTCGTGCGTGTCCTGGTTGTAGACGCTGACGCCGGTCACGTCGCTGGGCAGCAGGTCGGGGGTGAACTGGATGCGGCGGACCGTGCAGTCGATGGACCGCGCGAGGGCCTTGGCCAGCTTGGTCTTGCCGACGCCGGGCACGTCCTCGATGAGCAGGTGCCCCTCGGCGAGCAGGACCGCGAGCGCGAGCCGGACGGTGGCCGTCTTGCCCTCGATGACCTGTTCGATGTTCGCCACGATGGCGTCACTGGCGGCGCGGAACTCGTCGTGCGGCAGCAGACCGCCCACCTCGTCCCAGGTCTGTTGTGTCACGGGCCTCCTCCTCGTCGCCTGGACGGCAGCTCTGTATAGAGCACCTGGACCCGCTGATCGGTTCGCGCGAGCGAGCCTCGTCTGCCGCAAAAAACTCATTGGCCTCTCAGGCTAGCCATGTTTGTCGGCTTCGCCGACCGCCGCAGGTAGTCCGTCGCTTACGCCCCGAATATTCGCCCGGTCGTGAGGTGTGAAGGTGCTGACCCTGGGTAGTCGCGCTGCCTCCGGCGCGAGGGAGGATCATGGACGGGACGGCGGTGTCGGTCGCTCTCGGCCACGTGCTGCTCGCCATCTGATGGGGTCCGGTGCCGGTGCGGTAGCCCTGACCTCGGGGGCGTCGAACGGACGCCCCGGTGCCGCCGGGGCGCCATGATCCTCGTGGCGGTCCTCGGGTGGCAGGTCCTCCTCGCCGCCGCCGCGCCGGCGCTGACCCGGCGCCTGGGGCGGGACGCCGGCTTCGTGCTGGCGGCCGGCTACCTGGCCGGGGCCGGTCTGCTGCTCACCCGGCTCCCGGTCGTCCTCGACGACCGGGCGGTCGCCGTCTCCTGGCCGTGGCTGCCGTCGCTGGGGGTGTCCGCCGCCCTGCGCATGGACGCGCTCAGCCTCGTCTTCGCCCTGCTGGTGCTGGGCGTGGGCGCGTTCATCATGGCCTACTGCCCGCGCTACCTCAGCGCGCACGGCCGGCACACCCGGGTGTACGTCACGATGACCCTGTTCGCCGGGGCGATGCTGGGCCTGGTCCTCGCCGACGACCTGCTCGTGCTGTTCGTGTTCTGGGAGCTGACCAGCGTCCTGTCGTTCGTTCTCATCGGGCAGGACGGTCGGTCGACGGCTCGCGGTCCGGCGGTCCGGGCTCTCCTGGTCACCTCGGCCGGTGGCCTGGCGCTGCTGGCGGCGGTGGTGGTGCTCGCCGGGAGCCTCGGCACCACCGACCTCGGGCGGATCCTGAGCGACCCGGGCCTCCTGGCGGCCGGACCCGCCTGGGCGGCGGGCGCCCTGGTCGTCGTCGCCGCGTTCACGAAGTCGGCGCAGGTGCCGTTCCACTTCTGGCTGCCCGGCGCGATGGTGGCGATCACCCCGGTCAGCGCCTACCTGCACGCGGCCACGATGGTGAAGGCCGGCATCTACCTGTTGATGCGTTTCTCGGCGCTGTTCGGTGGCCGGTGGGCGTGGGACCTCGCGTTGATCGGCGTCGGGCTGCTCACCGCCGTCGTCGGCGCGCTGCTGGCGCTGCGCCAGCAGGATCTCAAGGCGTTGCTGGCGTACTCGACGGTGAGCCAGCTCGGCCTGCTGGTCGGGGTGATCGGCGTCGGGACTCCCGCGTCGGACGCGGCGGCGATCCTCTACACGATCGCTCACGCCCTGTTCAAGGCCACGCTGTTCATGCTGGTGGGCATCATCGACCACGAGGCCGGCAGCCGGAACCTCCGGGAACTGTCCGGGCTGTGGCGGGAGATGCCGATGACGGTGGCGTTCACCGGGCTGGCCGCGTTGTCGATCGCCGGGCTGCCGCCGACGATCGGCTTCGTCGGCAAGGAGGCGATCTTCGAGGCGCTGGGCGAGGTGCACGGCGTGCCCTGGCTCGGGTGGTCCGCGGCCGGTCTGGCGGTGCTCGCCTCGGTGCTCACCTTCGCGTACACGGCGCGGCTGGTCCACGGGATCGCCGCCGGCCCGAGCCGGCAGCGCAAGCTGTACGAGCCGGCGTGGTCCTTCCTCGCCCCGGCGGCCGTCGCCGCCGTCATCGCCACCGCCCTCGGCCCGGCCGTCGCCGAGCTCAGCCCGTTGGTGGAGCGGGCGGCCACCGACGCCCGGCCCCAGGGGCAGCCGCCCAACCTGGCCTTCTGGCACGGCTTCACGCCCGCGCTCGGCCTCTCCGCGCTCACCGTCGTGCTCGGGACGCTGCTGTTCGTGTACCGGCGCCGGACCGGCCGGGCGGTCGACGCCCTCCCGACGGGGCCGCCGTTCGCCGGTCACCTGGAGCGGGGGCGCGACGCGCTGCTGCACCTCGGGGCGGTCGTGGGCCGGCCCGCCCGGGCCGCCGATCCGGCGCCGTACCTGGCCCGGCCGCTGCTCGCCGTGGTGGTGCTCGCGGCGGTCGCCGTGGTGCTGCTCGGCCCGCTGCCCGCCCCGCGGGACGACTCCACCCACGGCGGGGACTGGCTCGTGCTCGGGCTGCTGGTGGTCACCCTCGCCGGCCTGCTCACGACCCGCTCCGCGCTCGCCGCGGTCGCGCTGACCGGGGTGGTCGGCCTGATCCTGTCGGCCTGGTTCCTCACCACCGGCGCGCCGGACGTCGCGCTCACCCTGATGCTGGTCGAGGTACTCACCGCGGTGGTGGTCATGCTCGCCCTTCGGGACCGACCGAGCCGGATGGTCGCGCCGGGCCGGCGGCCGGTGATCGCCGGCGGGGCCGCGCTGGCGGTGCTCACCGGGGCGGCGGCGACGGCGGCGACGGCGGCGCTGACCGGCCGCCGCGAGTTGTCCCCGGCGGGCGAGTGGTACCTGCGGGAGGCGGAGCCGGCCACCGGCGGGGACAACGTCGTGAACACCATCCTCGTCGACTTCCGGGCCCTCGACACGCTCGGCGAGGCGGTCGTGCTGGCGGTGGTCGCCCTCGGCCTGGTCGCGTTGGCCCGGGGCGCCGGTCGCGGCACCCCACCCCGCCCCACCGCGGCCGAGCCCGGTGCTCCTACGGCAGCCGGTCCCGGCGGGCCGACCCGCGCCCGGCGGGACCGGACCGGACGGCGCCCGGGCCGGGCCGTGCGGTACGCGGTCGACCCGGTGCTGGGTCTGGCGTACCGCGTGCTGGCCCCGGTCATGCTCGCCGTGTCCGTGCTGCTGTTCCTGCGCGGTCACGAGGAGACCGGCGGTGGCTTCATCGGTGCGCTGATCGCCGGCACGGCCGTCGGTCTCGGTCACCTGGCCCATCCCGTCGGAGCGCCGCTGCTCGGCCGTCTCCGGACGGTGCCGCTGCTGACCGCCGGTCTGCTGCTGGCGCTCGCCGCGGGCGTGGCGCCGGTGGCCGCCGGCCGGGCCCTCCTCACCCTGGTCAAGGTCACCGTGCCCGGCCTCACCACGGTCACCTCGTCGCTCGTGTTCGACCTGGGCGTGTACCTGGTGGTGCTGGCCCTGATCGTGGCGGCGGTCCGCCGGTTGGACACCGCGCCGGCCGGTCCCGCGCCCGGCCCGGTCCGGGAGAGCGTCCCGTGAGCGGGCCGTTGATCGTCGGCGTGCTGGTGGCGGCCGGCGTGTTCCTGCTGCTGCGGCCCGGGCAGCTGCGGCTGGTGCTCGGGTTCGTCCTGCTGGGCCACGCCGTGAACGTGCTCCTGCTGGCGGCCGGCGGCCTGCGCCGGCGGGAGGACGCCGTCGACGGCGCCGGGCCGGCGAGCGCCGATCCGCTGCCCCAGGCCTTCATGCTGACCGCGATCGTGATCACCTTCGGCATCACCATCCACCTGCTGCGCCTGCTGCGCCGTGCACCTCGACGGGGAAGCCGGCCGCCGGACGACCGGAACGGGGCGGCCCGGTGAGCGCCCTGCTGGTGGTCCCCCTGGTGGGGCCGCTGCTCGCCGCCGGGGCGCTGCTCGCCCTGCCGGACCGGCCGGTGCTGCGGCGGGCCGTGGCGCTCGTCGCCACGGCGGCGGTCCTCGCGGTGGGCGGTGCCCTGCTGGCGGCGGGCCGGGGCGGGGAGGTGCCGGTGGTCCGGGTGGGGGACTGGCCGGCCGTCGTCGCGATCACCCTGGCGGCCGACCCGCTGAGCGCGCTGCTGGTCACGGTGACGGCGACCGTGGTGCTGGCCTGTCTGGTGGCGGCCGCGGCAACGGGTGAGGACCGCCGGCGGGCGTTCCTGCCGCTGGCGCTGGTGCTGTCGGCCGGCGCGTACGGAGCGTTGCTCACCACCGACCTGTTCAACCTGTTCGTGCTGGTCGAGGTCATGCTCGTCCCGTCGTACGTCCTGCTGGCCCTGTCCGGCGGCCCGGGCCGCGCCGGCGCCGGGCGGGTGTACGTCGCCACGAACCTGCTGGGGTCCACGCTCCTGCTGACCGGCGTCGGGCTGATCTACGGGATCACCGGGACGGTCGGGCTCGCCGACCTCGCCGGGGCGGCCCGGGACGTCCCGGCGGTGGCGGTCGCCGGCGGCGTGGTCCTGCTGGCGTTCGCGCTCAAGAGCGCGCTCGTGCCCCTGCACGACTGGCTGCCCCGCGCCTATCCGGTCGCGTCGCCGGTCGTCGTCGCGCTCTTCTCCGGCCTGCTCACCAAGGTCGGGTTGTACGCGGTCATCCGGGTCTACGCCGTGCTGTACGGGGGCGACCCCGCGTACCACCCGCTGCTGGTGGCGGTGGCGCTGGCATCCATGGTGGTCGGCGTGCTCGGTGCGGTGGGCGCCGGCTCGATGCGCCGGGTGCTGTCGTTCCACATGGTGAGTCAGGTCGGGTACGTGCTGCTCGGACTCGCCCTGTTCACCGCCGCCAGCCTCGCCGCCGCCGTCTTCTACCTGGCCCAGTACGTGCTGGTGAAGGCGGCGCTGTTCCTCTGCGCGGCGGCCGTCCGGACCGTCCGCGGCACCGACCGGTTGAGCCAACTGGGCGGGCTGGCCCGGGCCCGCCCGGTGCTCGCCCTGGCCTTCGGCGCAGCGGCCCTGTCCCTGGCCGGCCTGCCGCCGTTCGGGGGCTTCCTCGCCAAGTTCCTGGTGCTGCGGGCCGCCGGCGACGTCGGCGACTGGCTCTCGATGACCGTGGCGGTGCTGGTCAGCCTGGTGACGCTGCTGTCGATGCTGAAGATCTGGGGGGCCGTCTTCTGGGGCGAGGCCCCCGCGCGGGCGGCCCCGCAGCCCCCCACCCGCGCCGGGCCGGCGCTGGTCGGGCCGCCCCTGGCGCTCGGCGCGTGCGCCCTGCTCCTCGGGCCGCTCGGCGGGCCGCTCCTGCAGGTGGCGGACGCCGCCGCGGCGGGGCTGCTCGAGCCCGCCGGGTACCTGCGGGCGGTGAGCGGACGGTGACCGGGGCGGCGCCACGGCGGGTGGTGGTGCGGGCGGCACGGATCGCCCGGTTCCTGGCCTGGTTCGTGGCCCGGCTGGTGGTGGCGAACCTGGTGGTGGCCCGGGAGATCCTCACCCCGGGCTCGGGGCTTCAGCCGGCCGTGGTCCGCGTACCGCTGCGGTCCCGGACGGACACCGAGGTGGCCCTGGTCGCCCTCTGCGTGACGCTGACCCCGGGCACCCTCACCCTGGCGGTGCGCCGCGACCCGCGGGTGATGTGGGTGCACGGCATGTACGCGGCGGACGCGGAGGCGTTCCGCCGCACGCTGGCGGAGCTGGAGGAGCGGCTGCTCGCGGCCGCCCGCCCGGTCGCCGGGGCCACCCCGGTGGGTCGGGCCGGTACCGAAGGACGGAGGTGACGGATGTTCCTGCTCGACGCGGTGCTCGTCGTGCTCGCCCTGTCGATGATCGTGGTCGTCGGGCGGGTGGTCGTCGGCCCGACCGACGCCGACCGGGCGGCGGCGCTCGACTACGGGTTCTTCGTGTTCCTGGCGGCGGTGGCCGTGCTGGCCGTCCGGCTGGAGTCGCCGGACCTGCTGGATCTGGTCCTCACCGGCACCCTGGTCAGCTTCCTGGCCACGGTCGCGCTGGCGCGGCTGGTGCACCGGCGGCGGCCGTGATCCGCACCGTGGTCGCGTCGGCGCTGCTCGTCGTGGGCACCGGGCTGATCGCGATCAGCGCCCTCGGGCTGATCCGGCTGCCGGACGTCTACAACCGGATGAACGCCGTCGCCAAGGCCGGCAGCCTGGGTCTGATCTGCGTCCTGCTGGCGGTGCTGCTGCTGATGCCGGGCGTCCGGACGGCCGTGGTGGTGCTGGTCGCCGTCGGGTTGCAGCTCGTCTCCGCGCCGGTCGGCGGGTACGCTCTGGCCCGCGCCGCGTACCGGGCGCGCAGCCCGCTGGCCGACAGCACCCGGTACGACGAACTCGCGGGGCGGGTACCCGGTGGGGAACGGCCGGAGGGCGGCGGTTGACGCCGTCCCGGCCCGCCCGGTGGCCTCGGGCACGCTCCGGGTCACCGTCGGGGGTACACTGCGGAACATGGCCGGAGTCTTCCTGCTTCTTACCGGGCCGTGCTGATGCGCTGAACGCGCGACAGCACGGCGGCCCCTCCTGCGCGAGGGGCTTTTTCGTGCCCGTCGTCGGCCCGGTTCCGTCAGGCGGGCGGCGAGCACCGACCGAGACCGCACGAGACGACCCGCGCCGAACGAAGCGAGGAGAGCCATGACTGAGGCAGCCGCACCGGCCAGCGACATCCCCCCGTTCCGGTACACCGCGGCCCTGGCCGACGAGATCGAGCACCGCTGGCAGGACATCTGGGAGCGGGAGGGCACCTTCCACGCCCCCAACCCGACCGGCCCGCTGGCCGACCCGGGCCATCCGCGGGCGGGGGCGGAGAAGCTGTACGTCCTGGACATGTTCCCCTACCCGTCGGGTGCCGGCCTGCACGTCGGCCACCCGCTGGGCTACATCGGCACCGACTGCTTCGCGCGCTACCAGCGGATGGCCGGCCGCAACGTGCTGCACGCCATGGGCTTCGACGCGTTCGGTCTGCCCGCCGAGCAGTACGCGGTGCAGACCGGCACCCACCCGCGCACCACCACCGAGGCGAACATCGCCCGGTACAAGGCCCAGCTGCGCCGGCTGGGCCTGGCCCACGACGAGCGCCGCTCGGTGGCCACCATCGACACCGACTTCTACCGCTGGACCCAGTGGATCTTCCTGCAGATCTACAACTCCTGGTACGACGCCGAGGCGGAGCGGGCCCGCCCGATCGCCGAGCTGATCGCGGAGTTCTCCGGCGGGACCCGGCGCACGCCGGACGGCCGCCCGTGGGCCGAGCTGACCGGGGCCGAGCGCCGCGGGATCGTCGACGACCACCGGCTGGCGTACGTCTCGGAGGCCCCGGTCAACTGGTGCCCCGGGCTGGGCACCGTGCTGGCCAACGAGGAGGTCACCGCCGACGGCCGCTCCGAGCGGGGCAACTTCCCGGTCTTCAAGCGCAACCTGAAGCAGTGGATGATGCGGATCACCGCGTACGGCGACCGGCTGCTGGACGACCTGGACACGCTGGACTGGCCCGAGCCGATCAAGATGATGCAGCGCAACTGGATCGGCCGCTCCACCGGCGCGCACATCGACTTCCCGACCACCGTCGAGCCGATCCGCGTCTTCACCACCCGACCGGACACCGTCTTCGGCGCGACGTACATGGTGCTGGCGCCGGAGCACGACCTGGTCGACGCGCTGGTGCCGGCGGCGTGGCCGGAGGGGACGAAGGACGCCTGGACCGGCGGGCACGCCAGCCCCCGGGCGGCGGTGGAGGCCTACCGCAAGGCGGCCGCGGCCAAGACCGACGTCGAGCGGCAGGCCGAGACCAAGGAGAAGACCGGCGTCTTCATCGGCGCGTACGCCACGAACCCGGTCAACGACGCGCGGATCCCGATCTTCATCGCTGACTACGTGCTGGCCGGCTACGGCACCGGCGCCATCATGGCGGTGCCCGCGCAGGACGAGCGGGACTGGGCCTTCGCCGAGGTGTTCGACCTGCCGATCGTCCGCACCGTGCAGCCCGCGGAGGGCTTCGACGGCAAGGCGTACACTGGGGACGGGCCGGCGATCAACAGCGCCGCGCCCGACCGCGGCCTGGACCTGAACGGCCTGGGGGTCGCCGACGCCAAGGCGCGGATGATCGCGTGGCTGGAGGCGAACGGCCACGGCCAGGGCGCGGTGACCTACCGGCTGCGGGACTGGCTGTTCAGCCGCCAGCGCTACTGGGGTGAGCCGTTCCCGATCGTGTACGACGAGACCGGCGCCGCCATCGCGCTGCCGGAGGAGATGCTGCCGGTCGAGCTGCCCGAGGTGGAGGACTTCTCACCGCGTACCTTCGACCCGGAGGACGCCCAGTCGAATCCGGAGACGCCGCTGTCGCGGCGGCGCGACTGGGTCGAGGTCGAGCTGGACCTGGGTGACGGGCCGAAGCGCTACACCCGCGAGACCAACGTGATGCCGCAGTGGGCCGGCTCCTGCTGGTACGAGCTGCGCTACCTGGACCCGGCCAACCCCGACCGGTTCGTCGACCCGGACAACGAGCGCTACTGGATGGGTCCGCGCGGCGAGGGCGACTGCGGCGGTACCGACCTGTACGTCGGCGGCGCCGAGCACGCCGTGCTGCACCTGCTGTACGCCCGCTTCTGGCACAAGGTGCTGTACGACCTGGGCCACGTGTCGAGCTTCGAGCCGTTCCGCAAGCTGTTCAACCAGGGCTACATCCAGGCGTTCGCGTACACCGACGCCCGGGGCGCGTACGTGCCGGCGGAGGAGGTCGTCGAGCGTGACGGCGGCTTCTACCTGGGTGACGTCCAGGTCGACCGCGAGTACGGCAAGATGGGCAAGTCCCTGAAGAACGTGGTGACGCCGGACGAGATGTGCGCGGCGTACGGCGCGGACACCTTCCGGGTGTACGAGATGTCGATGGGCCCGCTGGAGGTGTCCCGCCCGTGGGAGACCCGGGCGGTGGTCGGTTCGTTCCGGTTCCTGCAGCGGGTGTGGCGGGCGGTCGTCGACGAGCGGACCGGCGCGCTGCGGGTCACCGACGCCCCGGCCGACGAGGCCACCCGCCGGCTGCTGCACAAGGTGATCGACGGGGTCCGCGGCGACATGGAGGGCATCCGGTTCAACACCGCGATCGCCAAGCTGATCGAGCTGACCAACGGGCTGACCCGGCTGTCGGAGACCCCGCGCGAGGTGGCCGAGCCGCTGGTGCTGATGCTGGCGCCGTTCGCCCCGCACGTCGCCGAGGAGCTGTGGCGCCGGCTGGGCCACGACACCTCGCTGACGTACGCGGACTTCCCGGTCGCCGACCCGGCCCTGCTGGTGGCCGAGACGGTGACGTACCCGGTGCAGGTCAACGGGAAGGTGCGCGGCCGGGTCGAGGTCCCCGCCGACGCCGACGAGGAGTCGGTGCGGGCCGCGGCCCTGGCGGCGGTCGCCGCGTCCCTGGGCGGCAGGGAGCCGCGCAAGGTCATCGTGGTCCCCGGGCGGATGGTCTCGGTCGTGGCGTGACCCGCCGCCGGGCAGGGCCGCTGCGTCTTCCGCGCGAGGCCCTGCCCGGCGCCGTCGCCGGCCGGGCAGCGCCTGCCCGGCCAGCGACGGCCCTGCCGGTGGCGGCTACGGGTCCCGACGGTGGACGACGGCCGCGGCGACCAGCGTCGCGGCCAGTGACCAGCCGGCGAACGCGAGCCAGGAGCCGGTGACGGTGGCCGGGAACCGGTCCGGGTTCAGGACGTCCGGGTGCACCTCGAGCAGCCGTTGCCAGGCCGGGACGGGCAGCACGTGCCGGAGTTCGGCGATCCACCGGTGCTTGTCGCTGTCCACCACCAGTGGCAGCAGCACGAGCACCGCGGTGGCCGCCACGACGGCCCCGGCGGCGTGCCGGATCACTGCGCCCAGCCCCATCCCGATCAGCGCGCAGACCGGTACCAGCAGGGCACTTCCCAGGACCGCCCGTGCCACCCCCGGATCGCCGATCGACCAGCCGGCGTCCCGCCCGGACAAGATCGCCTGGGACACCCAGAACGAGGTCGCCGCGGTGACCAGGCCCAGCACGAGCATCACCGCGGTCAGCACGGCCGCCTTCGCGGCCACCACCGACCGGCGGGCGGGAACGGCGGCGAACGTGGCCCGGATCAGCCCGCTCTGGTACTCGCCGACGACGGTCAGTGCGCCGACGCTGGCGGCGGCGAGCATCAGCAGCAGGTAACCGGCCTCGGGGAAGGCGTCCCGCGCCGGCCCGTACAGGTGGAACATCTCCCGCGTCCCGTCCGGGTACCTCGGCCAGTTCCGGTAATCGGCGAGGCTGGCGTGCACGCTCACCCCGACGACGAAGAGGAACACCAGCGGCAGCGTCCACCGGGTCGAGCGGAGCGACCACAGCTTGATCCACTCGGCGGCGAGCAGGTCGCGGAACCGGGCCGGCGCGTCGGTCACCGGTGCACGGGTGGGCAGCGGCGTCAGGGTGGTCATCGGGTCGTCCCTCCGGTGTACTCGACGCTGGCGGCGGTGAGTTCCATGAACGCCTCCTCAAGGGAGGCGGTCCGGGTGGTCAGCTCGTGCAGCGGGATGCGGTGGGCGAGCGCCAGGTCGCCGATCCGCTCGGCGGTCAGACCGGTCACTACCAGCGTCCCGGCGTCGTCCGGGCGCACGGCGCCGCCCTCGTCCGCCAGCACCGCGGCCAGCGCCGCCGCCTCGGGCGTACGGACGGCCACGCTGATCGGGGTGCCGCGGGCGGCGAACTCGGCGAGGCTCTGCTCGGCGATCAACCGGCCCCGGCCGATCACCACCAGCCGGTCCGCGCAGTTCTCCATCTCGCTCATCAGATGGCTGGAGACGAACACCGTGCGCCCCTCGCGGGCCAGCCGCCGGAACAGGTCACGCACCCAGCGGACCCCCTCCGGGTCGAGGCCGTTGAACGGCTCGTCGAAGAGCAGCACCGGCGGGTCGCCGAGCAGTGCGGCGGCGATGCCGAGCCGTTGCCGCATACCCAGGGAGAATCCGGCGATCCGGCGTCGCGCGACGTCGACCAGCCCGACCTCCCGCAGCCCCTCGTCGACCCGGGCGCGACCGATGCCGTTGCCGCGGGCCAGCGCGGTCAGGTGGGCGACGGCGGACCGCCCGCCGTGCACGTCACCCGCGTCCAGCAGGGCGCCGGCGTGCCGCAGCCCGCGCGGCCGGTCGGCGAACCGGACGCCGGCCACAGTGGCGATGCCGCTGGTCGGCCGGGTGAGACCGAGGATCATCCGCAGCGTGGTGGACTTGCCGGCCCCGTTCGGGCCGAGGAACCCGGTGACGTGGCCGGGCCGCACCGTGAGGGTCAGGTCGTCGACGGCCGTGGCCGGGCCGTACCGTTTGGTCAGGGCGTGGAGTTCGATCATTTGACCCACGCTGCCGGGCCGCGGCCGCGCCGGCGTCGCGCCGGCGGCCACATCCGGCGGCCCCGTACCCGCCCCGGGGCGTACGTCCGTTGGCCGATGCCCGGTCCCGGGCCGGCTGGCTACCGTGTCCGCATGGACGCCACCCTGCCGCCGCCCCGCCGGGCCTCCTCGCCGGCGCGCACGGTGCTGCCCTGGCTCGGCGTCGCGTTGCTCCCCGGCGCCGTGCTGCTCGCCCCGGCCACGGCGTCCAGCCGGGCCGGCTTCGGGCTCGGCACTGGTGGATCCCCGAGCGCTACCTGCTGCCGCTGCTGGTCCTGGCCCTGCCCGCCGGCCTGCTGCGCCGCCGCCCGCTGCTCGCCCTGGGGCTGATGCTGGTCGCGGCGTGCCTGGTCACCGTGACCGTCAACGTCCCGGAGAACGGCTACCTGCGCGACATCTGGTACGCCCAGTTCCTGGGCATCGACCTGGTGGTCGGGCTGGTCGCGGCGCACCGCTCCCGGCGCGTCTCGGCGCCGGCCGCGGTCGTCGTGCTCGCAGTGCAGGTCGCGGCCGGCTTCGTGAACCCGCCCGTGGACCCGTTGAGCCGGGCCACCCTCTCCGTGCTGGCGGTGGTGACCGTGTGGACGGTCGGCGACTCGATCCGGACCCGCCGCCGGCACACCGAGGTGCTACGCGACCACGAGGCCGCCGAGGCGGTCACCGCCGAGCGGCTGCGCATCGCGCGCGAACTGCACGACCAGGTCGCGCACAGCATCGGGGTGATCGCTATCCAGGCCGGCATGGGGGCGCGGGTGATCGACAGCCAGCCGGCGCAGGCGCGGGCCGCCCTCACCACCATCGAGGAGACCAGCCGGGAGACGCTGGCCGGCCTCCGGCGTACGCTCCGGGCGCTGCGCCGCCCGGAGGCGGAGTCGGCCCCGCTGGACCCGACGCCCGGGCTGGCCGATCTCGACCGCCTGGTGACGGCCGCCGCCGACGCCGGGGTCCGGGTCGAGGCACGGCAGCGCGGCGAGCGGCGGCCCGTCCCGGCCGACCTCGACCTCGCCGCGTTCCGGATCGTCCAGGAGGCGCTCACCAACGTGGTACGACACGCGGGCACCGATCGGTGCCGGGTCACCGTCACCCACGGCCCGGACGAGCTTGCGGTGGAGGTCGTCGACGACGGCCGGGGCGGCGCGGTCGGCGGTGCGGGGCACGGGCTTGTCGGCATGCGGGAGCGGGTCGCCATGGCCGGCGGGCGGTTCCGCGCCGGCCCGCGACCGGAGGGCGGCTTCCGGGTGGCCGCGTGGCTGCCGGTGCCACCGACGGCCGGCGAGCCGGTGGGATCGCGGCCCGGGACGGGGGAGCGGTGAGCATACGAGTGCTGCTGGTCGACGACCAGCCACTGGTCCGCGCCGGCCTGCGGGTGCTGATCGCCGACACACCCGACCTGGTCGTGGTCGGCGAGGCCGGCAACGGCACCGACGCCGTCCGGCTGGCCCGCGACGCGGCCCCGGAGGTGGTGCTGATGGACCTGCGGATGCCCGGCACGGACGGCATCGCCGCCACCCGCGCGATCACCGCACAGGGCGGGCCCGCACGGGTGCTGGTGCTCACCACCTTCGACGACGACGAGCACGTGCACGCCGCGCTGCGCGCCGGGGCGAGCGGATTCCTGGTCAAGGACATGGCGGTGGACGAGATCCTCGCCGCGGTCCGCGTGGTCGCCGCCGGTGACGCGCTGATCGCGCCCGCCGTGACCCGCCGGCTGATCGCCGAGTTCGCCCGCCGGCCCGCCCCGGCCGCCGCCCGCCGTGGCCTGGACGGCGTCACCGATCGGGAACGCGAGGTCCTCACGCTCGTGGGCCGAGGGCTGTCCAACGCCGAGATCGCCGCCGAGCTGGTGATCAGCGCGGCCACCGCGAAGTCGCACGTGGCGCGGCTGTTCACGAAGCTCGGTGCGAGGGACCGCGTGCACCTGGTGATCGCCGCCTACGACGCCGGCCTGGTCACCCCCTCGTCCTGACCCCCCGGGCCACCCGCCCCGCCGGGACGAGGTGTGCGGATCTTGGCGGCCCGGGGGTGATGTCAGGAGGGCCCGAGGCGGCGGAGGCGTTCGGCGCGCCACCAGCGGTGGATAAGAACCGCGCTGGCGATCACGCCGAGGCCGGCGGGGGCGGCGGCGAACCAGTTGACCTCGCCGGGCGAGGTGACCGCCGCGCCGACGGCGGCGTACCCGAAGGCGGTCGGCGCGGACGCGAGCAGGCTGCCGGCCAGGAACGGCAGGACCCGGGCACCGGTGGTGCCGTAGCCGTAGCTGACCAGGCCGAAGCCGGCGATCGGCAGCAGCCGTACGGTGATCACGCCGAGCACGCTCTGCCGGGCGAACCAGCCGTCCAGCCGGGCCAGTCGGCCACGGACCCGCTCGGCGACGAACTCCCGCCCGAGCACCCGGCCCACGGTGAACCCGATGGCCGCCGCCAGCAGCGCCGCGCCGAGCGCGTACGCGGCCCCTTCAAGGGCGCCGAACAGCGCTCCGGACGCCAGCGTGATGAAGGTGCGGGGGACCAGCGCCACGAGCAGCAGCGCGCCGCCGACGACGGCCGCCACCGGGGCGTACGCGCCGAGTCGGTCGGCGTGCCCCGGCAGGTCCGCCAGGTCCGGCCGGGGTGCCAGCAGCGCGACCGGCGCGAGGATTCCCAGCACGAGCAGCAGCACCGCGAACCGGACGGCTGCCGGATCTCCGATCAGCCGTCGGATGGCACGGGCCATGGCGGAGCGGCGGCCGCCGCGGGTCATCGTCGTCGGGCGGCGGCCTTCGCCGGTCACGGTCGGGCGGCGGCGGCCACCGCGGCGCGGCGCTCGGCGCGGAGGCGGTCGGACCAGGTGTCGTCCAGCGGGGGCAGCTGGTTGACGCCGATGGCCCAGCGCAGCAGCAGGTCGGCCAGGGCGGGGTTGCGGGCCAGGGCCGGCCCGTGCGAGTACGTGCCGAGCAGCTTGCCGCGCCAGGCGCCCTCGGTGGCGCCGTCGTTGCCGACGCCGGCGGTGACCCGGGCGAGGGGTGCCGCCTCCGGGCCGAGGTGGGTACGGCCGCCGTGGTTCTCGAAGCCGGTGAGCGGCGGCAGCCCCAGCCGGGGGTCGATGTCGCCGGCCAGCTCGCCCACGGCCCGGGTGGGCCCCCGGTCGGAGGACAGGTCCAGCAGCTCCAGCCCCGCGCACTTGGTGCCCTTGGCGAAGAAGGAGGAGCCGAGCAGCTGGTAGCCGGCGCAGACGCCGAACACCACCGACCCCTGCGCGACGGCCCGGTGCAGGCCGCCGTCGGCGATCAGCCGCTGCGCGCCGAGCGCCTGCGGGCCGTCCTCGCCGCCGCCGATCAGGTAGATGTCGGCGGTCGCGGGCAGGCGTTCGTCGGAGCGGACCTCCAGCACCTCCACCGGGTAGCCGCGCCGCTGGGCACGGCTGGCCAGGATCAGCGCGTTGCCGCGGTCCCCGTAGGTGGAGAGCAGGTCGGGGTAGACCCAGACGATTCGCAGGCTGTCAGAGGACACGGTCCAACTCCGCTCGGATGTCCTGGAAGGCGGTGTAGTTCGCGATGACCTCCAGCCGGCCCGGCGGGGCCGTCCGGACCGCCTCGGCGAAGGTGCGTACGTGCTGGAACGGCACGCCGTTGACGTCGAGCCGGACCGCCAGGTCGTACGCCCGGTCGCCGGTGATGAGCACCTGCCGGCCGCGCAGCGGGCTGAAGTCGACGTCGAAGAGCCAGGAGGTGTCCAGCCCGTCGGGGTCGCGGGCGTTGATGGAGAGCAGCGTGGGTGCCTCGTCGGCCATGTCGAACGCCTCCAGCCAGCTGGCCGGGTTCTTCGCCAGCAGCAGCCGGATCAGCCGGCCGTCCCGCTCGACCTGCGCGTACCGGCCGGCGACCGAGGTGACCGTGCTGAGTTTGAGCACCGCGTCGACGGGGCGTACGCCGAACTCGGCGGCGACCGCGAGGGCGGTGGCGGCGTTGCCGAGGTTGACCTTGCCGGGGAGTTGGAGCTTGACCTTGTGCCAGGCGCCGGTGGGGTCGACGACGCCGTCGTCCTCCACCGTCCAGTGCGGCTCGGGACGGCGCAGCGGGCAGCCGGTGCACCACCACTGGTCGCCCTCGCGGGCGATGGTGGAGCCGCATTCCGGGCAGACCCACGAGTCGTCGTGCCAGCGTTGGCCGGCGCTGAACCAGGTGACCTGCGGCGGGCTGATCCGGTGGTCGTGGTTGGGCGGCGGGGTGGCCGCCCACACGACCATCGGGTCGTCGGCGTTGGCGATGACGCGGACGTCGGAGTGCTTGACCAGGGCCGCGCGCCAGAGCTGCGCCATCATGGCGACCTCCTTGGCGCGGTCGAGCTGGTCGCGGGAGAGGTTGAGCAGTGCCACCACGTGCGGCTCGGTGGACTCCAGCACCTGGGCGAGGTAGTGCTCGTCGACCTCGAGCACCGCGTACGGCGTGCTTCCGGCCTTGGCCAGCGCCGAGGTGTGCCCGGTGGGCATGTTCGCGCCGAAGGAGTTGGTGGCGACCTTGCCGAGCACGCCGACGGCGGCCGTGGTGAGGCGCGTGGTGGTGGTCTTGCCGTTGGTGCCGGAGATCAGCGCGATGGCGCGGCCGGCGGCGAGGTGGGCGAGCAGGTCCGGATCGATCTTGAGGCCGATCCAGCCGCCGATGACCGAGCCGTCGCCGCGGCCCGCGGCCCGCGACAGCGCCGCGGCTGTCCGCGACACGGAGCTGGCCACCTTCGCCCGCAGGGGCATCTTCGCGTCCGTCACGCGAGCGAGGTTACTCCACCGGCGGGCCCCCCAGATCGCCGCCGAGGGCGAACCGTTCGGCCGGTGACACTCCGGCGCCTCGCCGGGCGCGGATCGGCCGGATGGAGTCGATCTATGTCGGAAAGCGGACGGCGCCCGGCGGGTCGCTCCGCCCTCCACTCCGCTCCACCCTCGTTGACGTGCGGTTTTGGCCGGGCGACACGCGCGCCGCGCGGGCGATTCCGGTTGCGGGTGGAGGGAAGTGGAGTAGAGTGGGGCGCGATGGTGAGGCCGGGAGGGCCCACCGGCCCGGGGGGTCAGCGGCGCCGCGAACGCCGCTAGATGGGCGAGGGGGTTGGGCCGATGTTCCTCGGCACCCACACCCCGCGCCTGGACGACAAGGGCCGGTTGATCCTTCCGGCGAAGTTCCGGGACGAGCTGGCGGGGGGTGTCGTGATCACCAAAGGGCAGGAGCGCTGCCTCTACGTCTTCCCGACGCCGGAGTTCCAGCGGATCGCGGACCAGTTACGCGCGCAGCCGATGACGCACAAGGCGGCCCGGGCCTACAGCCGGGTCTTCTTCGCGAGCGCGCACGACGAGGTCCCCGACAAGCAGGGGCGGGTGACCATCCCGGCCCACCTCCGGGAGTACGCCGCACTCGACCGTGACCTGGTCGTGATCGGCGCGCACACGCGGGTGGAGATCTGGGACCGGGCGGCCTGGGAGACGTACCTCTCGGAGAGCGAGGACGGCTTCGCCGACATCGAGGAGGGGGTGCTGCCCGGCGGCCTGTAGGGCGTGGCGACGCCCGACGTACTGCGAGATCTCCAGCCGCTTTCGAGTTCCTGGCATCCCTTCCCCGGTGCCAGGCGCACGATCCGATCGGGGGGCCGTGGCCGGAAGGCGGGCGGGAGCGGATGGGGATCTGGCGGTACGACGGCACGGCGTCGTCCGGCGACGGGCGCGAGACGACTGACGGTTTCAAGCAGTGGGGGTCGACATGGGGGAGCTACGCGGCACGCACGTGCCGGTGCTGCTCGAGCGGTGTCTCGAGCTGCTCGCTCCCGCGCTCGACCGGGGGGAGCGCACGGTCCACGTCGACGCCACGCTGGGGTTGGGCGGGCACGCCGAGGCGGTGCTGGAGGCGCACCCGCGCACGGTGCTGGTCGGGCTCGACCGGGACACCGAGGCCCTCGCCCACGCGCGGGCACGGCTGGCCCGGTTCGCCGACCGGATCCACCTGGAGCACGCCGTGTACGACGAGCTGCCCGAGGTGCTGAGCCGGCTCGGGTACCCGGCGGTCGACGGGGTCCTGTTCGACCTGGGTGTCTCCTCGTTGCAGCTCGACGCGCCCGACCGCGGGTTCGCGTACGCGCAGGACGCGCCGCTGGACATGCGGATGGACCAGACCCGGGGCGTGACCGCCGAGGAGGTGGTCAACACCTACGCGCACCCGGAACTGGCCCGGGTGCTGCGGGTCTACGGCGAGGAGAAGTTCGCGACGCGGATCGCGTCGGCGATCGTCCGGGAGCGGGAGCGCGCCCGGATCACCTCGTCGGCGCGCCTGGCCGAGCTGGTGAGGGAGAGCATTCCGGCACCAGCCCGGCGAACCGGGGGACACCCGGCAAAGAGAACGTTTCAGGCTTTACGGATAGAGGTAAACCGAGAGCTGGTGGCGCTGGAGGCGGCGCTGCCGGCAGCGCTCGACCGGCTCACGGTGGGCGGCCGCATGGTTGTCCTGTCCTACCACTCGCTGGAGGACCGGCTCACCAAGCTGGCGCTCGCCGACCGGGTCCGCAGCAAGGGCCCGGTCGACCTGCCGGTCGAACTGCCCGGGACCGGTCCGACGTTCCGGCTGCTCAGCCGGGGCGCGGAACTGCCGAGCGAGGTGGAGGTCGCGGCGAACCCGCGCGCCGCCTCGGTGCGGTTGCGGGCCGCGGAGCGGCTCGACCCGACCGCGGAGCAGCACCGGCGTACCGACCGCGAACGGTACCGCCGGCGGGTCCGGGCGATGCACCAACCGGGCACGGGGTCGGCCGCGCGACGGCCGGCTCCGGGGGACGGGACAGGGACGGACGAAGAGGGGGAGGGACATGACGATTGACAAGCGCGACCGCCGGGACGTGACCGGCGGCGGGCGGCGCACACCGCGGTCGGGGGGCCGGATCGCGGCGGAGCGGGCCACGCGCGTCGGCACGGGCACGCCGCAGGCGGACCGGACGGGCCGGCTGGGGGAGGCTCGCGCCCGGGGGGCGCGCGAGTTCCCGACCCAGGGCACCGCGGCGCTGCGCCCGGCCGAGCGGGACGGCGCGACCGCGCCGCGCCCGCCCCGGCTGCGGGTGGCGCCGCCGGCGCCGGTGTCGGTGCCGCGCGCGCCGTTCGCGGCGCTGATCGTGACGCTGGTGGTCGGCGGGGTGCTCGGCATCCTGCTGGTCAACACGAAGATCAACGAGAACGCGTTCCGGCTGGAGAAGCTCCAGCAGCAGCAGGCCAAGCTGGACCTGGAGCAGCAGCAGCTGAACCGGCAGATCGCCGAGCACGAGGCGCCGGGCAACCTGACCGCCGCCGCGCGCAGGCTCGGCCTCGTCGAGGCCGGCGAGCCGGCGTACATCCGGCTGCCGGACGGCAAGACCATCGGCGTGCCGCAGCCGGCCAGCGGGCAGCCGTCGGTCACCAGCCAGCAGGGCGCCGGGGGGTAGGCCGTGCCCCCGAGATCGGAGGAACCGCGCCGGGACGCCACGGGCTCCCGGCGCGGCCCGTCCCGTGGCGACGGAACCGCCGATCCGCGTACCGGCGAGCCGGGGGTCGGCGGGATCTCCGGCGCGCGCGCGTACACGCCCCGGGGACGCACCATCGGCGAGGATCGGCTGGGCGACGCCCGCGCCGCCCGGCCCGAGCAGCGGCGCACGCCGCGCGGCGGGCGCTCCGGCGACCCGTTCCGCCCCGCCCTCCAGGTACTCGACGGCGGGCGGACCGGCCGGCGGGAGCCGACCCGTCGTACCCCCGTGGTCCGCACGGTGCCCGAGCGGGCGCCCCGGGAGGACCCGCCGCCGCGCCGCCGCCCCGCGCGCAGCACGCCGGCCCGGCCGGCGGCCCGGCGTCCGTCGCGCAAGCCACCGAAGCCGCCCCGGCTGGCCGACCCCGGCCGCCGGCTGCGGCTCGGCACCGCGCTGGCCCTGACCCTGTTCGCCGTCATCGGCGTCCGGCTCGTCGTCCTCCAGGCCGTGGAGAGCCCGGCGTACGCCGACGCGGGGCTCCCCGACCGGCTGCGGACGGTGGTGCTGCCGGCGCCGCGCGGGGCGATCTACGACCGCGACGGCGCGGCGCTGGCGCACAGCATCGAGGCGCGGTACGTCTACGCCGACCCGACCCTGGTGAAGGACCCGCAGGCGACCGCGCGCGCCCTCTCCCCGCTGCTCGGCATCCCCGCGTCGGACCTGGCCGAGAAGATGAAGCAGCGCATGCTCCCGGGCGGGATCCCCTCGCGGTTCGAGTACCTGGCCCGCGGCGTTGACGTCGGCCGGGCACGGCAGATCATGGCGCTGGAGCTGCCGGGCATCAACGCCCACCGCGACGAGCGCCGCGAGGTGCCGGGCGGTGACCTCGCGGCGAACCTCATCGGCTTCACCAGCGCCGACATGAACGGCCTGGAAGGGCTGGAGGCGCGCTACGACGACCTGCTCGCCGGCAAGGACGGCCAGCGCCGGTACGAGGTGGGGCTCGGCGACCTGGCCGCGCCGATCCCGGGCGGCTTCAGCGAGACGACGAAGGCGAAGCCGGGCAGCTCGCTGAAGCTCACCCTCGACCGGGACCTCCAGTTCGTGGTGCAGGGGCTGCTCGCCAAGCGGATGGAGAAGGTCAAGGGTTCGACCGGCGCGGCGATCGTGCTGGAGGTCGGCACGGGCGAGGTGCTGGCGCAGGCGGCGTACCCCACCTACAACGCGGCGAACCCCCTGAACAGCGAGCCGGCCGACCGGGAGGACGTGGCCACCGGCTTCGTGGTGGACCCGGGCTCGGTGCACAAGGCGATCACCTTCGGCGCGGCCCTGCAGGAGGGCGTCATCACCCCGGACACGACGCTGCCGATCGCGAACGCCGTCCGCAAGGGCGACACCTGGTTCGAGGACACCCACCCCGCGGGCGGGAAGCGGATGAGCCTGGCCGGCATGATGGCGTACTCGTCGAACGTCGGCACCATCGCCATCGCCGACAAGCTCGGCCGGGACCGCCTCATCGACTACCAGAAGCGGTTCGGGCTCGGCGAGGCGACCGGCGTCGGCATGCCCGGCGAGGCGACCGGGCGGCTCCTGCCGGCGGAGGAGTGGAGCGACTCGTCGCGCGGGTCGGTGCCGATCGGGCACAGCGTCGACGCCACGCCGCTGCAGATGGCCGCGGCGTACGCCACGATCGCCAACAACGGCACGTACGTCGCGCCGCGCCTGGTCAAGGAGATCATCGGGCCGGACGGGAAGCGGACGAAGCCCGAGGCCCCGCCGACCCGGTCGGTGCTCAGCCCGGACACCGCCGCCGAGCTGCGCACGATCCTGGAGGCGGTGACCACCGTCGACCACGCCACCGGGCTCGCGGCCGCGGTCCCCGGCTACCGGGTGGCCGGCAAGACCGGCACCGGCTGGCGGCTGGTCGAAGGCCGTAAGCAGCCCGGCGCGGTGGCCTCGTTCATCGGGATGGCACCGGCCGAGAAGCCCCGGTACGTGATCGCGGTCTTCGCGCACACGCCCGGCGGCGGGGGCGGCGACATCGCCGCCCCGGCGTTCCGGGACATGATGCAGTTCGCCCTGCGTCACGACCGGGTCCCGCCGTCGTCCGCCGCCGCGCCGAAGTTCGAGGTCTTTCCGCGCTGACCGGCGGGAACGGGACATCATCGGTGAGTGCGGACGAACCACCGGGGCGGCTGTGCGGCCGGAACCGGCCGACCGGGTAGGGTCTGACGCCGTGTCCGGCAATCCTCGCCCCCGCACCGTGACCGGAGTCCGGCTCGGCGATCTCGCCGCCCGCCTCGCCGCCGAGCCCGGCGCGGGTGCCGTCGACCCCCGGGCGGCCGCCCCGGAACCGGTGATCACCGGTGTGACGCACGCCAGCCAGGAGGTCCGGCCCGGCGACCTGTACGCGGCGCTGCCCGGAGCCCGCCGGCACGGCGCGGAGTTCGTCCCCGCCGCCGCGGCGGCCGGCGCGGTGGCCGTGCTCACCGACCCGGCCGGAGCGCCGGCGGCGGAGGAGGCCGGCCTGCCGGCGCTGGTGGTGCCCGACCCGCGCGCGGTGCTCGGCGACCTGGCCAGCGCCGTCTACGGCGACCCCACCGAGGGGCTGACCGTGATCGGGGTGACCGGCACCGCCGGCAAGACCTCCACGGCGTACCTGGTCGAGTCCGGCCTGCGGGCCGCCGGGCACACCACCGGCCTGATCGGGACCGTCGAGACCCGCCTCGGCGACCTGGTGATCGACAGCGTCCGCACCACGCCGGAGGCGACGGACCTGCATGCCATGCTCGCCGCGGCCCGGGAGCGCGGCGTGACCGCCCTCGTCATGGAGGTGTCCAGCCACGCCCTCGCCATGGGGCGGGTCGGCGGGGTCCGGTTCACCGTCGGCGGGTACACCAACTTCGGCTCCGACCACCTCGACTTCCACGCCGACGCGGCCGACTACTTCGCGGCGAAGGCGAAGCTCTTCGACGGCCGCTGCGCGGTGGAGGTGCTCAACCACGACGACCCGGCGTTGCGCCCGCTGTACAAGCCGGCCACCGTCACGTACTCGGCGGCCGGGGACCGGTCCGCCACCTGGTGGGCGGACGAGATCGGCGGCGAGGGGTACGCGCAGCGGTTCACCCTGCACGGCCCGGACGGCCTCACCCTGCCCGCCGGGGTGTCCCTGCCCGGCCGGCACAACGTCGCCAACGCGCTGCTCGCCGTCGCCGCGCTGGTCGCCGCCGGGGTGGACCCGAAGACCGCCGCCGAGGGCGTCACCGCCTGCGGGGGCGTCCCCGGCCGGCTGGAGCTGGTCCGGGCGCCCGGCCCGGTGCGCGGCGTCGTCGACTACGCGCACAAGACCGACGCGATCGTCGCCGCGCTGGCCGCCCTGCGGGAGTTCAGCGGCGGCCGGCTCATCTGCCTGATCGGCGCGGGCGGCGACCGGGACCGGGGCAAGCGGCCCCTGATGGGCGCCGCAGCGGCGGAGGGAGCGGACGTGGTGCTGGTGACCGACGACAACCCGCGCACCGAGGACCCCGCCGAGATCCGGGCCGAGGTGCTCGCCGGGGCGTACCGGGCGGCCACGGACGCCCGGATCCTGGAGGTCCCCGGCCGGCGGGCGGCCATCGCCGAGGCGGTCCGGCTGGCCGAGCCGGGCGACGTGGTGGCGCTGCTCGGCAAGGGCCACGAGCAGGGGCAGGAGGTCGCCGGGGAGGTGCACCCCTTCGACGACCGCACCGAGCTGGCGGCCGCGCTGCACGCCCGCTTCGGCGAGCCGGAGGGACGGCGGTGATCCCGCTGCTCCTGGCCGAGGTGGCGGCGGCCGTCGGCGGGCGGCTGGTCGCCGCCGACCCGGAGGTCACGGTCACCGGCACGGTCGAGTTCGACTCCCGCAAGGTCGGCCCCGGCGGGCTCTTCGTCGCCTTCCCCGGCGAGAAGGTGGACGGGCACGACTACGCCGCCGGGTCCGTCGAGGCGGGCGCGGTGGCCGTGCTCGGCACCCGCGAGGTGCCCGGCGTGCCGATGGTGCTGGTCGACGACGCCCTCGCGGCGATGGGACGGCTGGCCCGCGCGGTGGTGGACCGGCTGCCCGGCCTGACCGTCATCGGGCTCACCGGCTCGTCCGGCAAGACCACCACCAAGGATCTGATCGCGCAGCTCACCGCACGGCTCGGGCCGACGGTCGCGCCACCCGGCTCGTTCAACAACGAGCTGGGGCACCCGTACACGGCGTTGCAGGCCGGGCCGGAAACCCGATACCTCGTCATGGAGAAGGGCGCCCGCGGCGTGGGGCACGTCCGGTACCTGTGCGACGTGGTGCCGCCGCGCATCTCCGTGGTGCTCAACGTCGGGGTCGCCCACATCGGCGAGTTCGGCTCCCGGGAGACCATCGCCCTGGCCAAGGGCGAGCTGGTCGAGGCGCTGCCCGTGGACGGGCTCGCGGTGCTCAACGCCGACGACGACCTGGTCTCGGCGATGGCCACGCGGACGGCGGCCCGGGTGGTCCGGTACGGGGAGGCGCCGGACGCGGACATCCGCGCGGTCGACGTGACGCTGGACGAGCGCGGCCGGCCGTCGTACACGCTGGTGACGCCCGAGGGTGACGCGCCGGTCCGGCTCGGGCTGACCGGTCGGCACCAGGTCTCCAACTCGCTCGCCGCCGCGGCGGTGGCGCGGGAACTGGGCATGCCGCTGACCGAGCTGGCGATCGCGCTCGGCCAGCTGGGTCTGGTGTCGACCCGCCGGATGGACGTGTTCGAGCGCACCGACGGGGTCACCGTCATCGACGACTCGTACAACGCCAACCCGGCCTCGATGGCGGCCGCGCTGCGCGCGCTGGCCGGCGTCGGGCAGGGGCGGCGCACGGTGGCGGTGCTCGGCTACATGGCCGAACTGGGACCGTTCGAGCACGACGGGCACGTCGAGGTCGGCCGGCTCGCGGCCGAGCTGGGCGTCGACCGCCTGCTCGTGGTGGGCGACGCGGCCGCGCCGATCCATCAGGGCGCGAATTCGGTAGGTGACTGGGGAGGAGAATCGGTGCTGCTCACCGATCAGGCGGGCGCCGTCGAGGTGCTGCGGAACGAGCTACGGCCGGGCGACGTCGTCCTGGTGAAGGGTTCCCGGTACCGCACCTGGGAGGTTGCGGACGCGCTGCGCGCCGACGCCGTGCCGGCGGCCGGGTCGGGCGGAAGCGCGAGCAGTGAGCTTGCGAGCCCCGCCGTCGCGACCGAAGGTGACCCGGCATGAGGGCGGTCATCGTCGCCGTCGGGGTGGCGTTCCTCGTCTCGCTGTTCTGCACACCGATCGCGATCCGGGTGTTCACCCGGCTGAAGGCGGGCCAGCCGATCCGGGCCGAGGGCCCGGCGATGCACCAGGGCAAGAAGGGCACGCCGACGATGGGCGGGGTGGTCTTCATCCTGGCCACCGTCATCGCGTACGTCGCGGGCCACCTGGCCCTGACCACGCTTCCGGACGCCCAGATCGCCCAGGTCGAGCCGACCATCACCGCGCTGGTGCTGCTCGGGCTGATGGTCTTCTCCGGCGCGGTCGGCTTCATCGACGACTTCCTCAAGGTCCGCAAGCGGCACAGCGGCGGCCTCAACAAGCGCGGCAAGCTGCTCGGCCAGATCCTGGTCGGCGCGCTCTTCGGTGTGATCGCCCTGTACTTCCCGAGCAGCATGACCGACGCGGAGGGCCAGGCGACCAACACCGAGACCGTCGGCAGCACCACGCTGAGCTTCATCCGGGACATCCCCGCCCTGGAGCTCACCAAGGTCGGCGCGGTGATCGTCTTCATCTTCGTGGTGATGGCGGCGACGAACGGCGTGAACCTCACCGACGGTCTGGACGGGCTGGCGACCGGCGCCTCGGTGATGGTGCTCGCCGCGTACGCGCTGATCGCCTTCTGGCAGTACCGGCACTGGTGCGCGGACCCGAGCTACACCCAGGACTACTGCTACACGGTCCGCGACCCCCTCGAGATCGCGTTGATCGCCGGGGCGGCGGCCGGCGCCTGCGTCGGGTTCCTCTGGTGGAACACGTCGCCGGCGCGGATCTTCATGGGGGACACCGGGGCACTCGGCCTCGGTGGCCTGATCGCCGGCATGGCGATGTCGACGCGGACGATCATGCTGCTGCCGATCATCGGCGGGCTCTTCGTCATCATCACGATGTCCGTGGTGATCCAGATCATCTCGTTCCGGACCACCGGCAAGCGGGTCTTCCGGATGTCCCCGTTGCAGCACCACTTCGAGCTGGCCGGATGGAGCGAGGTCAACATCGTGGTGCGCTTCTGGATCATCGCCGGGATCGGGGTGGCGATCGCGCTCGGCCTCTTCTACAGCGACTTCCTCGCCCACGTCGGCTGACCGCTCACCGGGGCGTGTTAACAGGGGGCCCTTCCTCTACCTGAGGCGTTAAGAAGGGGCCCTTCCTTGCACCCCGACACGCCGAGGGAGCGGTTGCCGGGGTGGCGGCGCCGGGCAGCGGCGATGATGTCGGGGTGGGGGAGGTACGAGGCACTGAGGTGACGACGGAGACCACGACCGGGCGGCCGGGCGGTACCCGTACGCCTGAGGGCGCCGCGGCGCGGCCGCCGGAGGGGCCGGCTGCCCCGCCCGGACTGCGCGGCCTGGACGCCGCCGGCGGGCTGGCCGCCCTGCGCGGCCTGCTGGAGCGGCCGCTCGCGTCGTACTACCTGCTGCTGTCCAGCGCCGGCCTGTTGCTGCTGATCGGCCTCACCATGGTCTTCTCGGCGACCAGCGTGCGCGACTACGCCGAGGGCGGCGACGCCACCGCCACGCTGGCCAAGCAGGCGATCTTCGCGGTGATCGGGATCGTCGCCTTCTGGGCCTGCCAGCGGCTACCGGCGAGCACCTTCCGCTCGGTCGCCTGGCCGGCGCTCGGCGTGTCGGTGGTGCTGCTGCTCCTGCTGAACGCGCTGATGGCGCTGGAGTCGCTGGCCGACGCCGACCAGCTCGGCCCCTTCGACGCGGACCTGAACTGGCTGCATCTCGGCCCGATCCAGCTGCAACCGTCGGAGCTGGCGAAGTTCGCCCTGGTGCTGTGGGGCGCGGACGTGATCGCCCGCAAGGGCGCGAAGCTCGGCTGGTGGCGGGAGCTGGCCACCCCGCTCTTCCCGGTGGTCGGGCTGCTGTTCGTGCTGGTCGGCTACAACGACCTGGGCACGATGCTCTGCCTGCTCGCCTTGGTGGTCGGGTTGCTCTGGGCGGCCGGGGTGCGGCTGCGCGTCTTCGCCACCCTCACCGCGGTCGGCCTGCTCGGCATCGGCCTGCTGGTGGCGGTCGCCTCGCTCGGCGCCGGGTCCGGCGAGCGGGGCGCGGAGAACTACCGGTTGGCGCGGCTGACCACCTTCATCGACCCGCCGCCGCCGGAGCAGTGCAAGCTCGAAGAGTGCTACCAGATGGTGCAGGCCCGGTACGCGATCGAGAACGGCGGTTGGTTCGGCACCGGCCTCGGCAAGAGCACCCTCAAGTGGGAGTGGCTGCCCGCCGCGGAGAACGACTTCATCTTCGCCGTCATCGCCGAGGAACTGGGCGTGGTGGGGTGCGGCGTGGTCGTCGTGCTGTTCGCCGTCCTCGCGTACACCGGGCTGCGGATCGCCCGCCGGGTGACCGACCCGTTCCGGCGGCTGGCCGCCGCCGGGGCCACCGCCTGGCTGGTCGGCCAGGCCGTCATCAACATCGGCGGGGTGGTCGGGCTGCTGCCGCTCACCGGCGTGCCGCTGCCGTTCATCTCCGACGGCGGAAGCGCCCTGGTCGTCACGCTCGCCGCGATCGGGATGCTCGCGTCGTTCGCCCGCGCCGAACCTGATGCGGCGAGAGCCCTCCATGCCCGTCCGCCGGCCCGATGGGTCCGACTAGTGTGGGCCCCGTTGCCGCCGCTTCCCGGCCGGCGTCGGGCGGGTGCCCCGCCGGCCGCCCGGGCCCGGGTGCCCAGGGAGCGGCGCGGAGACGACCAGGCCGCACCGCGGGTCCGGGGGGACCGGACGAGGCGCGGGTCGGCGGACGAGAGGAGACGGTGATGGGTCCGCTGCGTTCGGTGGTGCTCGCGGGAGGTGGCACCGGGGGGCACATCTACCCGTTGCTCGCCTTCGCCGACTGCCTGCGCCGGCACGACCCCGGCGTCCGGATCACCTGCGTGGGCACGCCGAAGGGCCTGGAGAACGAGCTGATCCCGCCGGCCGGTTACGACCTGCGTCAGATCCCCGCGTACCAGCTGCCCCGCTCGGTCAACATGAACCTGGTGAAGACGCCGGGCCGGATGTGGACCGCGGCCCGCGCCGCGGGCAAGGTGATCGACGAGGTGCGGGCCGACGTCGTGGTGGGCTTCGGCGGGTACGTCTCGGTGCCGGCCTACCTGGCCGCGTGGCGGCGCGAGCTGCCCATCGTCATCCACGAGGTCAACGTGCCGCCGGGGGTGGCCAACCGGCTGGGCATGAAGTTCACCAAGCACGTCGCCGTCGGCTTCCCGCACCAGCCCGCTCAGGCGGAGGTGCTGCGCGACGCCCGCGTGGTCGGGGTGCCGCTGCGCCGCGGGATCGCCGGCCTCGACCGGTACGCGATGCGCAACGCCGCGCGCGCCCACTTCGGCCTCCGCCCCGACCTGCCGGTGCTGTTCGTGGCGGGCGGCTCGCAGGGCGCCCGCTCCATCAACCTCGCGGTGTCGGGCGCGGCCAAGGAACTGGCCCGCAACGGCGTGCAGGTGCTGCACGTGATCGGCGCCCGCAACGAGCCGGTGCCGGTGCCGACCGACCTGCCGGTGCCGTACGTGACCCTGCCGTACCTGTCGCAGATGGAGCTCGGCTACGCCGCCGCGGACCTGATGCTCGGCCGGGGCGGGGCGATGACCTGCGCCGAGGTGGCCGCGATCGGCCTGCCCACGGTGTACGTGCCGTACCCGCACAGCAACCAGGAGCAGCGGCGCAACGCGCTGCCGGTGGTGGAGGCCGGGGGTGGCGTGCTCGTCGACGACGCCGAGATGACCCCGGCCTGGGTCGAGCAGACCCTGATCCCGCTGATCCGTGACCCGCAGCGGCTCGCCGCGATGGGCGCCGCCGCGGGCGCGTACGGGCGCCGCGACGGCGACGAGGCGCTGCTCAACTTCGTCTACGAGGCGGTGGCCCGATGACCGCGCAGTTCACCCCGGCCGGCACGCTCACCGCCGAGGACCTGGGCACGATCCACCTGATCGGGGTCGGCGGGGTCGGCATGAGCGGCCTGGCCCGGCTCTTCCTCACCCGGGGCATCCCGGTCTCCGGCAGCGAGTTGCGCGAGTGGCCGTCGCTGGCCGGCCTGCGCGCGCTCGGCGGCACGATCCACATGAGCCACGAGGTGTCCAACCTCGACGGGGTGGACACCGTCGTCTACTCGTCGGCGATTCCGCAGGACCACCTGGAGATGGTGGAGGCGCGCCGCCGTGGCCTGCGGGTGCTGCACCGCTCCGAGGCGCTCGCGGCCGCCATGACCGGCCGCCGGACGGTCGCGGTCGCCGGCACCCACGGCAAGACCACCACCACGTCGATGGTGACCATGGTGCTCCAGCAGGCCGGTGCCGACCCGTCCTTCGTGATCGGCGGGGAGATTTCCGAGGTCGGCTCGGGCGCGCACCACGGCACGGGCGAGTACTTCGTGGTGGAGGCGGACGAGAGCGACCGCTCCTTCCTCATCTACCGGCCGTTCGTGTCGATCATCACCAACATCGAGGCGGACCACCTCAACACGTACGGCGACCTGGCCAACCTGGAGGCGACGTTCGCCGAGTTCGCCCGCCTCACCGACCCGGACGGGTTCATCGTCACCTGCGCCGACGACGCGGGCGGCCGGCGGCTGGCCGAGACGCTGCGCGGCGAGGGCCGACGGGTGTACACGTACGGCACCTCGGACGACGCCGACCTGCGGCTGACCGAGATGACGTCCTCGGCCAAGGGGATCCGCTACCTCGCCGGCATCGACGGGCGGTCGCTGGGTGAGTTCCGGATGCCGGTGCCGGGGCGGCACATGGGCCTCAACAGCGCCTCGGCGGTGCTCACCGCGTACCTCCTGGGCCTGCCCCTGGAGGCCGCGGAGGCCGCGCTGGCGGCCTTTCCCGGCGTGCGGCGGCGCTTCGAGCGCAAGGGCGTGGCCGACGACGTGCTGGTGTACGACGAGTACGCCTACCACCCGACGTCGATGACGCTGGCGTTGCAGACGTTGCGGGAGGTGGCCGGCGACGGCCGGCTGATCGTGGTGTTCCAGCCCTACCGGCTCTACCGCACCCGGGACCTCCAGACGGAGATCGCCGGGGCCCTCGCCATCGCCGACGAGGTGGTGCTGCTGGAGGTCTTCGGCCCAGGCGAGCAGCGCGGGCCGGGGGAGGGCTCGGTGGCGCTGGTCGAGGCGGTGCCGCTGCCGGCGGACCGGAAGGTCTTCGTCGACTCGTGGGACGCGGTGCCGGCCGAGGTGGCCCGGCGGGCCCGGCCGGGCGACGTCGTGGTGACCATGGGCGCTCCGCCCATCTCGCTCATGGGCGACCAGCTGCTCGCCGCGCTCTCGGTGCGCGGGGAGGGCCCGCCCGCCGGCACCGTGCCCGGTGGCGAGGCCGGTGGCGCGACGACGATCGGCGGCACCGTCCCGGGTGTCACCGGCGGCGCGGTCCCGGACGCCTCCGCGGCCGGATGAGTCCCGGGCCCGCGCGCGGGCGCACCACCGGCGCGGACGGCGGCGGCCGGCGGGGCGCGGCCCGCCGCTGGCAGCTCGTGCGGGCCGGTAGCGACGCCGTCCCCGCCTCGACCCGCCGGTTCATGGCCCGCGCCCGGCAGCGCCGGATGCGGGCGGCGCTGCCGTGGGCGGTCGCGGCCGGCGTGCTCGCGCTCGCCGGGCTGGCCGCCTGGACCGTGCTCGGGACCGGGCTGTTCGGCGTCCGCGAGGTGCGGGTGGAGGGCGCGACGCTGGTCACCCCGGTGCAGGTGCGCGACGCCGCCGGCGTCGCCGACGGTACGCCGCTGGCCCGGGTCGACCTGGCGGGCACCGCCCGGCGGATCGGTGCGCTGCCGGCGGTCGAGCGGGCCGACGTGACCCGCGACTGGCCGGACGCGCTGGTGGTCCGGGTGACCGAGCGGACCGGCGTGGCCGTGGTGCCGCGGGGGGAGCAGTTCGTCGTCGTCGACGGGGCCGGCGTGGTCTTCCGGACCCTCGCCGAGCGGCCCGGGGGCCTGCCGCTGGTCCGGCTGGCCGCGCCCGGCCCGGGGGACGCGGACACCCGCGCCGCCCTGGACGTGCTCGCCGCGCTGACTCCGCAGCTGCGGGCGGAGCTGGTGGACGTGACCGTCGAGGGGCTCGCCCGGATCACGCTCAACCTGCGGGGCGAGCGGCGGGTGGTGTGGGGCGACGCGACCCGGGGCGAGGACAAGGCGCGGGTCGCCACCGCGCTGCTGGACCGCGAGGCGGCGACGATCGACGTGAGCGCCCCCGACGTGGTGACCTTCCGGTGAGTGTGACGCGTCCGAAGGCGGCGACACGCCGCGTGGTTGCTTGGTTCGACGGGCGGGGGCGCTTACGTTGCCCCGAAGAGGATCAGTGGTTGACATAACTGTAAGCCTCTAGTAGAGGGTGAGGGTTTAGGCCCGAACCCTGCTGGTGCACAGCGTCCGTCGACCGCTGACCTGGCCAAGCCGTGTGAGGCCGGCCCATGCCAATCTCGAGGGGGGAAAGGACCTTCAGATGACACCTCCGCACAACTACCTGGCGGTCATCAAGGTCGTCGGCATCGGGGGCGGCGGCGTGAACGCCGTCAACCGAATGATCGAGGTTGGGCTCAAGGGCGTCGAGTTCATCGCGATCAACACCGATGCGCAGGCGCTGCTGATGAGCGACGCCGACGTCAAGCTGGACGTCGGCCGTGAGCTGACCCGAGGGCTGGGCGCCGGGGCCAACCCGGACGTCGGCAAGAACGCCGCCGAGGACCACCGCGACGAGATCGAGGAGGTGCTCAAGGGCGCCGACATGGTCTTCGTGACCTGCGGCGAGGGCGGCGGCACCGGCACCGGTGGAGCGCCGGTGGTGGCGAACATCGCCCGCAAGCTCGGCGCGCTCACCATCGGCGTGGTGACCCGGCCGTTCTCGTTCGAGGGCAAGCGCCGCCAGGTGCAGGCCGAGTCGGGCATCGACGAGCTGCGCAACCAGTGCGACACGCTGATCGTGATCCCGAACGACCGGCTGCTCGCGCTCGGCGACCGGAACATCTCCATGATGGACGCGTTCCGCACCGCCGACCAGGTGCTCCTCTCCGGTGTCCAGGGCATCACCGACCTGATCACGACCCCCGGTCTGATCAACCTGGACTTCGCCGACGTCAAGAGCGTCATGAGCGGCGCGGGCAGCGCCCTCATGGGCATCGGCAGCGCCCGCGGGGAGAACCGCGCGGTGGAGGCGGCCGAGGCGGCGATCTCCAGCCCGCTGCTGGAGCAGAGCATGGACGGCGCGCGCGGCGTGCTGCTCTCCATCGCCGGCGGTTCCGATCTGGGCCTGTTCGAGATCAACGACGCGGCCCAGCTGGTCACCGACGCGGCGCACCCGGACGCGAACATCATCTTCGGCGCGGTCATCGACGACGCCCTCGGTGACGAGGTGCGGGTCACCGTGATCGCGGCGGGCTTCGACGGGGGCGCTCCCGCGTACAAGGCGGCCGAGCCGGCCCGCAAGACCAACCAGAACCAGCCGGCGCCGCCCACGACGCCGGTGCCGCCGCCGGCCACCATGCCGGCCCCGCAGCAGTCCCCCCGTCGGGTTCTCTTCGACGACGTCGACGTGCCCGACTTCCTCAAGAACGGTTCCTGAGCCCTGCCGATGAACAGCTCCGCCGCTCCGGTGCGTCCCGACCGTCGCGCCGAACTCGCGGCCGGCCTCGCCCGTGTCCGCTCCCGGATCGCCGACGCCTGCACGGCCGCCGGCCGGGACCACGGCGAGGTCACCATGATCGCGGTGACGAAGACGTACCCGGCCGGCGACGTGGTCGCGCTGGTCGGGCTCGGGGTCACCGACGTGGGGGAGAACCGGGACCAGGAGGCGGCCGGGAAGGCGGCCGAGGTGGCGGCGGCCGGGGTGACGCCCCGGTGGCACTTCATCGGCCAGTTGCAGCGCAACAAGGCGAAGTCGGTGGTCCGGTACGCCGACGTCGTGCAGTCCGTCGACAGTGTCCGGCTGGCCCGGGCGCTGGACGCGGCGTCGGCGGCCGGCCGGGACCGGCCGCTGGACGTGCTGGTGCAGGTGAGCATCGACGGCGACGCGGCCCGCGGGGGCGCGCTGCCGGACTCCGCCGACCCGGACGCGGGGCTGGATCAGGTCGCGGAGGCGGTGGCCGGCGCGGACGGGCTCCGGCTCGGTGGCCTGATGGCGGTCGCGCCGCTGGGCTGGGAACCGGAGCGGGCGTTCGCGCGGCTCGCGGAGGTGGCGGCCGTTTTCCGGGCGCGCCATCCGGAGTCGACGGTTCTCTCGGCGGGAATGAGCGGCGACCTGGAAATGGCGATCCGGTACGGCGCGACACATGTCCGGGTGGGCAGCGCGTTGCTCGGAATGCGTTCCACGCTGCGGTAGCCTGACCGCCAGAAGCAAATTACATCGGTGTTGTTTTGGTGGGAGCGGCATCCCGGATCGGGGTCGTGGCGCGCGACGCGAATCGTGCGCCGGGGGATTGCCGGTCCGGTCCGGTGGGCAGAGATGATCCACTCGCGACAGGCGACACGGCACGGGGGCGCGTGCCGCACGGCGGACGGGAAGGGCGCGGGATGGGTGCGCTGCGCAAGGCGGGGGTCTGGCTCGGTCTGGTCGAGGAGGACGACGAGCGGGCCTACGACGACGGTGGCTACGACAAGGGTGGCTACCGCGATTCGCGGTACCGGTCGAGCCGGTACCCGGAGGACTTCGGCGACGAGGACGAGGACGACGCGGACGAGCCGCCGGCGCCCCGACCCCGGCTCGGCGACCGGGGCCGTCTGAGCGAGCGGGCCGCCGCGCGTTCCGCCGACGGCGATCGGCTCGAGGCGGAGCGGCCGGAGCGGGCCGAGCGGTCCAGCGTCCGGTCCATCACGCGGTCCGCCGCCGCCGAGACGTCCGGGGCGCTGACCTACCACACCCGCGACAACCTGGCCCTGGCGCCGCAGTCGCAGGTCCGTGAGCGCGCGGTCGTGGCGGACGAGGAGCAGCGGTACCAGATCACGACGCTGCACCCCACCACCTACCGCGAGGCCCGTACCATCGGCGAGCACTTCCGCGACGGCGTCCCGGTGATCATCAACCTCACCGAGATGGACGAGGCGGACGCCCGGCGCCTGGTCGACTTCGCCGCCGGTCTGGCGTTCGGGCTGCGCGGTACGATCGAGCGCGTGACCAATCGGGTGTTCCTGCTCTCACCGGCCAACGTCCAGGTCACCGCGGAGGACAAGGCCAAGATCGCTGAGGGCGGCTTTTTCAGTCTCAGTTGACCCCGCCCGAGCGCAAGGGACGTCGCCTGTCGTGTTGTCGATCGTGCTCCAGGTTCTCTACCTGATCCTGTTTGTCTTCCTTCTGGTTCTTCTGTCCCGATTCGTGTTGAGCGCCGTTCTGCAGTACGGCCGGCGGTGGCAGCCGGGGCGCGCGGCATCGGCGGGTCTGGAATCCGTGTGGAGCGTCACTGATCCCCCTCTCAGCGCGTTGAGGCGTGTGATCCCTCCGCTGCGAATTGGTACCGTGAGCATCGACCTGGCCTCCCTTGTGCTCCTGGTTATCCTGTTCGTGCTGATGGAGTTCGTGTTGAGGCCGTTGATCTTCAGGACCGCCTGATGACCGACGCGCTTTCGCGGCCGCAACTGACCCGAGGAGTTTCGATGCCGCTGACCCCGGCCGACGTCCACAACGTCGCCTTCAAAAAGCCGCCGATCGGCAAGCGGGGGTATGACGAGGAGGAGGTCGACGCCTTCCTGGACGAGGTCGAGCGCGAGCTTGCCCGTCTGATCGAGGAGAACAACGAACTGCGCGCCCAGGTGGAGCGCGGTGGCCGGGGCCCGGCCCCCGCCGGTCCCGGTGGCGACGCCCGTCTCGCCGCCGAGCTCAACGAGGTCAAGGCGCAGCTCGACCGGGTGCAGCGGGACAAGGCCGCGGCCGAGCAGGCCGCCCGCGCGATGCAGGCGGAGCTGGAGCAGGTCCGCGCCACGGGGGGCGCGGCGGTGACCGGCGACGGCGAGCAGCAGGCGCTGCGGGTGCTGATGATGGCCCAGCGGACCGCCGACGACCACGTCTCCGACGCCCGCCGCGAGGCCGACCAGCTGCTCTCCGAGGCCCGTTCCAAGGCCGAGGAGGTCACCCGGGAGGCGCGCGCCAAGGCCGACGCCCTCGAGCGGGACGCCCGGCAGCGCCACCAGGAGGCCATGGGTGGCCTCGACGCCAAGCGCACGGCGCTGCAGAAGCACATCGAGGAGCTCAAGCAGTTCGAGCGTGAGTACCGGACCCGCCTGAAGGCCTACCTGGAGAGCCAGCTGCGCGACCTCGACGGTCGCGGCCAGGGCCTCGAGGCCGAGATGAACCGCGCCGAGAGCGGCCGGGTCGCGGGCGGCAACGGCCTGGCCGCGGCCGGTCTCGCCGGTTCCTACGGCGGCGGTCGCTCCGGCGCCCTGGAAGGCGGTCGCTGACCACCGGCCGGCGACCGTCCCGGTGACGGTCGCCGGCTTCGCCACATCGGTACGACGCGGCGGGGGTGAGCCGTGATAGTCGCCAGTCTCCTGCTCATCGTCCTCGCGGTCGTGCTGCTGGTGATCGGTCTGGCCGGCGGCTCGAGCCTCCTGCTGGTCATCTCCATCGCGGCCAGCCTGCTGGCCGCCGTCGCGCTGGTCGCGGGTGCCCGCCAGGTGGCCGCCGCCCGGGTGACGGCCGAGCGGATCCGGCCCCGCGGCGGCCCGGCCCCCGCCGGCGCGTACGGGCCGGCCGTGGACCCGGGTGTCCCGGTCCAGCACGTTCCTCCGGCGGACGACGACGGCTCCGGGTGGCGGCAACCACCCGAGCCGCCGACGGCCGACCCGTCGGCAGGGGTCGAGCCGCTCGACGACGAGCCCGCCGCGCAGGACGTCCCGGTGGGCGACGCGGCGCGGTTGGCCCGCCTCGACCACGAGGTGCGGGTGGTCGACGGCCGCCCCCGGTACCACCTCGCGGGGTGCCCGCACCTGGTCGGCCGGGAGCACGAACCGGTGCCGGTGGCCGAGGCCGTCGACCTCGGCTTCACGCCGTGCGCCCACTGCGCGCCGGTCACCGCCCTGCTCGCCGAGGACGGGCGGATCGCCAGTGGCGGCGCGGGTGCCTGACGCGCCGGGCAGCGGCGGTCCGCTCACCATCGCCGTCCGGGTGAAGCCGGGCTCCTCCCGTACCCGGGTCGGCGGCCGGTTCGACGGCCCGCACGGTCCCGCCCTGGTCGTCGCGGTGACCGCGCCTGCGGTGGACGGGCGGGCCACCGAGGCGGCCCGCAAGGCCCTCGCCGACGCGCTCGGCGTCCGGCCCGCCGCGGTGTCGCTGCGCACCGGCGCCGCCAGCCGCGACAAGCTCTTCCTCGTCGAGGGGGCCACCCCGGACCTGCCCGGGGCGCTGCACCGCCTCCGCGACGGATGAGGGCCGGTGTCGCCGTCCCGGCGCGAGCCGCGACGAGACGGCATGCGCCATCCGGACGGGCGGCGACCGGTGCCGGTTCCGGTGTGACAGCCGTGCCGATCGGCACCACCGCCGCTGCCGGTCGTCGCCCGCGTTCGGGGCGGCCGGGCGGTGCCCGCCCGGGCCCCGCCCGCGCGGACCACCCGTGAGTCCCGGTCTGGAGGTCGCGCTCCTGCTCGGCGCGGCGGTGCTTCTCGTGGCGGTGGGCGCGGTCCGCCTGTCCACCCGGCTCGGCGTACCGAGCCTGCTCGTCTACCTTGCGCTGGGGGTGGCGATCGGCGAGGCGGGGCTCGGCATCCGCTTCGACGACGTCGACCTCACCCGCACGCTGGGGTTCTGCGCGCTCATCCTGATCATCGCCGAGGGTGGGTTGAGCACCCGGTGGAGCACCCTGCGGCCGGTGCTGGGGCTGTCCGCCGCGCTCGCCACGGTCGGCGTGGTGGTTAGCATCCTGGTGGTCGGGCTCGTCGTGCACCTGTTGCTCGGGCTGGACTGGCGGCTGGCGCTGCTCTACGGCGCGGTGCTCTCCTCGACCGACGCGGCGGCGGTGTTCGCGACCCTGCGCCGGCTGCGGCTGCCGCCCCGGCTGGTGGCCACCCTGGAGGCCGAGTCGGGCATGAACGACGCCCCGGTCGTGCTGCTGGTGGTGCTGCTGTCCCGGCCCACGGTCGAGCACCCCTGGTGGTACGAGGTCGGCCTGGTCACGTACGAGTTGGGCCTGGGCGCCCTGGTGGGCTTCGCGGCCGGCGTGGGCGGGCGGTGGGCGCTGCGCCGGGCGGCGTTGCCCTCGGCGGGGCTCTACCCGATCGCGGCGGTCGGGCTGACCGTGCTGGCGTACGCGGCCGGCTCGGTGCTGCACGCCTCCGGCTTCCTCGCCGTCTACGTCGCGGGCGTGCTGCTCGGCAACGCCCGGCTGCCGCACCGCCAGGCCATCCTCGGCTTCGCCGACGGGCTGGCCTGGCTGGCCCAGATCGGGCTCTTCGTGCTGCTCGGTCTCCTGGTGTCGCCGAGCCGGCTGGGTTCGGCGGTGCTGCCCGCGCTGGTCGCCGGGCTCGCACTGGTGCTGCTCGCGCGGCCGGTCTCGGTGGCCGCGTCCGCCCTGTCGTTCCGGGTCGGCCTTCGGGAACAGGCCTTCCTGTCCTGGGCGGGGCTGCGCGGGGCGGTGCCGATCGTGCTGGCCACCATCCCGCTGTCGGAGCGGGTGCCGGGTGCGGACCGGCTCTTCGACGCGGTCTTCGTCCTGGTGGTGATCTTCACGCTGGTGCAGGCCGGCACGCTGGCCCCGGCCGCCCGCTGGCTGCGGGTGACCGCGCCCGCGGAGGCGGCGGAGATCCGGGTGGAGACGGCGCCGCTGGAGCGGATGCGGGCCGACCTGCTCCAGCTGGAGGTGCCGCCCGGCTCCCGCCTGGCCGGGGTGCACGTGGACGAGTTGCGGCTGCCGCTGGGTGCCTCGGTGACGCTCGTGCTGCGCGACGGGGTGGGTTTCGTACCCGGCCCGGACTTCCGGTTGAAGACCGGCGACAGCCTGCTGATCGTGGCGACCCATGGGGTGCGCGACCAGGCGGAGCGCCGGTTGCGGGCGGTCAGCCGGCAGGGCCGCCTGGCCCGGTGGTTTGGCGAGTACGGCGAGGACCGGGATGGTTGATCTGCTAGCGTTCCTTTTGCCCCGATATGGCATGAGTAGGGGCTGAACGACGGGGCGTCGGTGCGGCACGTTGTCGGACGCCTGTACGTTCCGTATCCTTGCCAACCTCCGGAGTGCGCTGCCCTGTGGTGGCGCGCCCGTTTCGTACCTGGGGGCGCCGAACGCGGCGACCCCTGTCCAGGTGCCGCGGTCCCCGCGGCTCCGCGGCCGAGGGAGCGACGATGGCGAAGCCAGCCGACACCAGGACCGCCGGCCGCAAGCCGGTGGCCAAGGCCACCCGCAGCGCGGCGGAGACCGAGAAGATCCGGGCGGCCCTGGCGGCGCGGCGCGACGAGCTTCGCGCCGAGTACGATCAGACGCTGAGCGAGATCACCGAGCTGCAGCGCGATCGGCTGACCGACTCGGCCGGGGACGACCAGGCCGACACCGGCACCAAGACGTTCGAGCGGGAGCAGGAGATCTCCCTCGCCAACAGCATCCTGGAACGGATCACGCAGGTCGAGCGGGCGCTGGAGCGGCTCGACGAGGGCGGTTACGGCTGGTGCGAGCGGTGCGGCAACCCGATCCCGGTGGAGCGGCTCGCCGCCTTCCCGTCGGCCACTCTCTGCGTGACCTGCAAGCAGCTGGAGGAGCGGCGCTGAGGCGACGCTCCCCGGCGGCGGAGAGGAGGCGGCGCCCCGGCGCCGCCGCGAGCGTCGATGGGGAGCAGATGACCGCAGCACCGACCCCCGGCCCCGGCCCCGGCCGCGCCCGGACCGCCGGGCAACCCGGCTCCGACGGTCAGGCCGAGCCGGCCGGCCAGACCGGGCCCGCCGGCGACAACGGGCCTGCCGACCCGCCGACCCGGGGCGGGCGTACGCCGCGGCGACGGGCCCTCGCGGTCCTGCTCGGCGTCGGGCTGACCTCCCTCGCCCTGGACCTGCTCACCAAGCACCTCGCCCTCCAGGCCCTCGAGGACCGCGCGCCGGTCGAGCTGTTCGGCGGCCTCGTCTACCTCAGCCTCACCCGCAACAGCGGCGCGGCGTGGAGCATCGGCGCCGACCACACGTGGATCTTCCCGCTGATCACCATCGGCGTGGTCGGGTGGATCCTCTGGATGGCGCTGCGGCTGCGTTCGCTGCCCTGGGCGATCTCGCTCGGCCTGGTGCTGGGCGGTGCGCTGGGCAACCTGATGGACCGGATCTTCCGGGCCCCCGGCTGGTTCGTCGGCCACGTGGTCGACATGGTCAGTCTCCTCGACCCGTACGGGCGGGTCTGGCCGGTGTTCAACCTGGCCGACAGCTCCCTGGTCTGCGGCGTCATCCTCGCGGTGCTGCTCGAGCTGACCGGCCGCCAGCGCGACGGCAGCCGGCTCGGGCGCGACGGCCGCCCCGTCGAGGCCGCCGACGCGGCCACCGGCGACGGCGAGCCGGGGGGGCGGGCATGACGTCGGCCTTCGCGGCCGGCGGTGACCAGCGTTCGCTGCCGGTGCCCGACGGCCTGGACGGCCTGCGGCTCGACCAGGCCGTCGCCCGACTCTTCGGGCTCTCCCGGACGACCGCCGCGGCCCTGGTCGACGCCGGTGCCGCGCTGGTGGACGGCGCGGTCCGGGCCAACTCGCACAAGGTACGGGCCGGGTCCTGGCTGGAGGTGACGCTGCCGCCACCGGCCGCCCCGCCCGCCGTGGTGCCGCAGGCCGTGGCCGGCCTGACCGTGGTGTACGCCGACGACGACATCGTCGTGGTGGACAAGCCGGTCGGCGTGGCCGCCCACCCCAGCCCCGGCTGGACCGGCCCGACCGTGGTCGGCGGGCTGGCCGCGATCGGCCACCGGATCTCCACCAGTGGCGCCGCCGAGCGGCAGGGCGTCGTGCACCGGCTGGACGTCGGCACCACCGGCATCATGGTGGTCGCCAAGAGCGAGCAGGCGTACACGGTGTTGAAGCGGGCGTTCAAGTACCGCGAGGTGGACAAGCGCTACCACGCGGTGGTGCAGGGCCACCTGGACCCGCTGCGCGGCACCGTCGACGCCCCGATCGACCGGCACCCCCACCACGACTACCGCTGGGCGGTCGTCTCCGGTGGCAAGCCGAGCATCACCCACTACGACACGCTCGAGGCGTTCCCGGCGGCGAGCCTCGTCGACGTCCGGCTGGAGACCGGCCGCACCCACCAGATCCGGGTCCACTTCTCGACGCTGCGCCACCCCTGCGTCGGCGACCTCACGTACGGTGCCGACCCGACGCTCGCCGCCCGGCTCGGCCTCGACCGGCAGTGGCTGCACGCCCGCGAGTTGGGGTTCCGCCACCCCCGAACGGGGGACGAGGTGCGCTTCGTCAGCGACTACCCTGACGATCTGAACCGCGCGCTGGCACTCCTGCGGGACTGACGGCGGCGCGACCGCCCCAGCACGTGTCTCACGGATCTCGCCGGCCGGACCCGTTCCGGGTCGACGAGATCCAGGAGACCCGCCCGTGACGACCCGACGAGGGGGATCCCCGCCCGTGCGCGCCGGTGACCTGCTGCGCCAGCTGGACCAGCAGCTGCTGCCCCGCCTCCTGGCCGCCGCCGGCCGGCTGGGCCAGGGCCCGGCCCGGCCCCGGGTGCTGCCCACGGTGGCGCTGCTCTCCTGCGCCGCCGTGCTGCTCACCGCCGTCTGGGCCACCGACGACGCTCCGGTCGGCGACCGCACGGTGGGCGAGGTCACCCGGGTCGGGGTGGCCGCCGGGGACTCCATCCCGGGCTACGTCCAGGCGGCCGCGGCCGACCTGGCGGCGATGCCGGCGGCCGTCCCGTCGTCCGGCGACGGCACGTACGCGCTGGTCTCCCTCTCCGCGTACCTGACACCGCAGCGGGCGGCCAGCGTTCTCGGCGACGTGCCGGTCGCCGCCGTCTTCGGACGGGTGCCGCTGCCCGACCGGCAGACCGAGATCGTCCGCATCGCCGCGCAGCGGCTGCCCGACGACGCGGTCGCCGCCATGGGCGAGGTCGCCGCCCGCAAGGACCGGGAGGCCGCCGACTACCTGGCGCGGGCCGCCGCGGTGACCGGTGGTGGCCCCGAGGAACGCGAGCTCCGCCAGTGGTACGTCAGCGGCGCCGAGGTGGCCGCGGCGGAGGCGACGGCCTACCGCACCGGGTGCTCCTGCCTCTACGCCGCGGTGGTCCGGGCGGAGCCGGTCGCCCTGCGCCGCGTGGCGTCCCGGCCGGGGGTGCGGGTGGTGGACCCGGCTCCGGAGGTGCGCCGGCTCGACCGCACCGTCTTCACGCCTCCGTTGCCGGAGCAGGAGGAGGTGGCGAGTCCGCCGAGGGACGGTGCCGTGGCCCCGCCCGCGGCGCCGGCGACCGCCGATCCGGTCCCCAGTTCGGCCGCCGCGCCGACGCCCGACGCGGGCGCGACCCCGTCGCCGGCACCGCCGGTGATTAATTCGTCACCGGTTCCGTCGACCACGCCGCCGTCACCGGCGACCTCGCAGTCGCCGGTGACCTCGACAGACTCTTCCGAGAGCCGCTCGCCGGAGCCCACTTCCTGACAGTGGGCGGGCCCGCCGGTGCGCGTACCGGTGTGGCCCGAATAGGGTTTGGTTCGTAGCCTGTCAGGCGGAGCAGGATGGCGTCGGGAGGGCGAGCCGTGGAGGGCAGCGAGACCGGCTGGGGACGGTCGGCCGAACCGGCACCGCGGTGGCGGGCGCTGCTCGACCGGGCGCGGCTGGCTGGCCGCGCCGTTGAGCAGGGCGAGCCGGACCGGCGGGCGGATTCCCCGGCGCCCGAGCCGCTGCCCCGGCGCGCCGCCGGCAACGGCTACGCCGCCCGGGTCCCGGCCGTCGGGCACCCCGCGGAGCTGTCGTACGGCGCCGAGCCCCCGCCCTACGGCGCGGAACCGCCACCGTACGCCGGCGGCCCGCGGGACGACGCCGGCTACCGTGCCGAGGCGACCTACCGGGTGGACCCGACCTACCGGGCCGACCCGGCGTACCGGACGCCGCCGGCTCCGCGCCCGGAGCCGCGCTACCCCGAGCCCGAGCCGCCCCCGCCGGCCCAGTCGCGGTACGCCCTGCTCGACAACGGCTACCGGCACGCACCGGTCGATCCGCGGTACGCGCCGCCGGGGACCGGCCACCAGCCCGAGCCGGCGTACGCGCCGCCGGGGACAACCCGCCAGCCCGAGCCGGCGTACGCGCCGCCGGCCGCCGACCGGGGTTACGCCCGGGTGGAATGGCGGCCGCAGGCGGTGGAGAGCGAGCGGGAGCGGGCCGCCTCGGTGCTCCGGCGCGAGCTGGGCACCCCCCGGGTGCTCGCGTTCGCCAACCCGAAGGGCGGCGTGCACAAGACCACGGCGACCGTGCTGGCCGCGGCGACCGTGGGCAGTATCCGCGGCCGTGGCGTGCTGGCCTGGGACGACAACGAGCTGCGCGGCACCCTCGGGCTGCGCGCCGGCAGCGCCCGGCACGCGCGCACCATCCGGCACCTGATCAGCGACCTCGCCCACATCGAGATCAAGGACGGGCCGGAGCTGCTCGACCAGCTCGACGACTACCTGCGGCACGCCTCGGACGGCTCGTACGACGTGCTGGCCGGCGAGGAGAGCCCCCGCTTCGCCCAGCGGCTCGACCAGTTCACCGTGCGCCGGGTGCTGGAGCTGCTCCGGCGTACCCACGACGTGATCTGCGTGGACACCGGCAACAACGTGGAGAGCGCCAACTGGCGCACCGTCATGCAGGCCGCCGACCAGCTGGTGGTCACCACGGTGCCCCGGGAGGACGCGGCGTTCAGCGCGGACTGGATGCTCGACCTGCTGCACGAGGTCGGCATGGGCGAGCTGGCCGACAACGCGGTGACGCTGATCTCCTGCCCCACCCCGGGTCGCACCGATCTCCAGGCCGACCTGGAGCGCCACTTCGCCACCCGTACCCGGGCGGTGACCGTGGTGCCGTACGACCCGGCGCTGGAGAGCGGCTCGTCGATCGAGTACCACCAGCTCCAGCCGGCGACCCGGGAGGCGTGGCTGAACGCCGCCGCCGTGATGCTGGAGCCGTTCGCCCGCTGACCGGCCGGGCGTCTCGTCCACCGGCGACCCGTCGCGGCGCCGCGCCTGAGAGGATCACGGGGTGAGCGCGGACACCCCCGACCCCGACCGCCCCGAGCCACGGCCGGCGGCCGCGGCGCCGCATGCCGAGCCGCCGGCTCCGGCCGCACCGCGGGACCGCCCGTCGACGCCGGCGGACTCGCCCGTTCCGAGCGAGCCGCCCGCCAACCCGCCGGCACCGGCCGCGCCGCACGCCGACCGGACGACGCCGGCCGTGCCACCAGTCGAGCCGCCCGCACCGGCCGTGCCGCGGGAGCGCCCGTCCGGCGGCGACCCGACGACGCCGGTCACGGCCGAGGGGCCCGCTGCGGCGGAGGGCCCGCCGGTGGCGCCCGTCGGCGGGCCGGCCGGCCCGGTGTACCCGGCGACCTGGTACGACGGTCCGCCCCCGGTGGCGGAGGTGTCACCCCGGCCGCGAATCGCGCGGGTCGTGGCGGCGGCCCTCGGCCTGGTGGTGCTCGGCGCGCCGCTCGGGTTGCTCTGGGCCGCGGTGGCGCCCGACACCCCGGTGGTGCGGACCGCGGAGGGCGCCATCTACGGCGAGCCGCAGCCCGAGCAGCCGATCGCCGCCGACGGCTGGTTCAGCCTGCTCGGTCTCGGCTTCGGCGTGCTGGCGGCGGTCGCGCTCTGGTTCGTGCTGCGCCGGGGCCGGGGCCCGGTCGGGCTGCTCGCCGCGGTGCTCGGCTCGCTCGGCGCGGCGCTGGTCGCCTGGCAGGTCGGCCGCCGGGTGGGGCTGGCCACCTTCGAGCGGCTGCTGACGACCGCCCCGGAGGGCGAGGCGTTCGGCAAGCCGGCCGACCTGCGGGCCGGCGGGATCGAGTGGGTGCTGGGCGTGCTCCCGGTGCCGTACGGCAACGTGCTGCTGCCCGCGTTCGGCGCCGCCGTCGCGTACACCCTGCTGGCCGGCTGGTCCCGGTGGCCGTCGCTGCACCCCGGGCCGGTGCCCGGCGTCAGTTGGGGGTCGGCGGCGATGCCAGGTCCCCCAGCGGCACCGGCACCGCCCGCACCTGGCGCAGCAGAGCCGCCTCGCGGTTGAGCAGCCGCAGCTCGGCGCGGAGCCGGGCGGCGGTGTCGTCGATCGCGAGCAGCCGCTGCCGGTCGGCGACGGTCAGCGCCGCGGTCGCGGCGACCAGGTGCGACAGGACCGTCGGATCCTCCGGGAGCTGCTCGGAGATCTCCTCCGGGTCGGCCCGGACCAGCCCCAGGTACTGCCGGAACACCGCGAGCACGCGGGCGGCGAGCAGGCCGGCGGCCTCGTCCGGGGTCGCCGGCTCGGGCAGCCACTCGACCTCGGCGGTCAGGTAGGGCGCGCCGGTGCGGTCGACCTCGCCGACGCGGAACCGCCGTCGGCCCACGGTGACGATGTCGAAGCCGCCGTCCGGCAGCTCGGTCACCTGCCGCAGCTCGGCGGTGCAGCCCACGTCGTGCAGCGTGAGCTCGCCGCCGTCGGGCAGCGGACGGCCGTCCGGACCCTTCGGGGCGACCTCCCAGCCGGCCCGGATCGCCACCACACCGAACTCCCGCGGCGCGCCGTCGGGAAGATCGACCAGGTGCCGGACGAGCGCGCGGTAACGCTCCTCGAAGATGTGCAACGGCAGCACCAGGCCGGGGAAGAGGACGGTTCCGAGCGGAAACACCGGCAGCCGCGCAGTCACGCGTCGAGCGTATCCGGATCCGGTCCCGGCGGCGTGTCCCGGCTCACCGTCCCGTCGTGCGGGCGGTGCCGGTCGGTGCCGGACGTGTCCGCCTAGACTCGCAAGGGTGCTGAACCGGATCGACCTGCGCGGCGGTGTCCGTGACCCGCGCCGCCTGTTGCCTCGTGCCCAGCTCGACGTGTCCGTGGCCGTCGAGCGGATCCGCCCCCTCGTGGAGGCGGTGCGGGAGCATGGCTACCCGGCGATCCGGGAGGCGAGCGAGCGGTTCGACGGGGTCTGCCCGGACGTGCTGCGCGTGCCCGCCGAGGTGATCGCCGAGGCCGAGGGGACGCTCGACCCGCAGGTGCGCGCCGCGCTGCTGGAGTCGATCACGCGGGCCCGGCGGGTGCACGCCGACCAGCGCCGCACCGACCACACCACCCAGGTGGTGCCCGGCGGCACGGTCACCGAGCGCTGGGTGCCGGTCGACCGGGTGGGCCTGTACGTCCCCGGCGGCCTGGCGATGTACCCGTCGACCGTGGTGATGAACGTGGTGCCCGCCCAGGCGGCCGGGGTGCGCTCGCTGGTCGTGGTCAGCCCGCCGCAGAAGGACAACGGTGGCCTTCCCGACCCGCGCGTGCTCGCCGCCTGCGCCCTGCTCGGGGTGGACGAGGTCTACGCCGTCGGCGGCGCGCAGGCCGTGGCGATGCTCGCGTACGGCGCCGCGGTCGACCCCGCCGGCACGGTCCTCTGCGCGCCGGTCGACATGATCACCGGCCCGGGCAACATCTGGGTGACCGCCGCCAAGCGGCTGCTGCGCGGCGTGGTCGGCATCGACGCCGAGGCCGGCCCGACCGAGATCGCCATCCTCGCCGACGACACCGCCGACCCGGCGCACGTCGCCGCGGACCTGGTCAGCCAGGCGGAACACGACCCCCTCGCGGCCAGCGTGCTGGTCACCCCGTCGACCGCGCTGGCCGACGCGGTCGAGCGGGAGCTGGCCCGCCAGGTCCCGGCGACCAAGCACGCCGAGCGGGTCACCACGGCGCTGTCCGGCGAGCAGAGCGGCATCGTGCTCGTCGACGACCTCGAGGCGGGGCTGCGGGTGGTCGACGCGTACGCGGCCGAGCACCTGGAGATCCAGACCGAGAACGCCCGCGACTGGGCGCTGCGGGTCCGCAACGCCGGCGCGATCTTCGTCGGCGCCTGGTCGCCGGTGTCGCTCGGCGACTACTGCGCCGGCTCCAACCACGTGCTGCCCACCGGCGGCTGCGCCCGGCACTCGTCCGGCCTGTCGGTGCAGTCCTTCCTGCGCGGCATCCACCTGGTGGAGTACACGCGGGACGCGCTGCGCGAGGTGGCGCCGCACGTGGTCACCCTGGCCACCGTCGAGGACCTGCCGGCGCACGGCCAGGCGGTCAGCGCCCGCTTTCCGGGGGAGACCCCGTGAGCGAGCGGAGCGGGCGAAACATCGGGCTCAGCCCTCGCCGCCCTCAGGGCGGCGCCGAGCGGAGCGAGGCGGCGGGATGAGTGCCCTGGACGACCTGCCGATCCGGGACGACCTGCGCGGCCGGTCCCCGTACGGGGCGCCGCAGCTCGACGTGCCGGTCCGGCTGAACACCAACGAGAACTCGTACCCGGTGCCCGAGGCGGTGGTGGACGCCATCGCCAAGGCGCTCGCCGTCGAGCTGCGCGACCTCAACCGCTACCCGGACCGGGACGCGGTGGCGCTGCGCGCCGACCTGGCCGCGTACCTGGGGCACGGGCTCACCGTCGACCACGTGTGGGCGGCCAACGGCTCCAACGAGATCCAGCAGCAGCTGCTCCAGGCGTTCGGCGGGCCGGGGCGCAGCGCGCTCGGCTTCACGCCGGCGTACTCGATGCACCCGCTGCTGGCGCTCGGCACCGGCACCCGGTGGGTGCCCGGCCGGCGCGGCGCCGACTTCGGCCTGAGCGCCGACGACGCGGTGGCGCAGGTCCGGGAGCACCAGCCGGACGTGGTGTTCCTCTGCTCGCCGAACAACCCCACCGGCACGGCCCTCGATCCGGCCGTGGTCGCGGCCGTGCTCGACGCGGCGCCGGGCATGGTGGTCGTGGACGAGGCGTACGCGGAGTTCGCCCGGCCGGGCACGGTCAGCGCCCTCGCGGTGCTGCCCGGGCACCCCCGGCTGGTGGTGACGCGCACGATGAGCAAGGCGTTCGGGTTCGCCGGCGGGCGGCTCGGCTACCTCGCCGCCGACCCGGCGGTGGTGGCGGCGGTGCAGCTGGTCCGGCTGCCGTACCACCTGTCGGCGCTCACCCAGGCCGCCGCCCGCGCGGCCCTGGCGCACCGCGACGCCCTGCTCGGCACCGTCGCGGCGATCATGGAGCAGCGGGACCGGATCGTGGCCGCCCTGCGTGCCCGCGGCCACCGGGTGGCCGACAGCGACGCCAACTTCGTGCTCTTCGAGACCCGTGGTGACCAGGCCGCCGCCTGGCGGACGCTGCTGGACGCCGGGGTGCTGGTCCGCGACGTCGGCCTGCCGGGCTGGCTGCGGGTCACCGCCGGCACGCCCGCCGAGACCGACGCCTTTTTGTCTGCGATGGAGAAGCTGTCATGAGTCGGACCGCCCGGATCGAGCGGGTCACCAAGGAGACCAAGGTCCTCGTCGAGATCGACCTCGACGGGACGGGCCAGGCCGAGATCAGCACCGGGGTCGGCTTCTACGACCACATGCTGAACCAGATCGCCCGGCACGGCGGCTTCGACCTGACCGTGCAGACCGTCGGCGACCTGGAGATCGACGCGCACCACACGATGGAGGACACCGCGCTCGCGCTGGGCGCGGCGTTCGACCAGGCGCTGGGCGACAAGGCGGGCATCCGGCGGTACGGCTCGGCCACCGTCCCCATGGACGAGGTGCTGGTCCGGGCCGCCGTGGACCTGTCCGGCCGGCCGTACGTCGTGCACGACGAGCCGGCGCTCGCGCCGTACATCGGCCCGGTCTACCCGACCAGCATGACCCGGCACATCTGGGAGTCCTTCGGGCAGTCGGCCCGGATCACGCTGCACGTGGACGTGCTGCGGGCCGCCCGGCCCGGCGGTCACCCGGACGCCCACCACGTGGTGGAGGCCCAGTTCAAGGCGGTGTCCCGGGCGCTGCGCGAGGCGACCGCGATCGACCCGCGCTCGGCGGGCGTGGTGCCGAGCACGAAGGGCGCCCTCTGATGAACGCGAGGAACGCAGCGCGGCGTACCGTGGTCGCGGATGGCGGAGGGCTCTGATGGCGAGCCTGCTTCCGATCCTGCTGCTGGTCCTGGCCGGGGTGCTCGCCGGTGGGGTGCTCTCGTTGCACCGGCAGGGGGCCCCGCGCGGGGCGGTGGCGGTCACCGCGGTGCTGGCCGTGCTGGCCGCCGTGGCCGGCGGGTTGTGGCTGCTCCCGGGGGAGGGGTCGTGAGCGAGCGGTACAGCGCACCGGGGTCCCGCGGCGGCGCCGACCGGAAGGGGGCAGCGGCATGAGCCGCGTGGTGGTACTCGACTACGGTTCGGGCAACCTGCGGTCGGCGGAGCGCGCGCTGGCCGCGGCCGGTGCGGACGTGACGGTCACCGACGACCTGGCCGCCGCCGCCGACGCGGACGGCCTGGTGGTGCCGGGCGTGGGCGCGTTCGCCGCCTGCATGGCGGGCATCGAGGCGCTCGGCGCCGGCCCGGTCATCGCCGGGCGGGTCGCCGCCGGCCGGCCGGTGCTCGGCATCTGCGTCGGCATGCAGGTGCTCTTCGAGCACGGCGACGAGCACGGCGTCGTGACGAAGGGCCTCGGGCTGCTGCCCGGCGGGGTGACGAAGCTGCCGGCCCGGCGGCTGCCGCACATGGGGTGGAACACGGTGCGCCCGCCGGCCGGTTCGGTGCTCTTCGCCGGCCTGCCCGACGACAGCCGGTTCTACTTCGTCCACTCGTACGCCGTCGGCGACGTGGCCGGGCTCGCCGCTGCCGGCGCCGCCGTCACCACCGCCCGCCACGAGGCCGAGTTCGTGGCGGCCGTGGAGCGCGGCCCGCTCTCCGCCGCCCAGTTCCACCCGGAGAAGTCCGCCGACACGGGTGCCGCGCTGCTGCGCAACTGGCTCGCGACGCTGCCCGCCGGTGACTGAGCGACTGCCGGGAAGCGGCGCCGGGGAGGTCCGATGAGCAAGGAACGGGCCCGGCGCCGGGCCGTGCGGGAGGCGGAGGCGGCGCGGGAGCGGGTGGTCCGGGAGCGGCGGCTGGCCCGCCGGGCCCGCCGGCGGGCACTGGTCCGCCGGCTGACGCCCACGGTGCGCCGGGGGCGGACCGGCCGGCTGCCGCGGCACAGTCGCGGGGAGCGCGCCGCGATCGTGGTGCTGACCGGGGCGGCGATCCTGCTGATCTGGTCCCTCGTGGACGATCTGGCGCTGCGACTCGCCCTGGTCGCGCTGCTGCTGCTCGTACTGCCGGCGATCGTGGTGATCGCCCTGGACCGTCGTACCTGATCCGAGGAGAGATTCCGTGAGCCTCACCCTGTTGCCCGCCGTCGACGTCGCCGACGGCCAGGCCGTCCGCCTCGTGCAGGGCGCCGCCGGCAGCGAGACGACGTACGGCGATCCTCTCGACGCCGCGCTCGCCTGGCAGCGCGACGGCGCCGAGTGGATCCACCTGGTCGACCTGGACGCGGCGTTCGGCCGGGGATCCAACGCGCACCTGCTGGCCGAGGTGGTGCGGCAGCTCGACGTCAAGGTGGAGCTGTCCGGCGGCATCCGGGACGACGAGTCGCTGCGGGCCGCCCTCGGCACCGGCGCCGCCCGGGTGAACATCGGCACCGCCGCCCTGGAGGATCCGGAGTGGTGCGACCGGGTCTGCGGCGAGTTCGGCGACCGGGTCGCGATCGGGCTCGACGTGCGGGGCCGTACCCTGTCGGCCCGGGGCTGGACGCGCGACGGCGGTGACCTGTGGGAGGTGCTGGAGCGGCTCGACAAGGCCGGGGCGTCGCGGTACGTGGTCACCGACATCACCAAGGACGGCACGATGCGCGGGCCGAACCTGGACCTGCTGCGGGAGGTCTGCGCCCGCACCGACGCCCCGGTGATCGCCTCCGGCGGCGTGTCCACCCTGGACGACCTTCGGGCGCTGGCCGCGCTGGAGCCGGTCGGTGTCGAGGGCGTGATCGCCGGCAAGGCGCTCTACGCCGGCGCCTTCACCGTGGCCGAGGCGCTGGAGACACTGGCCGCCGCCTGAGCCCCGCCCCATCGGACCGTACGGGTGCCGGGCGACCCGCCGTTCGTGCTCGACCGACCACTGTTCGCGCTGCCAGACTGGCTCGGTGAGCGGGGCGGTCGTCGGCCGGGACGAGGTGATCGACCGTGCGCGGCGTGCCCTGGCCGAGGGGCGGCCGGTCCTCCTGGAGGGCCCGGCGGGGATCGGCAAGACCGTCGTCCACCGGGCGATCCTGGACGCGGCGCGTCGCGACGGCTGGCGCGTCCTGGACTGCGCGCCGACGGAGATCGAGGCGGGGTTGCCGTTCGCGGCGCTGGCCGACCTGCTGGCCACGCTGGCCGACCGGGTGCCGCGGCTGCCCGCACCGCAGCGTGCCGCGCTCGCCAACGTGCTGCTCACCGACGAGGCCACCCAGCCGGTGGACGAGCGGTCGGTCGGGGCCGCCACGCAGGCACTGCTCGGCGCCGCCCTGGCCGATCCGGCCGAGCCGCGGCTGCTCGTGGCGGTCGACGACGCTCCGTGGCTCGATCCGCCGAGCGAACGGGCGCTGCGGTTCGCCCTGCGCCGGCTGGTGCCGCGGGTCGCCGTCCTGGTGACCGCCCGCGTCGGGCAGTCCGGCGCCGAGCCCGCACCGTTGGGCCTCGACCGGGCCGCCCGACCGGAACGCCTCACGCTCGACCCGCTGGGCGTCGGGTCCCTGCACCACGTTCTGCGTGCCGAGCTCGGCGCCGCGCTGCCCCGACCGCTGCTCGTCCGGATCGCCGGTGAGGCCGGCGGCAACCCGCTGCTCGCGATCGAGCTGGCCCGGGCGGTGCTCCGGATGCCGCACCCGCCGGCACCCGGGGCCGACCTGCCGGCTGCGCCGTCGCTGCGGGGCCTGGTCGTCGACCGGCTCGCCACCCTTCCCCCGCAGACCCGGGACGCGATCCGCCTGGCCGCCCTGTCCGGCGTCCCCACCCTGGCCGGGCTGGCCCGGGCCGGCGTGCCGCCGAGCGCCTTCGACGCCGCGGAGGAGGCCGGCCTGGTCACGGTCGGCGGTGACGTGGTCGGGTTCGCCCACCCGGTGTACGCGGCGGCGGTCCGCGCCGAGATCCCGCCGGGGGTGCGCCGGCGGCTGCACCGGCTGCTCGCCGACACCACGGAGAACCCCGACGAGCGGGCCCGGCACCTCGCCCGTTGCGTGACCGGGCCGGACCCGGCGGCGGCGGCGGAGATCGCGGCGGCCGCCGACCGGCAGCGGGCCCGCGGGGCGCCGGAGACGGCGGCGGGACTGTACGACTGTGCCGCCCGCCTCGTTCCGCCGCCGGTCGGGGAGCACGCCCGTTGGCGGCTGGCCGCGGTGCAGTGCCGGTTCGACGGCGGTGACTTCCCGGCCACCAAGGCGGCGGCCGACCAGGCGGCGCGGGAGTTGACCGGTGCCGCGCGGGCGGAGGCCCTGCTGCTGCGTGCGGTCGTGGCGTGGAGCTCCGACGAGCCGCCGGGGGCGGCCGAGCGGGCGGCCGAGGCGGCACTCGCGGCCGCGCCGGGCGGCTCGACGCTGGCCGGACGGATCCACGCCCACCTCAGCCTGTTCCGGGACGCCCCGGATCCGGCCCGGCACCACGGCGAGGCGGCCATCGAGCTGCTCGCGGGCAGTCGGAACGATCGGGACATGCAGGCCGCCGCGTTGCTGCTGCTGTTCCTCAACGAGGTCCGTGGCGGGCTGCCGGCGCGCACCGAGCTGCTGGACCGGGCGCTGGAACTGGAGGGGCCGGCACCCTCGTGGCTGGCGGGGATCGTGCCGGCGGTCTGGTGGCGGGCGATCGACGAGCACGACCGGGCGCGGGAGCGGCTGCACACCCTGTTGGACCGGGCCACCATGCGGGGTGACGAACCGTCCCAGCACGAACTCCGGACCCACCTCGGGGAGGTCGAGCTGCTCGCCGGCCGGTGGCCGGCCGCCGCCGCGCACATCGCCGCCGCCCGCGAGTTGGGCGAGCAGAACGGCAGCGACCAGGTCGGCGTGAAGTGGCTGGACGGGCTGCTGCTCGTGCACCGCGGCCAGCTGGCCGAGGCCACGCGGATCGCCGACGCCGGGCTGCGCCGGGCCGCCGAGACGGACGACGAGTGGTGCCGGCGGATCCACGAGCAACTGGCCGGCTTCGCCGCGCTGATCGACGGCCGGCTACCGGCGGCCGCCCGGCACTACGGCGACCTCGCCGCCACCATCGACCAGATGGGTCTCGTCGAGCCGCTCGCCCAACGCTTCGAGCCGGACTGGCTGGAGGCCTGCGTCGGCGCCGGTGACCTGACCACCGCAGGGGCCGTGCTGGACCGGCTGGCCGCCCGGCACCGGCGGCTGCCCCGGCCGTGGACCACGCTCGGGCTGGCGCGCAGTCGCGTGCTGCTGGCCGGGGCCCTCGGCCGGGACCCGTCCGACGCCCTCGCTGAGCTGGCCGCCGCCCGGGCCGCCGTGCCGGCCGACGTGCTGCCCTTCGACCGGGCCCGGTGCCTGCTGGTGGCGGGCGTCGCGTACCGGCGGCTCCGCAGCCGGCGCGAGGCGCGGGAAGCGTTGGCCGCGGCGGCCGTCGAGTTCGACGCCCTCGGCGCGGTCGCCCTGGCGGCCCGGGCCCGGCTGGAGGCGGGCCGGACAGGTGGCCGCCCTCCCGCGCCCCGCCAGCTCACCGCGACCGAGCTGCAGGTGGCCCGGCTCGCCGCCGCCGGCCGGACCAACCGGGTCATCGCCGACACGCTGTTCATCAGCCCGAAGACGGTCGAGGCCAACCTGGCCCGGGTCTACCGCAAGCTCGGTGTCGGCAGCCGCGCCGAGCTGGGCGCGGCCATGGCCCGGGGCGCCGACGTCGAAGCATAGGGAAACACCCGATTACCCGGGTGGCGCGGCGACCTAGCGTCGGCGCATGGCCACCCGCCTCTTCGTCCTCGAACGCTACGACCGGGTCCCCGAGGACCGCGCCGACGAGTCGCTCAGCCGGTTGAGCACCGGCGTCACCCGGCTACGCGGTGCGTTGCGCATCCCCGCTGACGACGTCGTGCTCGCGCTCGTCGAGGGGCCGGACGCGGACACCGTCGCGGAGGCGGCGGCGGCCGCCGGCTGGCGGGTGGACCGGCTGGGCCCGGCCGAGTGGATCGCCGTACCGGACGCGGACGGCACCGGGTGGTGACCGCCGGGCCGGGGACCGCCGGCCGGTGCGTCGTGGGCGGTCGCCCCTGGTCCGGGAACTTTCGTCGAGGAGGGACGTCGAGGTGAAGCAGACAGGTCGGGGTGGACGGTCGCTGCCGCTGCTGGTGGTGACGGGGCTGATGGTCGTACCGCTCGCCGGTTGCGGCGGTGACGAGCCGGCGGCGACGCCCGCCGCACCACCCCCGGTCGACTCGCAACTGCCGCCGGCCGGCGCGGAGGGGGAGCCGGTGGCCACCTCGGCGGCAGCCGGCCCGGACGCCTGCGCGCTGGTGTCCAAGCAGGAGGCCGAGCAGCTCGCCGGCACGAAGCTGGAGGACGCGGTGCCGGTGCGGGAGACCTGCACCTACACCGGGCCGGTCACCGGGCCGACCGCCCAGGTGGAGGTGTTCGTCGGCGACGGGGCGAAGAAGTTCCTCGACGTCGAGCGGAGCCTGGGGCACGAGCTGCGCCCGCTGTCCGGCGTCGCGGACGAGGCGTACGTGAGTGCCGAGGCCGCTTTCGTCAACCGGGCGGGGCGCTGGGTGGCGGTGCGGCTGGTCCGGCTCAACGACCCGGCGGAGAACCGGGCGCCGCTGGAGCGGGTCGCCCGGACCGTGGCCGGGCGGATCTGAGCGGGTGCGGCGATGAGGACGAGTCGTCCGGTCGCGGTCCTGGCTCTGATGGCCGTTCTGCTGGCGACCGCCTGCCAGGGTGGCGAACCGCGGGGCGGGGAGGCGCTGGATCCCTACCACCCGGACGCGATCCGGTACGGGCTCGCGCCGCGACCGCACCCCGACGTCACCTACCAGCCGGATGTGGTGCTGGTCGGCGGTGGCGGTGCGGCCGTGCGGTCGGTGACCGACGACGGACTCACCTGGCGGATCGACCGGGAGGCCGACCGGGCGGACGACCTCGCCCCGGGCAAGGTCATGTTCCTGACGTCGCGGGCGGTCGGTCGGGTGGTGGACGTCCGCCCGGAGGGTGACGATCTGGCGGTGACCGTCGCGCCGGTCGAGCTGACCGAGGTGGTGCGGGACGGCACCTTCCGTACCGAGCGGCCGGTGCCGCTCGACCGACCGGTCCTGTACGCGGCGGGGGAGCCGGCGTGGGCGGTCGGTGACCTGCCGGCGGGCGGTGGTGGTGGCGGTCCCGCCGGCACCGGGCTCGCGTCCGCCCCGTCCCCGCCCCGGCCCCCGCAGCCGCCGGCCAAGCTCGCGACCGCCGGGGACGCCGTGACGGCGGGCAGGTTCCGGATGACCCCGACCTGCTGCGCCGAGGGAGTCGGCCTGCGTTTCGGCTACGACGACGGTGAGATCCGGATGACCGGTGAGGTCACACTGATCATGCAGCGGCCGTCCGCCAGCTTCGACCTCGCGATCAGCGGCGGTACGGTGACCCGGGCGGAGTTCAGCGTCACGGGCGGGGCCGGCCTGCGGGTGGCGGTCAAGGCCGCGACCCGGGTCGGCAACGTCCGCAACCTCGCCAAGTCGGTCGCGGTGCCGGTGCAGTTCAGCGTGCCGGTCGGCACGATCCTCGGGATCCCGTTCTCCGCCACCGTCGACCAGGTGCTGGACATCAGGACGGTGTTCACCGCCAAGGACGGCTCGATCGAGGCCGCCGGCGAGTACGCGCTGACCGGCGCGCTCGGCTACGGCTACCACCGTCCCTACTGGGGGCCGGTGATGCCCGCCGGGTTCACCGTCCGCGACAGCCTCACCAACTCGATCACCGGCGTGTCGATCGGGGTGAACGGGATCCTGTTCGGCTACGACGTCAAGTTCACCGTCGGCATCGGGGCGTTGGGATTCACCGCCGGGGTGTACGCCGGACTGCGGGCCGGCGTCGGCGCGACGCTCGGCTCCGGCGCCGGCGCTCCGCTGGCGGTCTGTCGGGGCGCCGGCATCAACGTGACGTTGCGGTACGGCATCAGCTACTCGATCCCGCAGGTGGTCGCCGACGTCGTCAACTTCTTCCTGAAGGTCTTCCGGACCCGGCCGATCCAGCGTACGGGCGGACTCGGTGACGAGACCACGGTGGTGAAACGGGCCGAGACCATCCCACCCGACGTCCCGCTGTGCGCCACGTGACTATTGGTTGTGCCCAATTAAATTGTGCGCTACGGTTCTGTGGTGACCGATGATCTGGTGCTGCGGCGGCAGGTGTGCTTCGCGCTCTACGCCGCGTCGCGCGCCCTCACCGACGTGTACCGGCCCATCCTCGACGGCTTCGGCCTGACCTACCCGCAGTACCTGGTGCTGCTGGTCCTGTGGGAGCACGACGAGGCGCCCACGGTCTCCGCGCTCGGCGAGCGGCTGCACCTCGACTCCGGCACGCTCTCCCCGCTGCTCAAGCGGCTGGAGGGGGCGGGCCTGGTGCTCCGGCGGCGGTCCGCGGTCGACGAGCGGCGGGTGGTGGTCGAGCTGACCGCGCAGGGGCGGGCCCTGCGCGAGCGCATGGCCGACGTACCGCAGCGGGTGGCCCGGGCGACCGGGCTGACCGCCGACGACCTCGTCGCGCTGCGCGACACCCTCACCCGGGTCACCGAGACGATCCACCGACAGAAGGAGCAGTGACGACCATGCAGGTGCTCTACACCGCCCACGCCACGGCCAGCGGCGACGGCCGCGACGGTCACGTCCGCACCTCCGACGGCACCGTCGCCCTGGACCTCGCCGTGCCCAAGGAGATGGGCGGGTCGGGCGACGCCACCAACCCGGAGCAGCTGTTCGCCGCCGGCTACGCGGCCTGCTTCCACTCGGCGCTGCGACTGGTCGGCCGTCGGGCGAAGGCCGACGTCACCGGCTCCCTCGTCGAGGCGGAGGTCGGCATCGGGCCGAACGGCAGCGGCGGCTTCGGGCTGACCGTGGCCCTCGTGGTCGACCTGCCGGCCGTGCCCCGGGAGGCCGCCGAGCAGCTGGTCGCCCAGGCCCACCAGGTCTGCCCGTACTCGAACGCGACCCGCGGGAACGTCGAGGTTGCCCTGCGCGTCCGCGAGGCGCTGGCGGCGTGACGCCGCGACGCCCGCCCGCGTACGACGAAAGGACGCCCGTGACCACCAACCGCGAGATCCACCTGGCCGCCCGCCCACAGGGGTGGCCGACCGAGGACACCTTCCGCCTCGTCACCACCGACGTGCCGACGCCGGGGCCGGGCCAGATCGTGGTCCGCAACACGTACCTGTCCGTCGACCCGTACATGCGCGGGCGGATGAACGACGTCAAGTCGTACGTGGCCCCGTTCGCCCTGGACGCGCCGCTGGACGGCGGGGCGGTCGGCGAGGTGGTGGCCAGCGAGGCCGACGGGTTCGCGCCCGGCGACACCGTGCTGCACGGGCTCGGCTGGCGGGAGTACGCGCTGCTCGATGCCAAGGCCGCCCGCACCGTCGACCCGGACCTGGCCCCGGTCACGGCGTACCTGGGTGTGCTCGGCATGACCGGGCTCACCGCGTACGCCGGTCTCCTCGACGTGGCCGCGATGAAGCCGGGGGAGACCGTGTTCGTCTCCGGCGCGGCCGGTGCGGTGGGCAGCGTGGTGGGGCAGATCGCCAAGCTCAAGGGCGCCGGCCGGGTGGTCGGCAGCGCCGGGTCCCCGGCGAAGGTCGACCGGCTGAAGGCCCTCGGTTTCGACGCCGCCTTCGACTACCACGGCGGCCCGGTGCGGGAGCAGCTGCGGGCCGCCGCGCCGGACGGCATCGACGTCTACTTCGACAACGTCGGCGGCGAGCACCTGGAGGCCGCCATCGGCGCGATGCGCCCGCACGGCCGGGCGGCCGTCTGCGGCATGATCGCGCAGTACAACGCCACCGAGCCGCCGGCCGCGCCCCGCAACCTCGCGCTGCTCATCGGCAAGCGGCTCACCCTGCGCGGCTTCCTCGTCGGCGACCACGGCCACCTCCGCGACCAGTTCGTGCGGGAGGTCGCCGGGTGGCTGCGCGACGGAAAGCTCGCGTACGACGAGACGGTCGTCGACGGCATCGAGAACGCCCCGGCGGCCTTCCTCGGCCTGCTCCGCGGCGAGAACCTGGGCAAAATGCTCGTGAAGGTGTAAGGAAGGGCCCCCTCTTAACGCCTGCGGTAGAGGAAGGGCCCCTTGTTGACACCACGCACCCGCCGGTGGCCGGCCTCACAGGTCGGCCACCGGCGGACGTGCGTTGGATAGGCTCGCGGCATGACGGTGGCGGTACGGGTCATCCCCTGTCTGGACGTGGACGCCGGGCGGGTCGTCAAGGGCGTCAACTTCCTCGACCTGCGGGACGCCGGCGACCCGGTCGAGCTGGCCGCGGCGTACGACCGGGCCGGCGCCGACGAGTTGACCTTCCTCGACGTCACCGCCTCCGCCAGCGACCGCGGCACGATGCTGGACGTGGTCCGCCGCACGGCCGAGTCGGTCTTCATCCCGCTGACCGTCGGCGGTGGGGTGCGGCAGGTCGCGGACGTCGACACCCTCCTGCGCGCCGGCGCGGACAAGGTCGGCGTGAACACCGCCGCCATCGCCCGTCCGGAGCTGATCGCCGAGATCGCCGACCGCTTCGGCCGGCAGGTGCTGGTGCTCTCGCTCGACGTGCGCCGCGCTCCGGCCGGCACCACGCCCAGCGGGTTCGAGGTCACCACCCACGGCGGCCGGCGCGGCACCGGCATCGACGCCGTCGAGTGGGCGCGGCGGGGCGCCGAGCTGGGCGCGGGCGAGATCCTGCTCAACTCGATGGACGCCGACGGCACCAAGGCCGGCTTCGACCTCGACCTGATCCGGGCGGTACGGCAGGTGGTCGACGTTCCGGTCGTCGCGAGCGGCGGCGCGGGCGAGGTCGCCCACTTCCCGCCGGCGATCGGCGCCGGCGCGGACGCGGTGCTCGCCGCGAGCGTCTTCCACTTCGGCGAGCTGAGCGTCGCCCAGGTGAAGGACGCGCTGCGCGGGGCGGGCCACCCCGTCCGCTGACCGCGCCGTCGCGGTCCAACGCGCCATCTCGCGTACGCGGACCGCGGGCGCCCGTCAGTCCCGGTGAACGTGGTTCTCGGGAGAGCGGCGGGGTGCCGGGATCGACCGCACCACGTACTCCTGCACGGCCGCCGCGTGGTCGGCCTCGTCCAGGTGCCACTCCGCGTCGCCGGGCGTGTGGCGGCGGCTGAGCGCGCTCTGGACCGCGTCGACCGTGGTTGCCAGCCCGGCGTTCGGGCGGGTGCGCCAGAGGTGCTCGCCGTCGGGGGTGATGCGGAACCAACCGTCGGCGACGCTCACCAGCCCCGCGCCCGCCAGGCGGCGGACGGCCACCTCGACGTCGTGCCGTTCCGGGATCGACTGGTTGAGGTGGTCGGCGGTGGAGAGCACGTCGGCGAGGCGGACCCCTTCGGGTCGACGGCTCGACGCGGCCCGGCGGTGCCGGCCGGCACCACTCGCGATCACCAACGAGACGAAGATCCAGGCGTCGGTCCACCGCCAGCGGTTCTCCACCATGGCCAGATTCTGCCGGCCGCCCCGGGGAAAGGAAACACCCGACCCCCACCGGCCACCCGGCCGTCACCTTCTGATCACCCTGCGTGATCTTGCGTTCTTGGCCGCGTCGAACCGGTGCAACGGGGGCCCGGGAGTGCGTGACCGCGAGCTTCAGGGGGTGGCCGGGGTCGGGGTGGCGGTCGCCGGCGGGGGTGACGGGAGGGGAACCGTCACGCGGGGCAGGAAGAACTGGGTCAGCGGCCCGATCGTCAGCGCGTACGCCACCGTGCCGACGCCGACCGTGCCACCGAGCAGCCAGCCCAGCGCCAGCACGGTCACCTCGATGGCGGTGCGGACCAGCCGGATCGAGAAGCGGGGTCGGCGGGCGACGAACCCGGTCATCAGGCCGTCCCGCGGGCCGGGGCCGAGCCGCGCGCCGATGTAGAGCCCGGTGGCCGCGCCGTTGGCGACGATCCCGCTGGTCAGCAGGACCATCCGGGCGGTGAACGGCAGGTCCGGCGGCAGCAGCGGCAGCGTGGCGTCGACCACCAGGCCGATCACCACCACGTTGCTCACCGTGCCGACGCCCGGCCGCTGCCGCAGCGGGATCCACAGCAGCAGCACGAGCGCGCCGATCGCGATGGTCACCGTGCCGAAGGAGAGCCCGGTCCGCTCCGAGATGCCCTGGTGGAAGACGTCCCACGGATCCAGGCCGAGGCCGGAGCGGATCATCAGGGCCATGCTCACGCCGTAGAGGACGAGCCCGGCGTAGAGCTGGGCCAGCCGTCGTGCCGGCCGGTACCGGAGATTGCCAATCGCAGCCACGCATGCCACCCTAGGTGCCAATTGCGGAGAGAGAAGAGCCAATATCGCGGGAGTGGCTATGACCAGTCAGGTACGCGGCGTCCAATTGGCCCGGTTGCTCGGCCAGTGGCACGCGTTGCCGGGCCGCCGGCGCAGCCCCGACTACGCGGCGCTGGCCGCCGCCGTCCGTGGGCTGCTCGCCGACGGCCGGCTGCCGCTGGGCGTACGCCTGCCCGCCGAACGCGAGCTCGCCGAGGCCCTGCGGATCAGCCGCACCACGGTGACCGCCGCCTACCGGGAACTGCGGGAGAGCGGCCACCTGGCCAGCCGGCGCGGCGCCGGCAGCTGGACCATGCTCCCCGGCAACCACCGGATGGCCGGCACCGGCCTGTGGACCCCCCTCGACGACCGCGACATGATCGACCTCGGGGTCGCCGCGCTCGCCGCCCCGCCCGAGTTGCTGCCCGCCGCCCGCGCCGCCACCGAGGACCTCCCGTGCTACCTGGGCGGCGCCGGCTACCACCCGACCGGCATCATCGAGCTGCGGGAGGCGATCGCCCACGCGTACGCCCAGCGGGGCCTGCCCACCTCGCCCGACCAGATCATGGTCACCAGCGGCACCCAGCACGCCCTGGACCTGGTCCTCCGGCTCGCGCACAGCCCCGGCGGCAGCGTCCTGGTCGAGGCGCCCAGCTACCCGAACGCGCTCGCCGCCCTCGCCGCCCGGCGGGCGCGGATCACCACCCACGGCCTCGCCCTCGACGAGCCCGGCTGGGACGCCGACCTGCTCCTCGGCACACTGCGGCAGGGCCGGCCCAAGCTCGCCTACCTGATCCCCGACTTCCAGAACCCGACCGGCCACCTGATGCCGGCGCCGCTGCGGGAGCGGCTGGTCGCCACCGCGCACGCCGTCGGCACCGACCTGATCATCGACGAGTCCTTCGTGGACCTGCCACTGGACGGCACGGTGGTGCCGCCGCCGACGGCGAGCTTCGACCGGCACTCCCGGGTCGTCACGGTGGGCGGGATGAGCAAGCCGTTCTGGGGTGGCCTCCGCATCGGCTGGATCCGGGCGTCCGCCCCGCAGGTGCAGCGCCTCGCCGCCGCCCGGGTCGGGGTCGACATGGCGAGCCCGGTGCTGGACCAGTTGGTCGCCGTCCACCTGCTCGCCCAGGCCCCGGCGATCGTGGCGGCCCGCCAGGCGCAGCTCACCGCGCAGCGCGACGCGCTGCTCGACGCCCTCGCCGAGCGCCTGCCGGACTGGCGGGTGACCGTGCCGCACGGCGGTGTCACCCTCTGGGCCGAACTCGACGGGCCGATCTCCAGCGCCCTCGCCCGGGCCGCCGAGGAGGTCGGCGTACGCCTGGCGCCCGGCCCCCGGTTCGGCCTGGACGGCACGCTGGAGCGCTTCCTCCGGCTGCCGTTCACCCTGCCCGTCGCGGACCTGGTGGAGGCGGTCGGCCGGATCGCCGCCGTCCGGTACGACCTGGACCGCGCCGGCCGTCCGCAGTGGCGGGAGCCGACGGTCATCGCGTGAGGCCGCCCCGGTGCGACGCACACCGGTGGGCACCGGGGGCTTCGCGGCGGTCGCTGGTCGGTCAATCCTGCCTGCCCGCAGCGCCCCGGCTGACAGACTACGCAGGTGGAGAGCGTTCGGGGGACGCCATGGCCGCGCGGCGTCCAGCCCAGCGCGCCGGGCTCCCGGACCACCCGCCTGGAGCTCTTCTACGACCTGGTGTTCGTCTTCGCCTTCCTCAACGTCACCACGGCCGTTGCCGGCAACCCGACCCTGCGCGGCCTGGTGCAGGGCCTGCTGGTGCTGGCCCTGCTGTGGTGGGCCTGGACCGGCTTCGCGGTGCTGGGCAACCTCGTCCGTACGGATCAGGGCGTCGTCCCGTTCGTCGGGTTCGCGGCCACGGCCACGGCCTTCGTGTTCGCTCTCGCGATGCCGAAGGCGTTCCGGGACCTGCCCGGCGGCCTGCCCGGGCCACTGGTGTTCGCGGTCTGCTACTTCGTGATCCGGATAAGCCAGGTGGCGGTCTTCGGCTGGATGGTCCGGCAGGAGCGCTCGCGGTTACGTCGGTTTCTGCCGGTGGTGCCGGTGCTGGCGGCCACCGGATTCCTCCTCATCGCCGCGGTGCTGCCGCAGCGGTTCGCCGAGGACCGCGTCGAGCAGGTCGTCCGGCTCGCGCTCTGGTTCGCCGCCATCGGCGTCGAGTACGGGTCGGGACTGGTCCTGCCCGGCACCGGCTGGACTGTGCTGTCCGCCGGGCACTGGGCGGAGCGGCACGCGTTGATCGTCCTGGTGGCCCTCGGCGAGACGATCATCGCCCTCGGGATCGGACCTGGCTTCACCGCCGGACTGCCGTTGAGCTGGCCGATCATCATCGCGGCGCTGCTCGGCATCGCCGTGGTGGCCGCCCTGTGGTGGGCGTACTTCGACACGCTGGCGCTGGCCTCCGAGCAGACGCTGCACCGGGCGCGGGTTCCCAGAGTCCGCGCCGCTCTTGCCCGGGACGCGTACACCTACCTGCACACGGTGCTGGTGGCGGGGATCATCCTGCTCGCGCTGGGCCTCAAGGGCCTGTTGGAGGAGGGCGCCGATCCGTCCACGCCGACCTGGGGGCTGCCGCTGCCCGGCCTGGACCTGCTGGCGCTCTACGGCGGCGTCGCGCTCTACCTGCTCGGCCTGGTCGCACTCGGCCTCCGGGTGCTGGGGACCGTGCGCTGGCCGTCGGTGACGGCGGTGGTGCTGCTTGCCGTCCTGGTGCCGCTGGCCGCCCCATTGGGGGAGATGCTCGCTGTCTCCGTGCTCGCCCTGGCCACCGTGGTGCTGGTCGCCGTGCAGACCGTCGTCGACGCGCCGCTGCGGCGAAACGTGCGGGAGGTGGCGCTCCGGGAGCAGGTGACGGCGGAGGCCGACCAGACCGCCTGGCGGGGCCGCCACCTGTGAGCCGGCCCGGTACGGCGGCGGCCCCGCACCCCGGTCGGGGTGCGGGGCCGCCGGTCGGACCGGTCAGAGCTCGGCGAGCGTGCCCTCGTACATCCGGTCGATCTCCGCGGCGAAGTTCTTCTCCACGCCCCGCCGCTTGATCTTCAGCGACGGGGTGATCTCGCCGTCCTCGATGGTGAGGTCGCGGGGCAGGATGGTGGCCTTCTTGATCGTCTCCCACCGGTTCAGCTTGTTGTTGAGCTGCGCGACGTACTCGTCGAGCATGGCCTGCGCCTCCGGCGAGGCGACGATCTCGGCGTAGCTGCGGCCCTCCAGCGGCGTGCCGGCCGCCCAGCCCTTGATCGCGTCCGGGTCGAGGGTGACCAGCATGGTGCAGTAGTTGCGGGCCTGCCCGATCACCACCGCCTGCGAAGTGTACGGGCAGGTCGCCTTGAACATGCCCTCGATGTGCGACGGGGCGATGTACTTGCCGCCGGACGTCTTCACCAGGTCCTTCTTGCGGTCGGTGATCCGCAGGTAGCCCTTCTCGTCCAGCGTGCCGATGTCGCCGGTGCGGAAGTACCCGTCCTCGGTGAACGCGGCGGCGGTCTCCTCGGGCAGGTTGTGGTAGCCGCGCATCACCGGCCGACCCTTAATCAGGATCTCGCCGTCGGTGTCGATCCGGCACTCGAGGTCGCCCATCGCCTTGCCGACGCTGCCGATCTGGAGCCCGTCCGGCGGGTTGACGAAGTTGCCGGCGCTGGTCTCGGTGAGGCCGTAGCCCTCGGAGATCGGCAGGTTGGCGGCGGCGAAGAAGGTGGCGATCTCGGGGCTGAGCGGCGCCGCGCCCGAGACGAGCACCCGGATCCGGCCGCCCAGGCGGGCCTGGAGCTTGCTGAACACCAGCTTCTCGGCCACCGCGTACTTCAGCTTCAGCCCGCCCGGGACCGGCTTGCCGGCCTGCTCCAGGGCGACCTTCTCCTTGCCGACCCGGACGCCCCAGGCGAAGATCTTGGCCTTCGCGCCGCCGGCGTCCTGGGCCGTGGTGACCGCCTTGTTGTAGACCTTCTCGAAGATGCGCGGGGCGCCGCACATCAGCGTCGGCTTGACCACCGCTAGCAGCTCGACGAGCTTGTCCACCCGGCCGTCGACGTACGTCGGCAGGCCGACGTGGGTCGCCCCGCAGAGCAGCGTCTTGCCGAACGAGTGGGACAGCGGCAGCCACAGGTACTGCAGGTCGTCCTCGCGCAGCAGACCCAGCTCGGCCTGTGCCACGCCTTCCCAGCACCAGCCGCCGTGCAGCAGCTCGACGCCCTTCGGGCGACCGGTGGTGCCGGAGGTGTAGATGAGGGTGGCCAGGTGGTCCGGACCGATGCCGGCGACCAGCATGTCGATCAGGTCGGGCTCGGCGGCGAGGGCGCGGGCGCCCTGCTCCTCGAGCTCGGCCAGGGTGAGCTGCGGTACGGCCGCGGCCGGGTCCGCCGCGCCGTCGAAGAGCACGACGTGGGTGAGCCTCGGCAGCTCCGCGCCGGCGATCTTCGCGGCCTGGGCCGGGTTCTCGGCGAACAACACCCGGGAGCCGGAGTCGGCGATGATGTAGGTCGCGTCCTCCGGTTCGGTGGTGGGGTAGACGGTGGTGGTCGCGCCGCCGGCACACATGATGCCGAAATCGGCGAGCACCCACTCGAGCCGGGTGTTCGCCAGGATCGCCACCGGATCCTCCTGACCGACGCCCAGGCCGTGCAGCCCGGCGGCGATCGCCTTGGCGCGGTGGGCAACCTGCTCCCAGGTCAGCCAGACCGGGGAGTCGTCCGGGCCCGGGTGACCGAAAGCACGGCGGTCGGGACTCGCCGCGACGCGCTTGAGAAACATGTCAGGGATGGAACGGTACGGTACATCGAGAGCCATCGCTGTAGCCGCCTTCGGGGGTGGTGGCGTGACGGTCGTCACGCCAATGTGCGTTACCGAAGAGTATTGCCTGCCCCCGGGCCTCGGCTAGCCCTGCCCGCGGGAGCGTCCCACGTCCCACCTAATGGAACCCTGCCGGTCAGGCGTACCGGGCCGCCGTCCGCGACCAGTCGTAGGTGGCGCGGATCCAGGCGCGGCGGTTGCGCAGGACCGTCCGCAGCACGTCGTCCCCGGTCGCCCAGAGCGCCGAGTCCGCCGCCAGGTACGCCGCCAGCGCCCCGTTGAACCGGTCGGCCGCGGCCCGCAGCGCCACCGCCTCGTCGCCGCCGGACCCCTCGACCAGCACGGTCACCAGGTTGTGCGCGTCCCGGGTGTCGCGGGTCTCCTTGCCGTACGAGAAGAGGTCGTTGCACCAGCAGACCAGGTCGGCGGCGAGCAGGTCGAGGGCGACCAGCGCCGGATCGGCGCGCCGCCCCGGCCCCGGCAGCCCGCCGGCGGCGAGGTCGGTCAGCGTGAAGCTCGGCTGCACCGCGCCGGTGTGCCGGCGCATCTGCACGTACTCGTCGAGCAGGGGCACCCGGCCGTGTTCCCGGTTGGCCGCCTCCCACAGCAGGGCGAGCAGGTAGTCGCGGACCTGGCTGGTGAACCGCAGCAGCAGGCCGGGTGGGCCGAGCTGCCGGACCCGCCGGCAGAGGTCGTCCAGCGCGTCGCCCAGCGGGCCGGCGCCGGTCGGCTGCGCCGCCCCCGGGTCACCCTGCCGGTCCAGCACGTCGAGCAGCACCGCGACGGTCGGGGCCAGGCGGGTGGGCGACGCACCCAGACCGTCCTCGTCGCAGGCGTCGTCCATGACGAACAACCAGGTGATCAGGTCGGCCAGCAGGCGGACGCGTTCGACGGGGCCACCGGGACAGGCGCGCCCGGCGAGGCCGGCGGCGTCCGCCCGGCGGAGCCGGTGCCCGCTAGTGATCAGTCCGAAGCGTTGCGCCCAGGCGATGCTCTCCCCGCCCAGCCGCGCCGTCTCGACGTGCGGTCCGGCAGGGAAGGGCGGCTCATGAAGCGCCGAGACCGCGAAGGTCCGCATGGTGCTCCCCCTGTCGCGCCGCCCCGGGGCGGGCGGCGCGGCACAGCGTACGGGAGGACGGGATCGGCCGCGATCAGTGGGGCGAAGGTGTCCCGAAGTGTCGCGTGACCGTTTGAGCACACTCCGTTACATGCCCAGCCGGGCGGCCCGCAGCCGGTCGGCGACGGGCGTCGGCCCGTCGACCTGCACCCGCGCCGCGCGCTGCCGACCGGTCAGGAAGAGCACCAGTTCGCCGGGCGCGCCCACCACCCGGACCGGTTCCCCGCCCCGGCCGACCGACAGCCCCCCGTGCCCGGGCGCCTGGACGAACACGTCGGCCGGGAAGCGGCGCAGCGCCACCCGGGCCAGCGGGGCGGCGCGCTTCCACAGCGCCCGGTGCAGCGCGACCGGCAGGTCGCGGGGCAGCCAGTCCGGCCGGGCGCGGCGGATGTCCTCGTGATGGACGAAGAACTCGAGGGTGTTGGCCAGCTCGTCGGTCACCGGATTGCTGACCGGGCTCCACGCCGGCGGACGGCGCACCTGGTCGACCAGTTGGGGCCACGGCCGGGCGGCGATGCGGCGGCGGACCCGCTCCGCGTACCCCCGCAGCGGCGGGAGCAGGATGCCGCCGGCGGCGTCCGGGCGCCGCTCCCGCAGCACCAGGTGGGCGGCGAGGTCCCGCGTGTTCCAGCCCTCGTTGAGCGTCGGTGCGTCCGGTCCGAGCGTCTGCAGGAGATCGGCGAGCGCCTCGCGCTCCGATCGGGCGTGCCGCGGCATGGCATCGATGGTAGGCCCCGGTCCGCCGCGCGGCAGAACCCCGGACCCGCGGCGGCGGTGGCCGGTGCGCGCCGGCCGTCCGGGCCCGGCCGGAGGGGTGACGGCCGACATGCCCGCCCGGGTCGGCGGAGCTGGCCCCGACACGTAAGGATGGGAGAGATAATTGCGGCTTACGGCGGGGGAGAGCGTGGCGAGCGGGACGAGTCGGGACGTGCTCTGGCGGGGACTGGCCGTCCTCGGCCGGGCGATCCGGGAACAGCCGCGGATCTTCGCGGTCGCCGTGACCGGCAGCGTGCTCTTCGGGCTGATGATCATCGCCAGCGCGTACGTGGTCGGCGCGGTGGTCGGCGACGTGGTGGTGCCGGCGATCGCGGACGGCTCGGTGGAGGTCGGCGCGCTCGCCCTGGCCGCCGCCGCGCTGTTCGGCATCAGCGTGCTGCGGGTGGTCGGCATCTTCGGCCGGCGGCTCGGCGCCGGGTACATGCAGTTCCGCCTCCAGGCCGCCTACCGCCGCCGGGTCACCCGGCGCTACCTCGACCTGCCGCTGTCCTGGCACCACCGCAACGCCACCGGCACCCTGCTCTCCAACGCCAACTCCGACGTCGAGGCCGCGTGGTACCCCATCGCGCCCCTGCCGTTCGCCGTCGGCACGCTGGTGATGCTGGTCGGCGCGGTGGTGTCGCTGTTCGTGACCGACTGGGCCCTCGCCCTGGTCGGTCTCGCCGTCTTCCCGGCGCTCTTCGCGCTCAACGTCGTCTACTCCCGCCGGATGGCCCCCCGCCAGGCCCGGGCGCAGCGGCTGCGGGCCGAGGTGAGCGGCATCGCCCACGAGAGCTTCGACGGCGCGCTGGTGGTCAAGACCATGGGGCGCGAGGCGCAGGAGACCGACCGGTTCGGCGCCCGCGCCGGCGAGCTGCGGGACGCGCTGGTGTCGGTCGGGCGGTTGCGCGGCGTCTTCGACCCGATGCTGGAGACCCTGCCGAGCCTCGGCACGCTCGCGGTGCTCGTGGTCGGCGCCTTCCGGCTGCGGCAGGGCGCGATCAACGTCGCCGAGCTGGTCAGCGTGGCGTTCCTGTTCACCGTGCTGGCGTTCCCGGTGCGCGCCATCGGCTGGGTGCTGGCCGAGCTGCCGCGCAGCGTCGCCGGCTGGGACCGGGTCCGGCGGGTGCTCGACGCGAGCGGCGAGATGCCGTACGGCGACCGTGTCCTCGACCCCGCCGACCCCCGGCCGGCCACCCTCACCTTCACCGACGTCCACTTCGCGTACGAACCGGTCGAGGCGCACCTGCCCGGCGCGGAGGTGCTCGGCGAGGTCGGCTTCACGGTGCCGGCCGGGAAGACGGTCGCCCTCGTCGGGCCGACCGGCGCCGGCAAGTCCACCGTCGCCTCACTCGCCGTCCGGCTGGTCGACCCGCGCACCGGCACCGTCGCGATCGACGGGGTGGACGTGCGGGACCTCACCGCCGACTCCCTCGCCGGCACCGCCGCGCTCGTCGCGCAGGTGCCGTTCGTCTTCGACGACACCGTCCGCGCGAACATCACCCTCGACCGGCCGGGCATCGGCGACGACGACGTCTGGGCGGCGCTGCGGCTGGCGGAGGCGGACGGCTTCGTCGCCGCCCTCCCCGACGGGCTGGACACCCGGGTGGGTGAGCGGGGCACCTCGCTCTCCGGCGGCCAGCGGCAGCGGCTCACCCTGGCCCGCGCCCTGGCCGGCCGGCCGCGCCTGCTCGTGCTCGACGACGCTACCAGCGCGGTCGATCCCCGGGTGGAGGCCGCGATCCTGGCCGGGCTGCGCTCGCCGGCCGGCGACCCGGGTGCGGCGGCCGCGTCGATCCTCGTGGTCGCGTACCGGCGGGCGACCATCGCGCTCGCCGACGAGGTGATCTACCTGGAGCAGGGCCGGGTGGTCGCCCGGGGCACGCACACCGAGCTGCTCGCCACCGTCCCCGGCTACGCCGACCTGGTCACCGCGTACGAGCAGGCCGAGGTCGAGCAGGCCGAGCAGCGCACGTACGACGACGAGGTCACGCCACCGTTGGCGTCCGGCCTGGAGATGGAGGTGGACCGGTGACGGTCCCGGAGGCGCCGGAGGCGACCGAGACGACCTGGCGGACGCTGCGGCGCGGCCTGGCGCTCTCCCCGGAGCTGCGGGTCGGGCTGGCCGGCACGCTCGGCCTGGCGCTGGTCTACATGGTCGGCCGGGCGGCCGTGCCGGTGGCGGTGCAGCAGGGCATCGACAACGGCATCGCCGGCGGCCTCGAGCTGGGCGTGGTGTGGACGGTCGTGACCGTCACGGCGGCGGTGCTCGTCGTCACCACCACCTGCGGCTACCTGATGATGCGGCGGCTGTTCACGGTCAGCGAGTCGGCGCTGGCCAACGTGCGGGTCCGCGCCTTCCGGCACGTGCACGACCTGTCGATGCTGCACCAGCAGTCCGAGCGGCGCGGCTCGCTGGTGTCCCGGGTGACCAGCGACGTCGACCAGATCACCCAGTTCCTCCAGTGGGGCGGCGTGATCCTGCTGGTCAACCTCGGCCAGCTGGTGGTGACCACGGCCGTCATGCTCGCGTACTCCTGGCAGTTGACCCTGGTGGTGTTCGCCGCGTTCGGCCCGGCGGTCTTCGTGATCCGGCGCGTCCAGCAGCGCCTCGCCGGGGCGTACGGGGTGGTGCGGCAGCGCACCGGCACGCTGCTCGGCGCGATCGCCGAGAGCGTGGTCGGAGCGCCGGTGATCCGGGCGTACGGGATCGCCGGGCGGACCGCGCGGCGGCTGGACGAGGCGATCGACAACCAGCGCCGGGCCCAGCAGCGGGCCATCCGGATCAGCATCCTGGGCAGCTCGGTCGGCGAGGTCGCGGCCGGTGTGGCCCTCGCCGGTGTCGTGCTGCTCGGGGTGCTGCTCGGCGCCGACCGCACGCTGAGCATCGGCGAGGTGACCGCGTTCCTGTTCCTGGTCACGCTCTTCATCCAGCCGGTGCAGATCGCCACCGAGGTGCTCAACGAGGCGCAGAACGCGATCGCCGGCTGGCGCCGGGTGCTCGACGTGCTGGACGTCGCGCCGGACGTCGCGGACCCGGGCGAGCAGGGGCGGGAGCTGCCGCCGGGCCCGCTGGACATCCGGTTCGCCGGGGTGGGGTTCGCCTATCCGGGCGGTGCGCCGGTGCTGCACGACATCGACGTGGACATTCCGGCGAAGAGCCGGGTGGCGGTGGTCGGCGAGACCGGCAGCGGCAAGACCACGTTCGCGAAGCTGCTCACCCGCCTGATGGATCCGACCGAGGGGGACGTGCTGCTGTCCGGGGTCCCGCTGCGGGAGGTGCGGTTCGCCTCCCTGCGCTCGCGGGTGGTGATGGTGCCGCAGGACGGGTTCCTGTTCGACGCCACCGTCGCGGAGAACGTCCGGTTCGCCCGTCCCGACCTGACCGACGACGAGCTGGCCGCCGCCTTCACCGAGCTGGGGCTGGCGGACTGGCTGGACGGGCTGCCGGCCGGCCTGCACACGCCGGTGGGGGAGCGCGGCGAGGCGCTCAGCGTCGGCGAGCGGCAGCTGGTCGCGCTGGCCCGGGCGTACGTCGCCGACCCGGACCTGCTGGTGCTCGACGAGGCGACCAGCGCGGTCGACCCGGCCACCGAGGTGCGGCTGCAACGCACCCTGGACGCGGTGACCCGGGGCCGGACGACGCTCGCCATCGCGCACCGGCTCTCCACGGCGCAGGCCGCCGACGAGGTGATCGTGGTGGACCGGGGCCGGATCGTGCAGCGTGGCCCGCACGAGGAGCTGGTCCGCGACCCCGAGTCGGTGTACGGGCTGCTCTACGCCTCCTGGCTCGAACAGACCAGGTAGACGCGGCGGTGCCGGTGCTCTACGCTCCGAGTTAGGTGAGCCTAACCTACTGAGGAGGTCGTGCCATGCGGCCCAGTCCCGCGGAGATCGTCCGTACCCTCGTCGCGGGCCGGCTGCCCGGCCTCGTCCACGTGGCGCACCGTCCGGGCCCGCACCACGTCCGGCACGTCACCGACCCCGACGGCCGGGTGCTGCTGCTGGTGCCGGTCGTCAGCGACCTCGCCGCCGCGCTGCGGCCCACCGCCGGCGGCTCCGACGTGGCCATCGTGCTGGACGTGCTCGACCTGCCCCCGGCGGCCGGCGCGCCGGCGCTCGGCCGCGCCTGGGTCTCCGGCTGGGCCGAGCAGCTGCACGGCGCCGGGGCGCGGGCGGCGGCGGTGGACTTCGCCGCCGTCGACGCCACCGGTGACCTGCTCGACGTCGGCACCCGGTTCCGGCTGTTCCGCTTCGAGGTGGTCGAGGCCCGCTGGGAACGCGCCGGCTCCGTCCGGCGGGTCGACCCCGAGGCGTACGCCGAGGCCGAGCCGGATCCGCTGCACCCGGTCGAGGCGGCGCTGCTGGCCGACCTCGCCGACCACCACACCGAGCAGCTGTCGGCGTACCTGCGCCGGCAGCTCGGCCTGGTCGACGGCGGTGCCGACGCGGGGCCGCGGGTGGTGCGCCTGGACCGGTACGGGCTGCTCGTCGCGTACGGCCGGCCGGGCGCGCCGCGCCGGGCCCGGCTCGCCTTCCCCCGGCCGGTGGCCGACCACGCCGAACTGGCCCGGCTGCTGCACCCGATGCTCTGCCCGCACGTCGGCGCCGGAGAGGGACGCCGGTAGGTTCCGCCGCCGCGCGATCACGCTGCCGGCGACGGTCCGCAACGGTCCGCGAAACCACCCCGAGACCGTCGGCGCCTGCCTAGACTGCGGTGAGCTGCGTGGGGGGAATGTATGGGTGGGGCCGTCGAGGCGTTCTTCCTCGGGCTGGGGCAACGCGGTCGTGCGGATCTGCCGCCACGGATCCGGGGAAGCATCCGGGTGGACCTTGTCGACGGCGGTCACACCGATCACTGGTACGTGGACATGACCGCCGAGGACGCGGTCGTCGTCACCCGGGAGGCGAAGCCCGCCGACACGGTCATGACGACCACGCACGAGCTCTTCGAGCGGTTGATCCGCGGTGACACGCCGTTGATCGCCGCGCTGTTCCGCAACGAGGCGACGTCCGCCGGTGACCCCCGTCTGGTCCTGACGTTCCGGCGGTTCTTCCCCGCGCCGTCCGGCACGCTCGATCCACGGGAGGTGGCCCGGCGGCAGGCCCTGCACGGGCCCGTGTGGCGGGAGCGGCTGCGGAAGACGGCCCCGGTGACGCCGGGATGAGGAAATCGATCAGCATCCTGGACGGCAACACCTTCCTCGTCTGCGACGAGCGGGGCGACGTCGACCCGTCGCCCAGTGTGCCGACCGGCCTGTTCTCCTACGACACGCGCTTCCTGTCCACCTGGCGGCTGAGGCTGGACGGGGAGCGCCTGCACGCGCTGTCGGTCGACGACATCCGGTACTTCGAGACCCGGTTCTTCCTCGTGCCCGGGGAACCCACCCACTATGTCGACGCGAAGGTGTCGGTGATCCGCAACCGGATGATCGGCGGCAGCTTCGTCGAGGACCTCGCTGTCCTCAACCACGGCGACCGCGAGGTGGACGTGACGGTGCGGGTGGACATGGGCAGCGACTTCGCCGACATCTTCGAGGTCAAGAACCCGCAGCCGAAGAAGGCGCCGGTGTCGGCGATCGTGGAGGAGGGGCAGCTCCGGCTGCGCTACCGGCGCGACCGGTTCCACCGGGAAACCGTGATCTCCACCGACGCCGCCGCGCTCATCGATCCCGGTGGGATGACCTTCCAGGTCCGGGTCCCGCCGCAGGGGGAGTGGCAGACACGGCTGCAGGTGCGAACCCTCGTGCTCGGTGCGCAGGAACGGGATTTCCGGGACACCGTGAAGTTGCGGCACGCCCGCTCCCGTGACGAGCTGGACGAGGAGCTGCGCCGGTGGACGTCCGCGGCGCCGCGACTCTGCAGCGACAACCCGTCGATCATGTCGACCTACCGGCGGAGCCTGGTGGACCTGGCGGCGCTGCGGTACACGTCGATCACCATGGCCGCGCAGCTGGTCGCCGCCGGCCTGCCGTGGTTCATGACCGTGTTCGGCCGCGACAGCATCTTCACCTGCCTGCAGGCCCTGCCGTTCACCCCGCAGCTCGTGCCGGCCACCCTCGGCACCCTCGTCTACGCGCAGGGCACCCGGGTCGACGACTTCTCCGACGAGGAACCGGGCAAGATCCTGCACGAGCTGCGCTACGGCGAGTCGGCGGGCTTCGAGGAGCAGCCGCACTCCCCGTACTACGGGTCCGCCGACAGCACCCCGTTGTTCGTGATCCTGCTCGACGAGTACGAACGCTGGACCGGGGACGCGACTCTGGTGCGGGCGTACGAGTTCGAGGCCCGCGCCGCGCTGCGGTGGATCGACACCTACGGTGACCTCCTCGACACCGGATATCTCTGGTACCAGACCCGCAACCCCGCGACCGGGCTGCCCAACCAGTGCTGGAAGGACTCCCCTGACTCGGTGTCCTATCGCGACGGCCGCCTGCCCGGCTTCCCCCGGGCGACCTGTGAACTGCAGGGCTACGCCTACGACGCGAAGATGCGTGGCGCTCGCCTGGCCCGCCTGTTCTGGAACGACCCGGCCTACGCGGACCGCCTGGAACGCGAGGCCGCCGACCTCAAGGCCCGGTTCAACGAGGAGTTCTGGATCGCCGACGGGGAGTACTACGCCCTCGCCCTCGACGCCGACGGCGGTCAGGTCGACGCGCTGTCGTCCAACATCGGGCACCTGTTGTGGAGCGGCATCGTCGACGAGTCCCGCGCCGGCCGGGTGGCCGAACTCCTGCTCAGCCCGCGGCTCTTCTCCGGCTGGGGGGTGCGGACCCTCGCCACCGACAGCGCCCGGTACAACCCGCTCGGCTACCACGTCGGCACGGTCTGGCCGTTCGACAACTCCATCATCGCCTGGGGCCTGTGGCGGTACGGCTTCCGCCGCGAGGCCGCCACCATCTGTCAGGGCATCCTCGACGCCGCCGAGCACTTCCACGGCCGGCTGCCCGAGGCGTTCGCCGGCTACCCGCGAACCCGCACCACGTACCCGGTCGAGTACCCCACCGCCTGCAGCCCACAGGCCTGGTCGACGGGGGCCCCGCTGCTGCTGTTACGCGTCCTGCTCGGCCTCGACCCGCACGGCGAACACCTCATCGTCGACCCGGAGTTGCCCACCGGCATCGGGCGTATCGAGCTGCTGAACATCCCCGGCCGCTGGGGCAGGATGGACGCCTTCGGCCGCAGCCACACCCCCGAGGAGGAGGAGCTGGAGGGGACCCCCTTCCCGGCGCGCCCGTCGGCGCTCTAGGACGGCGGCCGACGCCGAGCCCCCGCCCCGGACCGCCGGCGGCAGGTCCCGGTGACCGGGGCCCGGTCCCGACTCAGGCCGGCAGGTCGCCGGTGAGGTAGCGCTGCACCGTCGGGCCGATGGCGGCGACCAGCGTCTCCGGCGCCGCGGAGGCGACAGGTTCCAGCCGGACCACGTACCGCATCATCGCCAACCCGACCAGCTGGCTGGCCACCAGTGAGCCGCGCAGCGGCAGCTCCGCCGGGTCGATGTCGAGGTGGTCGAGGACCCGGCGGAGCACCTGGGTGGTCAGGAACTCCCGCACCAGCCGGGCGGTCCACTCGTTGCTGACCGCCGAGCGCAGCAGCGCGAGCCCGGCCGCGCCGGCCGGCGAGTCCCAGACGCCGAGGAAGGTGCGCACCAGTCGCTCGCCGACGCGCTCGCGGTCGCCGGCGAGCACCCTCGGCAGCACCTCCCGGGGGTCGACCGGCGCCTCCATCGCGGCCAGGAAGAGCTGGTCCTTGCTGCCGAAGTAGTGGTGCACGAGCGCCGGGTCGACCTGCGCGGCGGCGGCGATGGCCCGGATCGAGGTCGCGTCGAACCCCCGGTCGGCGAACGCGGCGCGCGCCGCCGCCAGGATCGCCGCCCGGGTGTCCGGGTTGCCGGGTCGCCGTCCGGTCCGCCGCCTCATCGCCGCCCTTCGCTCGTTCCATCCCGTCGCCGCCGGGCAGCGCCGCCGCCGGGCAGCGCCGCCGCCGGGCAGCGTCGCCGCCGGGCAGCGTCGCCGCCGTGTCCGGCCGTGGGGGGCGGGGCGGGGGGGGGGCCCCCGGCCGCCCCCCCGGGGGGGGGGCAGCGCCCCGCAGAGAAACACCAAAAGGAACACAGAACA